>JBDTTU010000049.1:0-32139 GCA_039930465.1 Burkholderiales bacterium
CGCTGCTCGCTCAGGCGCTGCGCGATCTTCAGCCGGTCGACCGAATGCACCCAGTCGAACTGCTCTGCCACCACGCGCGTCTTGTTTGACTGCAGCGGGCCGATCAGGTGCCATTCGATGCTGCTGCGCAACTCGGCGAGTGCGGCAATCTTGTCGACTCCTTCCTGCACGTAGTTCTCGCCGAAGCGCCGTTCACCGGCTTCGAAGGCCTCGCGCACCGCCTCGGGGCCGTAGGTTTTGCTTACCACCAGCAACGTGACGCTTTGCACGGGGCGACTCGCCGACGCGCAGGCCTGCGCGATGCGAGCGCGCACTTGTTGGAGCTTGTCTGCGATCATCGCCATAATGCTTCGAGAGTATCTCGCAGCGCCTCTGCGCTCTCGTGCGCGGCCCGAATCACCCGACTTCCGCACCCATGGACATCACTCAACTGCTGGCGTTTTCGGTCAAGAACAAGGCGTCCGACCTGCACCTGTCCTCGGGCCTGCCGCCGATGATCCGGGTGCACGGCGATGTGCGCCGCATCAACGTGGACCCGCTCGATCACAAGCAGGTTCACAGCATGGTGTACGACATCATGAACGACTCGCAGCGCAAGAACTACGAAGAAACGCTGGAGTGCGACTTCTCGTTCGAGATTCAGGGCCTGGCGCGGTTTCGCGTCAACGCCTTCAACCAGAACCGTGGCGCGGCGGCGGTTTTCCGGACCATTCCGTCGAAGATCCTGACGCTCGAGCAGCTCAACACGCCGAAGATCTTTGCCGAGCTGGCGCTCAAACCGCGCGGCATGGTGCTCGTGACCGGGCCGACCGGCTCGGGCAAGTCGACCACGCTGGCGGCGATGGTGAACCACCTGAACGAAAACGAGTTCGGCCACGTGCTCACGGTGGAAGACCCGATCGAGTTCGTGCACGAGTCGAAGAAGTGCCTGATCAACCAGCGCGAGGTCGGCCCGCACACCCTGAGTTTCTCGAACGCGCTGCGCTCGGCCTTGCGCGAAGACCCGGACGCGATTCTCGTGGGCGAAATGCGCGACCTGGAAACCATTCGCCTGGCACTGACTGCCGCTGAAACCGGCCACCTCGTGTTCGGCACGCTGCACACCTCGAGCGCGGCCAAGACGGTCGACCGGATCGTCGACGTGTTCCCGGCAGCCGAAAAAGAAATGGTGCGTGCGATGCTGTCGGAATCGCTGATCGGCGTGATCTCGCAAACGCTGTGCAAGACCAAGGACGGCTCGGGCCGCGTGGCGGCGCACGAGATCATGCTTGGAACCGCAGCCATCCGGAACCTGATCCGCGAAGCCAAGATCGCGCAGATGTATTCGTCGATCCAAACCGGCAATGCGCTGGGCATGCAGACGCTGGACCAGAACTTGTCCGACCTGGTGCGGCGCAACGTGGTCTCGCCGGCCGAAGCGCGCTCCAAGGCCAAGTTCCCTGAAAACTTCCCTGGATGAATGACGGCCCCAAGGTCACCGCTGCGCGGTGCCCGCCCCCCGAGGGGAGCGCAGGCCGCTTGGGAGCGGCCCGGCGCTGGCCTGCATCATCGTCATCGCTTTTGATGGAGATTTGAATGGAACGCGATCAGGCATCCAAATTCGTCAACGACCTGCTGCGGCTGATGGTGTCGCGCAATGGCTCCGACCTGTTTCTCACGGCCGACTTTCCGCCAGCGATCAAGGTCGACGGCAAGGTCACCAAGGTCTCGCCGCAGCCGCTGACCGGGCAGCACACTTTGGCGCTGGCGCGCTCGGTGATGAACGACAAGCAGGCTGCGGAGTTCGAGCGCACCAAGGAGTGCAACTTCGCCATCGCGCCGCAGGGCATCGGGCGCTTCCGCTGCAACGCCTTCGTGCAGATGGGCCACATCGGCATGGTGCTGCGGACGATCCCGCAAACCTTGCCGACCATCGACACGATGAACCTGCCGCAGGTGCTCAAAGACGTGGCGCTGAGCAAACGTGGCCTGGTGATCCTGGTGGGCGCCACCGGCTCGGGCAAGAGCACCTCGATGGCGGCCATGGTCGACTACCGAAACGAAAATTCCTTCGGCCACATCATCACGATCGAAGACCCGGTCGAATTCGTGCACCCGCACAAGAACTGCATCATCACGCAGCGCGAGGTCGGCATCGACACCGATGGCTGGGAACAGGCGCTGAAGAACACGCTGCGCCAGGCGCCCGATGTGATTTTGATGGGTGAGATTCGTGACCGCGAGACCATGGAACATGCGGTCGCGTTCGCCGAAACCGGCCACCTGTGCATGGCCACGCTGCACGCCAACAGCGCCAACCAGGCGCTCGACCGCATCATCAACTTCTTCCCCGAAGAACGGCGCCAGCAGTTGCTGATGGACTTGTCGCTGAACCTGAAGGCGCTGGTATCGCAGCGCCTGCTGCCGCGCCAGGAAGGGCGCGGGCGGGTGGCCTCGGTCGAGATCATGCTGAACACGCCGCTGATCTCCGACCTGATCTTCAAGGGCGAAGTGGCCGAGATCAAGGAGATCATGAAACGCTCGCGCGAGCTTGGCATGCAAACCTTCGACCAGTCGCTGTTCGACCTGTACGAAAGCCAGGCCGTTACTTTCGAAGACGCGCTGCGCAACGCCGACTCGGTCAACGACCTGCGGCTGCAGATCAAGCTGCACAGCTCGCGCGCGCGCAGCACCGATCTGGCGGCGGGCACGGAGCACCTGACCATCGTATAACTCAGCTCTGCACTGAACCCAAGACGGCCTGTAACCGGGCGCTTCGCTGACACAAAACGGCCTCTGACGAGGCCGTTGTCTTTTTCTTGAAACTCACATGACCGACAGAACCTACGAACCCACCGCGCCGCGCCGCGTCGCCTTCCTCGGCCTCGGTGTGATGGGCCACCCGATGGCGGGCCACCTGGTGCGCGCCGGCCACAAGGTCACCGTCTACAACCGCACGCCGGCCAAGGCGCAGGCCTGGGCCGGCGAGTACGGTCATGCGTTTGCCGCCACGCCGAAGCTCGCTGCGGCAGGCGCCGACATTGTCTTCGCCTGCGTCGGCAATGACGACGACCTGCGCTCGGTGGTGCTGGGCGACGCGGGCGCTTTCGCCGGCATGAAAACCGGCGCCGTGTTCGTCGATCACACGACAGCCTCTGCCGAAGTGGCGCGCGAGCTGAGCGCCGCGGCGCAGGCACGCGGCCTGCACTTCATCGATGCACCGGTCTCGGGCGGCAATCTCGGCGCCATCAACGGCACGCTCACCGTGATGTGCGGTGGCGACCCGGCCGCGTTCGATGCGATCCACCCGGTTGCGATGGCCTTCGCCAAAGCCGTGACCCTGATCGGCGCCAGCGGCGCCGGCCAGCTGGCCAAGATGGTCAACCAGGTGGCGATCGCCGGGCTCGTGCAGGGCCTGGCCGAAGCCATCGCCTTCGGTGAAAAGGCCGGTCTCGACATGAAGGCCGTACTCGGCGTCATCGGCAAGGGGGCAGCGCAGAGCTGGCAGTTGGACAACCGCGGCCCGACGATGCTCGAAGACCGTTTCGATTTCGGCTTTGCGGTCGACTGGATGCGCAAGGACCTGGGCCTCGTGCTCGACGAAGCCCGGCGCAACGGCGCACGCTTGCCGGTGACGGCGCTGGTGGACCAGTTCTACGCCGACATCCAGGCCGCCGGCGGCAACCGACTCGACACGTCGAGCCTCGTCAAGCGGCTGCGCTGAAGCAAAGTCGTCAGGGCTTGACGACCGCCTTCGGTTCGGTGTCGGCGAGCTCGCCTTCGCTGACGAGTTCGAACACCTTCACGACCTTCTGCACGCCGCTCACGCCACGCGCCACTTCCGCGGCACGGTTGGCTTCGCGCTCGGTCACGCGGCCCATCAGGTAGACCACGCTGCGCTCGCTAACGACCTTGAAGGCGTTGGACTGAATGTCTTTCGCATCGACCATGCTGGCCTTGACCTTGCTCGTCATCAGCGTGTCGTTCGAGCGCGCCGAGAGCGAACTCGCTGCGTTCAAGGTCAGCTCGTTGACGATGCTGCGCACGTTCTCGATCCGCATCACGGCCTGCTCGACAGCGGTCTTGTCGGCATCGGTCGGCACCTCGCCGGTGATCAGCACCAGCCGGTTGTAGCTGGTGACGTTGACGTGGCCGCGGTCGGCAATCACGTCGGTGATGCGCCGCACCGATTTCAGCTCGATCGCCTGGTCGTCGATCTGGGTGCCCGAAGTGCGGCGGTCGGAGACGACCAGCGTGCCGCCCCAGATGGCCCCGCCGATCAGCAGCGGCGCGCAGGCGCTGAGCGTGGTGCCGGCCACCAGCGCCAGCAGCAGGCTGCGCAAGAGGGTACTGGGTCGCAGGCTGCGGTTCGATGAAGTCATGTGTTTTCCTGTTCGCCCAAGAGTTGCAAGTCGACCGCATCGCACAGACAGTGCAACACGAGAAGGTGCACCTCCTGAATGCGCGCGGTTCGGTCGTGTGGCACACAGATGTGCACGTCGGTTTCGCTCAGAAGCTCGCGCATCTTCCCGCCCTTGTGGCCGGTGAGCGCGATCACGGTCATCTCTTTGGCGTGAGCGGCTGCTACCGCCGCCACCACGTTGCCGGAGTTGCCGCTGGTGGTGATGGCCAGCAGCACGTCGCCGGGGGCGCCGATCGCCTGCACCTGCTTGGAGTAGATGTGCTCGAAGCTGTAGTCGTTGCCGACCGCGGTGAGGATCGAGGTGTCGGTGGTCAGCGCGATGGCGGCCAGGCCCGGGCGCTCGCGTTCGAAGCGGCCGACGAACTCGGCGGCGAAGTGCTGGGCGTCGGCGGCCGAACCGCCATTACCGCAGATCAGCACCTTGCCACCGCTGGTGATGCAGCCGACGATGGCGCTGACCGCATCGGCGATCGGTTTGGAGAGCACTTCGGCAGCGGCGTATTTGAGGTCGGCGCTGTCGAAAAACTGCTGTTGAATGCGTTGTTCAAGCATGGGCACGGATCATATGACACCGTTGCACCACCAAGGTTCCACAGTCAGTGCACGTCGGCGTGCACTTGAATCAGGACGTATCGAACGCGCCGCGCAGCCATTCGACGCCTTCTCCCTCGATCGCGATCACATCGAAGCGGCACGGCGGCAGCGTGCTGTAGCGGCGCAGAAAGTGCTGCGCCGCGAACACGAGGCGGCGCTGTTTGCTCGCGCTGATGCTCGCCGCCGCACCACCGAAGGCTGCGCTGCTTCGGGTACGCACTTCGACGAACACCAGCGTGCCGTCGCGCTCGCGCAGGATCAGGTCGACTTCACCACCACGCGCATGCGGCCCGGCCGCGACCCGATAATTGCGCTGCACGAGCGTGAGCCCCTGGCGCTCGAGGTGGGCCAGCGCCAGCGCTTCGCCCGCGTCCCCCACGCTCTTGCTCGTGGCCTTCTTCGCATCTGCCATACCCGTGACCACACCCCACGCTTCGTTGATGCAACAGGCCGCCGCCAGCGCGGCCGGTGCCCAGACTTACCCTGCGGGCGCACTGTACGTGGTGGCCACGCCGATCGGCAACCTGGCCGACCTGACGCTGCGCGCCATCCATGTGCTGGGGCTGGTCGATGCCATTGCCTGCGAAGACACGCGCCACAGCGCGCCGCTGCTGCGGCAGCTCGGCATCGAAGGCAAAACGCTGCTCGCGGTCCACGAGCACAACGAGCGCGAGGCGGCTTCGGGCATTCTGGCGCGGCTCGCCCAGGGTGAACGGGTGGCCTATGTCAGCGACGCCGGCACCCCGGCGATCAGCGACCCGGGCGCGGCGCTGGTGGCGGCAGCGCAGGCGGCGGGCTACCGCTGCGTGCCGATTCCGGGTGCGAGCAGCGCAGTGGCGGCGCTCAGCGTGGCCGGTGATGCGATCGTCGGCCCGTTCACCTTCGTCGGCTTCCTGTCTTCGCGCGCGAGCGAACGCGCGCGCGCCGTGCAGCAGCTCGCTGCCAGCCCGCAGGCACAGGTGTTGTTCGAAGCGCCGCACCGCATCGAAGCGCTGGCTGCAGCGCTCGCTGAAGGCTGTGACGCACGCCCGGTGACGGTGTGCCGCGAGCTGACCAAACAGTTCGAGAGCGTGACCACGATGCCCGCCTCCGCGCTGCCGGCGTGGCTGGCAGCCGACGCGCACCGCAGCCGGGGCGAGTTCGTGCTGGTGCTGCATGCATTCGTGGCCGATGGCGCTTCCGACGCGCCGGCGTTCGACAACACGCTGCGTACCTTGCTCGCCGCGCTGCCACTGAAGCAGGCAGTGGCCATCGGCGCCGAGCTGACAGGCGCGCCACGCAACGCGCTCTACGAGCGCGCGCTGGCGCTGAAGAAATGCGCCGACGACAAAGCGTAGCGCGCGCCGGCCTCAGGCGTGGGCAGGCGCGCCGCTCGCGTCGACCGGAATGTCCAGTTCGAGCAAGGCATGGCGCAATGCCAGCGGCAACGGCGTCTGCGGCACGACGCCGATCAGGGCGCGCAAGGCCGTGTCGTCGAGCGCGTGCGGCCGCTGCCACAGGTAGCGCATCACGAGCAGCTCGCGCCACATCGGCACAAAGGGCGCAGCGAGGCGAATCAATGGCCAGGGCAGGCCGGCCAGACGCAGCGGCCGACCGGTGACTTGCGCGAGCGCATCGCGCATCGCCCGCCCGGTGAGCGTGTGGCCAGCGAAGTGCAGGCGGTGGTGGCCGCGCAGTTGTTCGCGCCGTTCGGCCACCCGCACGAAAGCCTGCGCCAGATCGGGCAGGTAAGCCCATGCGTGGGCCACATCGTCAGGGCCGGGGTAGACAAAACGGCGCTTGCCGAGCTTGGCGAGCATGGCCATGTCGAACCAGGTGCCACGGCCGGGGCCGCCGAAAAAATCGCCGGCCCTGATCACGACGCTGTCGACGCCCTCGCCAGCGGCAGCCGCGAGGCGCCGTTCCATTTCGATGCGAATGCGCGCCTTGGGCGTGTTGCCAAGTTCCGGCGTCGTGGCCGAGAGCAGCGCCGGCAGCTCGCGGCCAAAGTTGTAGACGTTGCCCGGCAACATCAGCAGCGCGCCGCTGGCACGCGCCACCGCGAGTGCGGCGTCGGCGAGCGGCTGGGCCAGCCGGTCCCACTCGGTGTAAGGCGGATTCAAGGCGTTGACGACCACGCTCGCACCGTGGGCGGCAGCAGTGAGCGCGGGCAGGTCGGTGGCGTCGCAGGCCGCGGGCGTCACCCGTGCGTGCCCTTGCAGCGCCGCGGGCAGCGCCTTGCGGGCTTGTGCGCGCACCTGCCAGCCGGCATTCGCGAAGGCGAGCGCCATGACCTGGCCGATGCGGCCAGCAGCGCCGAGAATCAGTACGGTGGAAGACATGAGGGGCTCCGTTCAGGGTGTCGATGAAAGGATTGTTCGGGGACGAATAGAACAGCACAATACGCATGACTGAATAGCGGCTATCCACAAGTGAATATCAAAGCACGCGCGCCGATCCCTGAACCCGACTGGGCCCTTCTGCGTTCGTTCCTTGAAGTGGCTCACAGCGGTTCACTGAGCCGCGCCGCGGCGGTGCTTGGCAGCAGCCAGCCGACGCTGAGCCGGCAGATCGCGCAGCTCGAAGCGCATTTCGGCCAGGCGCTGTTCGAGCGCACAACTCGCGGTTTGCGCCTGACCGAAGCGGGCGCTGCGCTGCGTGCGCCGGCCGAGCGCATGCACGAGCAGGCGCAGCAGCTCGCCATGGTGGCAGCGGGCCGCACGCAGACACTCGCCGGTACGGTGCGCATCACCGCGAGCGAAGTCGTCAGTGCTTATGTGCTGCCCGAGCTGCTGCGTGGTTTGCGCGAGACCCACCCCGAGATCCAGATCGAACTGGTGGCGAGCAACACGCTCGAGAACCTGCTGGAGCGCGAGGCCGACATCGCCTTGCGCATGCTGCGCCCGACCCAGACCGCGCTGGTGGCGCGCCGCCTGGCCGACCACCCGATCGGCTTCTACGCACACCGCGACTACGTGCAGGCGCACGGCAAGCCGAACGCCACGAACCTGTTGCAGCACCAGTGGGTCGGCTTCGACCGTTCCGACCAGTTGCTGCGCGGCTTTCACGCGGCGGGTTTCAAGGTAAAGCGCGAGTTCTTCAGTTTTCGCTGCGACAACCAGATCGTGGCCTGGCAGGCGGTGCTCGCGGGCCTGGGCATTGGCGTGTGCCTGAACCGCGTGGCCGCGCTCGCGCCCGAGCTTGTTCGGGTGTTGCCGACCGTGCCGCTCGCGCCGCTGCCGATGTGGATCACGGCACACCGCGAGTTGCGCGGCACGCCGAGGTTGAAGCTCGTGTTCGACGCTCTGGCGGCCGGGCTGGCGCGCTGAGGATCAGCGCCAGCGCGTGGGGAAAGTTACTTCGCGGTTTTCGCGTCGTGCTTCTGGGTGTGAATAGCCTTGCTGGCCGCGTTCTGCATGCGGTGCAGGCGCTTGCGCTCGCGCCGGGTCAGGGTGCCGTCGGCCTTCGCGTTGGATTCGGCCTTGCTGATTCCGGAGTCTTCAACGAGGGCCACGCCAGCACCGACGACCGGCAGGGGTAAAGAAGCGTGAACGCGTCTGTCCCAACCCTGACTCCTACAATGGCTGCGTGCTTCCCAAAGGACTCCGGCCATGATCTCCCGCGAACCCACGATCGAGCGCCTGGCCGTTGCGCGCTCACTGCTGCTCGAACCTTTCGGCCTGACCGATGCCACGCTGTCGAAGGCGCTCGCCACGATCGCCACGCACCGCATCGACGACGCCGACCTCTACTTCCAGTACACCCGCAGCGAAGGCTGGAGCCTGGAAGAAGGCATCGTGAAGAGCGGCAGCTTCGGCATCGACCAGGGTGTGGGTGTGCGCGCGGTGGCGGGTGAAAAGACCGCGTTTGCCTACTCCGACGACATCTCCGAAGCCGCGCTGATGGACGCCGCGATGACGGTGCGCACGATCGCCGCCGCCGGCCAGAGCCGCAGGGTCAAGGTCGGCACAAAGCCGAAGGTTGCCGGCAGCCGCGTGCTCTACGCGCCGATGGACCCGATCGCCACGCTCGACAGCACGCAGAAGGTGGCGCTGCTCGAAAAAGTGGAAAAACTCGCTCGCTCCAAGGACCCACGCGTCAAGCAGGTGATGGCCGGCCTGGCCGGTGAATACGACGTGGTGATGGTGGCGCGCGCCGACGGCACCCTGGCGGCCGACGTGCGCCCGCTGGTGCGTTTGTCGGTGACCGTGATCGCCGAGCAGACGGTGAACGGCGAAGTGCGCCGCGAGGTCGGTTCGGGGGGCGGTGGCGGGCGTTTCGGCTTCGGCTACTTCCACGACGAGATGATCGAGAGCTACGTGAACGACGCCGTGAAGGCCGCGCTCACCAACCTCGAATCGCGCCCGGCCAAGGCCGGCGAAATGAGCGTCGTGCTCGGCCCGGGCTGGCCCGGCGTGCTGTTGCATGAAGCCATCGGCCACGGCCTGGAAGGCGACTTCAACCGCAAGGGCAGCAGCGCGTTCAGCGGCAAGATCGGCCAGCGCGTGGCAGCGAAGGGCGTGACCGTGCTCGACGACGGCACGATCCCCGACCGGCGCGGTTCGCTCAACGTCGACGACGAAGGCAACGCCTCGCAGCGCAACGTGCTGATCGAAGACGGCGTGTTGAAGGGCTACATCCAGGACTCGATGAATGCCCGCCTGATGGGCGTGGCGCCCACCGGCAACGGCCGGCGTGAAAGTTACGCCGCGGTGCCGATGCCACGCATGACCAACACCTACATGCTGGGCGGCGACAAGACCAAGGAAGAGATCATCGCGGGGCTGAAGCGCGGCCTGTACGCCACCAACTTCGGCGGCGGCCAGGTCGACATCACCAGCGGCAAGTTCGTGTTCTCGGCGAGCGAAGCGTTCTGGGTCGAGAACGGCAAGATCCAGTACCCGGTGAAGGGCGCCACCATCATCGGCAACGGGCCCGATGCGCTCACGCGCGTCAGCATGATCGGCAACGACATGAAGCTCGACACCGGTGTGGGCGTGTGCGGCAAGGAAGGCCAGAGCGTGCCGGTGGGCGTGGGTCAGCCGACGCTGCGCATCGACCGTTTGACGGTTGGCGGCACCGCTTGATGACAGCCCCAAGGCCGCCTGCGGCGTCCGGCCCCCGAGGGGCGCTCGGTCCGCTTGGGGCGGCCCGGCGCTGGCCCGAGATCGCCGTTGGGGCGCGGCGTGCTACATTCGCGCCCATGCTTTTCCGCCCTGCATTCTTTTTTGCGTACTTTTGGTTCTCGCACCGCTCGGCGGCCGGAGAGGCAAACGTTTACGCAACATAGACAGCAGCGCAACGAATCTCCAGAAACCGCCGGGCTCACCCCCGGCGGTTTTTTTTCGTTTTCGCCTTCTTCAAATACACAGCCCAGGAGCCGACTGCCATGACCACCAAGTCCAATACCCCCAGCGAGGGTTGGTATGCGCAAACCGAACGCACCAGCCAGACCGACGACCAGCGGATCAAAGACGTGATGCCGCTGCCGCCGCCGGAGCACCTGATCCGCTTTTTCCCGATCGCAGGCACGCCGGTCGAGACTCTGATCGGCGACACACGCGCCGCGATCCGCCGCATCATGCAGAAGAAGGACGACCGCCTGCTCGTGATCATGGGGCCGTGTTCGATCCACGACCCGGTGGCCGCCGTCGAGTACGCGCGCAAGCTCAAGACCATGCGCGAGAAGTACGCCGACACGCTCGAGATCGTGATGCGGGTCTACTTCGAGAAGCCGCGCACCACGGTCGGCTGGAAAGGCCTGATCAACGACCCCTACCTCGACGAGAGCTACCGCATCGACGAAGGCCTGCGCATCGGCCGGCAGTTGCTGCTCGAGATCAACCGCCTGGGCATGCCAGCGGGCAGCGAATTCCTCGACGTGATCTCGCCGCAGTACCTGGGTGATCTGATCGCCTGGGGCGCGATCGGGGCGCGCACCACCGAGAGCCAGGTGCACCGCGAACTCGCTTCGGGCCTGAGCGCACCGATCGGCTTCAAGAACGGCACCGACGGCAACATCAGGATCGCCATCGACGCGATCCAGGCGGCTTCACGCCCACACCACTTCCTGTCGATTCACAAGAACGGCCAGGTCGCGATCGTCGAAACGCGTGGCAACACCGACTGCCATGTGATCCTGCGCGGGGGCAAGACGCCCAACTACGACGCCGCGCATGTGGCCGCCGCCTGCAAGGAAATCGAAGCGGCCAAGCTCGACTGCACGCTGATGGTCGACTGCAGCCACGCCAACAGCAGCAAACAGCACGAAAAGCAGGTCGACGTGGCTCGCGACGTGGCGGCGCAGCTGAACGCCGGCAGCCGCTGCATCTTCGGCGTGATGGTCGAAAGCCACCTGCAGGCCGGCGCGCAGAAGTTCAGCGCCGGCAAGGACGACCCGGCCAAGCTCGAATACGGCAAGAGCATCACCGATGCCTGCATCGGCTGGGAGCACTCACTGGAGGTGCTGAGCGTGTTGAGCGACGCCGTGCTGGCGCGCCGAAAGACCGGTCACTGAGCTTCTGCACCCACAAGTAAAAACTCTGCACTGGGATGTAACCCCGGTAAGGCCGGGAAATTGTGCTGGCCTGGGCGCTGCGTGGACGGTTCAATGGTGCGTTGCCCCGTCGATCAGGAGATAGTCATGACCCAGCGATTCCCGTTCGTGCTGGTTGCCCTCGCGGCAGTTGTGCTGGCGGGCACCTCCATGGCCGCTTTCGCGCAGACCCAGACCTCTGCCAGCGAGCCCGGCGCCAGGGCGCGGCTCGCGGTCGAGGCGGCGTTCAGCCGTGCCGACACCAATGGCGACGGAAAGCTGTCGCGTGACGAAGCCGGGCACCTGCCGGCCATCGCCCTCAAGTTCGACGACCTCGACACGAACAAGGACGGCTTCCTCAGCATGGAAGAGTTCAGCGCTGTGCTGAACACCCCAGCGGGCTAGCTCCTGGCGGGCAGCACGCGCGCCGGCGCCCTCTATTCGGCGTCGCGGGCCAGGCGCTCGCTCTTCCAGTAGACGTCGTCACCGCCGAGCCCGTCGAGGTTGGCGCGGTTGAGCACGCGGGCCAGCACGAACAGCAGGTCGCTCAGGCGGTTGAGGTAGTGGCGCGGTTCGGCGCGCACCTTGTCGACGGCCGTGAGCGCGACCACGGCCCGCTCGGCGCGCCGTGCGATCGTGCGGCCCACGTGGGCGATGGCGGCGCTGCGGGTGCCGGCCGGCAAAATGAATTCCTTCAGGCGCGGCAAGGCGGCGTTGTAGTGGGCCAGAGCTTCGTCCAGCCGCAGCACGGCGTCGGCCTTCAGCAGCTCGTAGCCGGGGATCGACAGCTCGCCACCGAGGTTGAAGAGTTCGTGCTGGATCACCACGAGCAATTCGCGCACGTCATCGGGCAAGGGTTCGGCGAGCAGCACGCCGAGCGTCGAATTGAGTTCGTCCACATCGCCCATCGCCTGCACACGCAGGTGGTCTTTGGGCACGCGGGTGCCGTCGCCCAGGCCGGTCGTGCCGTCGTCGCCGGTTCGGGTTGCGATTTGAGTGAGTCGGTTGGCCATGGCAGCGATGCTAGAGCATTGGCACAATGCGTTTTCGGCCACCGCCGCGCGGCCACGGAGACAACCCGATGAACGCACCTCTTCCCGCCCACCTGCTGCCGCGCCTCGACCCGCGCCCCATGCCGGCTGCGATGCTCGACGCATTGCAAACGCGCTTCGGCGCGCGCTGCTCCACCGCAATGGCGGTGCGCGAACAGCACGGTCGTGACGAGTCGCCATTCGACGCGCCGCCGCCCGAAGCGGTGGTGTACTGCGAGAGCACCGAAGACGTGGCCGAGGTCGTTAAGCTCGCTTCCCAGTACGCCGTGCCGGTGATCCCATTCGGCACCGGATCGTCGCTCGAAGGCCATCTGCTCGCGGTGCAGGGCGGTGTGAGCATCGACCTCTCTCGCATGAACAAACTGGTGGCGATCCAGCCCGAAGACCTGACCGTGACGGTGCAGGCCGGCGTGACGCGCATGCAGCTCAACAACGAGATTCGCCACACCGGGCTGTTCTTCCCGATCGACCCCGGCGCCGACGCGAGCCTGGGCGGCATGAGCGCCACCCGCGCGAGTGGTACGAACGCGGTGCGCTACGGCACGATGCGCGAGAACGTGCTCGGCCTCACGGTCGTGACTGCGAGCGGCGAGATCATCCACACCGGTACGCGCGCGCGCAAGTCATCGGCCGGCTACGACCTGACACGCCTGATGGTGGGCAGCGAAGGCACGCTCGGCGTGATGACCGAGATCACGCTGCGCCTGTACCCGCTGCCCGAAGCGATCTCGGCCGCGACCTGCACCTTCCCGAGCATCGACGCGGCGGTGCGCACCACGATCCAGATCATCCAGATGGGCATTCCGATCGCCCGCTGCGAGCTGCTCGACGCGCACGCGGTGCGCGCCGTGAACCGGCACGACAAGCTCACGCTCACCGAAGCGCCGATGCTGCTGATGGAGTTTCACGGCAGCGACGCGAGCGTGAAAGAGCAGGCTGCGAGCGTGCAGGAGATCGCGAGCGAATTCGGTGGCTCCGGCTTCGAATGGGCGACCACACCGGAAGAGCGCACCAAGCTCTGGACCGCGCGCCACCACGCCTACTTCGCCGGCTTGCAGCTCAAGCCGGGTTGCCGCACCGTCACCACCGACACCTGCGTGCCGATCTCGCACCTGGCCGAGTGCGTGACGCAAGCGTCGGATGAAGCCGAAGCCGCGGGCCTGCAGCACTACATCGTCGGCCATGTCGGCGACGGCAACTTCCACATCGCCTACCTTGTCGACCCGGCCATTCCTTCTGAGCGCGAAACCGCCGAGAGGCTCAACGACGCGGTGGTGGCGCGTGCAATCGCGTTCGACGGCACCTGCACCGGCGAGCACGGCATCGGCCTGCACAAGCAGGGCTTTCTGATCGACGAGACCGGTGCCGGAACGGTCGAGATGATGCGAACCGTGAAACGCGCGCTCGACCCGAAGAACATCATGAACCCGGGCAAGATCTTCAGCTTCTGAAGATCGCGGGCGCGGCCAGCGCCGGGCCGCTCCCGAGCGGCCGCGCACACGCCCGGCGGGTGGTGGCGGTACTCCGCCACCGGGTGCCTCGTCAGTGCGCGGGGGCAGGTACCGTCAGGTGCTGCGCCACGGCGCCAGCCGCGTCCACACTTTCCAGGTGCACGCCGAAGCCCCACAGCCGGGCCGCGTGTTTCAGCACCTCCTGCGAGCCTTCGTGCAGCGGCCGGTTGTTGTGCCGCGTGTGGCGCAGCGTGAGCGAGCGGTCGCCGCGCAGGTTCACGTTCCAGACCTGGATGTCGGGCTCGCGCGAGCTCAGGTCGTACTGGTGCGACAGCGCTTCGCGCACACGGCGGAACCCTGAGTCGTCGTGGATTGCCGAGACCGCGAGGTTCTCGGCCTTTTCGTCGTCGAGGATCGCGAACAGGCGCATGTCGCGCATGAGCTTCGGTGACAGATACTGGCCGATGAAACTCTCGTCCTTGAAATTGCGCATCGCGTGGTCGATCGTGGGCAGCCAGGGCGCACCGGCAAAACCCGGGAACCACTCACGGTCTTCAGCGGTCGGGTTTTCGCAGATGCGCTTGATGTCGGTGTACATCGCAAAACCGAGCGCGTAGGGGTTGATGCCGCTGTAGGCGCGGTGCCCCACCGGCGGCTGGTAGACCACGTTGGTGTGCGACTTGAGCCACTCGATCATCACGCCGTCGGTGAGGTAGCCGTCGTCGTACATGGTGTTGAGCAGGTGGTGGTGCCAGAACGTGGCCCAGCCTTCGTTCATCACCTGGGTCTGGCGCTGCGGGTAGAAGTACTGCGCGATCTTGCGCACGATGCGCACGATCTCGCGCTGCCAGGGTTCGAGCAACGGCGCGTTCTTCTCGATGAAGTAGAGGATGTTTTCTTGCAGCTCGGCCGGGAAACGTTTCGCGTTGGCCACGTCTTCGGCCTTCTCGGCCTTCTTCGGCAGCGTGCGCCAGATGTCGTTGACCTGGGACTGTGCGTGCTCCAACCGGTCTTTGCGGCGCGCGGTTTCTTCGGCAAACGAGAGCTTGCTCGGCCGGCGGTAACGATCGACGCCGTAGTTCTGCAGTGCGTGGCAACTATCGAGCAACTCTTCGACCGGTCCGAGGCCGTACTGCTCTTCGCATTCGGCGATGTAGTTCTTCGAGTACACGAGGTAGTCGATGATCGACGACGCGTCGGTCCAGAGCTTGAAGAGGTAGTTGCCCTTGAAGAAACTGTTGTGCCCGTAGGCCGCGTGAGCGATCACCAGCGCCTGCATCGCGGTCGTGTTTTCTTCCATCAGGTAGCTGATGCACGGATCGGAGTTGATGACGATCTCGTAGGCCAGGCCCATCTGGCCACGCTTGTAGTTCTTCTCGTTGGCGATGAACTCCTTGCCGTAGCTCCAGTGGCGGTAGTTCACCGGCATGCCGACCGAGGCGTACGCGTCCATCATCTGTTCTGACGTGATGATCTCGAGCTGGTTCGGGTAGGTGTCCAGGCCGAAGCGCCGCGCGGTTGCACGGATCACCTCGTGGTACTGCTCGATCAGCTCGAAGCTCCAGTCACTCGGGTCGGGCAGCTTAGAGGCCGGCCGCGGCCCGGCTGGCAAGGGCGCTTGCAGCGGCTTGCGCTCGGCCTTTCGGCGGTCGTTCATGAAGGGCGGTGGCGGCCCGACCGTGATTCTGCGTTCGCCCGGAAAGCCGCTCATGCTGTCTCCTGAATCAAGGGGTGGCCCCTTCCTTCTTGAAGAGTTCGCGAAACACCGGGTAGATCTGCGACGCCTCGGTCACCTTGCGCATCGCGAAGTGCGGGTGGCTGTCTTGCAGCCGTGTGTACTCTTCCCACAGGTTTTGCTCTTCATCGGCTACCTGCACGTAGGCGAAGTAGCGGCAGGCCGGAAGCAACTGCTCGGTCAGCAGCTCGCGGCAGCGGCCGCTGTCGTGGTGCCAGTTGTCGCCGTCGCTGGCCTGCGCGCCGTAGATGTTCCACTCGCTCGGCGAGTAGCGGGCCTTGATGATCTCGTCCATCAGCACGAGCGCGCTCGACACCACGGTACCGCCAGTTTCGCGAGCGTGGAAGAAGTTCTCTTCGTCGACCTCTTGCGCCTGCGTGTGGTGGCGAATGAACACCAGATCGATCTTGTCGTAGTGGCGCGTGAGGAAAAGGTACAGCAGGATGAAGAAGCGCTTGGACAACTCCTTGCGGCCTTCATCCATCGAACCCGACACATCCATCAGGCAGAACATCACCGCCTTCGTGGTAGGCACCGGCACCTTTACCCGGCTGCGAAAGCGCAGGTCGATCGGGTCGAGGTAAGGGATGCGTGCGAGGCGGTTCTTCAACACGCTGATGCGCTCTTCCAGGTCTTCACGATGGGCCTCGCGAAGAGTGGTCACCGGCTGCGCCAGCACAGCTTCGAGTTCTTCTTCGAGCGCATGCAACTCGCCGCGCGAGCCCGCACCGATCGCCAGGCGCCGCCCGATCGCGCCTCGCATCGAGCGCACGACACTCAGGTTGCTCGGCGTGCCGTCGCTGACGAAGCCGGCGCGGTGGCTCTTCCATTCCGGCGTTTCGGCGAGCTGGGTCTGCGTCAAGCGAGGCAGCGCCAGATCGTCGAAGAAGATCTGCATGAACTCTTCTTTGGTCAGGTGAAAGACGAAATCGTCGTCACCTTCGCCCGAGTCGCTGGGGTCGCCCTTGCCGCCGCCTTTGCCCCCGCCGCCTTTCGGCCGCTCGATCTGGTCGCCGGTCATGTACTCCTGGTTGCCGGGGTGCACCATCTCGCGCGTACCGCCTTGGCCGTGGCCAAACACCGGCTCGTTGATGTCACGCTTCGGAATGTGGATGTCTTCACCACGCTCCATGTCGCGAATGCCACGCCCGTCGACGGCGCGGCGCACCGCATCGCGCACCTGGTTGTGGTGGCGGCGCAGAAAGCGCTCGCGGTTGCCGATGGACTTGTTCTTGCCCGCCAGGCGCCGATCGATGATCTGCTGGAGCATGTGTTCTCCGGTGGGGTTCAGGGCAGATCAGCTGCTCTTGCGCACCCGCAAATACCACTCGCACAACAAACGAACCTGCTTGGCCGTGTAGCCCTTGTCGACCATGCGGTTGACGAAGTTCTCGTGCTTCTTGGCTTCGTCGGCACTCGCCTTCGCGTTGAAGCTGATCACCGGCAGCAGCTCTTCGGTGTTCGAGAACATCTTCTTCTCGATCACCGTGCGCAGCTTCTCGTAGCTCGACCACACCGGGTTGTGGCCGGCGTTGTTGGCGCGCGCGCGCAGCACGAAGTTGACGATCTCGTTGCGGAAGTCTTTCGGGTTGCTGATGCCCGCCGGCTTCTCGATCTTCTCGAGCTCGGCGTTCAAAGAGGCGCGGTCGAAGACTTCGCCGGTGTCGGTGTCGCGGTATTCCTGATCCTGGATCCAGTAGTCGGCGTATGTCACGTAACGGTCGAAGATGTTCTGGCCATACTCGCTGTAGCTCTCGAGGTACGCGGTCTGAATTTCCTTGCCGATGAACTCGGCGTAGCGCGCCGACAAGTGTTCCTTGATGAAGCCCAGGTACTTCTGCTCGGTCTCGGCCGGAAACTGCTCGCGCTCGATCTGCTGTTCAAGCACGTACATCAGGTGCACCGGGTTGGCGGCCACTTCAGCAGTGTCGAAGTTGAAGACCTTCGACAAAATCTTGAACGCGAAGCGGGTCGAGACACCGCTCATGCCTTCGTCGACCCCGGCGTAATCGCGGTACTCCTGGTAGCTCTTGGCGCGCGGGTCGGTGTCTTTGAGGTTGTCGCCGTCGTAGATCTGCATCTTCGAATAGAGCGACGAGTTCTCGGGCTCTTTCAGGCGCGTCAACATCGCGAACTGGCTCATCATCTTCAGCGTGCCGGGGGCGCACTTGGCCTCGGCCAATGACGAGCCGCGCAGCAGCTTCTCATAGATCTTGACTTCTTCACTCACGCGCAGGCAGTACGGCACCTTGACGATGTAGATGCGGTCGAGAAAAGCTTCGTTGTTTTTGTTGTTGCGGAAGGTCTTCCACTCGCTCTCGTTGCTGTGCGCGAGCACAATGCCGTCGAACGGGATGGCGCCGAAGCCTTCGGTGCCCTTGAAGTTGCCTTCCTGTGTGGCGGTGAGCAGTGGGTGCAGCACCTTGATCGGCGCCTTGAACATTTCCACGAACTCGAGCAAGCCCTGGTTCGCCAGGCACAGGCCGCCCGAGAAGCTGTAGGCGTCGGGGTCGTCTTGCGCAAAGGTTTCGAGCTTGCGGATGTCGACCTTGCCGACCAGGGCCGAGATGTCCTGGTTGTTCTCGTCGCCCGGCTCGGTCTTGGACACGCCGACCTGCCTGAGCACGCTCGGGTAACGCTTCACCACCTTGAACTTGCGGATGTCGCCGCCGTACTCTTCGAGCCGCTTCACGGCCCACGGGCTCATGATGCGGTTCAGGTGGCGCCGCGGAATGCCGTATTCCTTTTCGAGCAACGCGCCGTCTTCCACGGGGTCGAACAGCCCGAGGGGTGACTCGTTCACCGGCGAGCCCTTGATCGCATAGAACGGCACCTGCTCCATCAGCAGCTTCAGGCGTTCGGCGATCGAACTCTTGCCGCCGCCCACCGGGCCAAGCAGGTAGAGGATCTGCTTCTTTTCTTCCAGCCCCTGCGCGGCGTGGCGGAAGTACGAAACCACCTGCTCGATGGCGTCTTCCATGCCGTAGAACTCGGCGAACGCGGGGTAGATCTTGATGAGCTTGTTGGCAAAGATGCGCGACATGCGCGGCTCGTTGCGCGTGTCGACCATCTTGGGCTCGCCAATGGCCTTGAGCATGCGCTCGGCGGCGGTGGCATACGCAACAGGGTTGCGTTTGCACTCGGCGAGGTAGTCCTCGATCGAGAGTTCTTCTTCGCGGCTGCGCTCGAAACGGGCGGCGAAATTGCTGATCACATCCATGCTGATCTCCTGTGGCGTACTAGGAGGCGGATCGGGGAGTCGTATTCCCTTCACCGTCTGGGGAAGTTCTGATGACACCCCGCGGGCGCCATCAGAGCTTTCCGTTCATCAGCGAGTCGTGTGTCTCAAGCTTCGTTCATTCTGCGCCAGCCGGTGCCCGGAGTAAAAGGCCTATCACCGTTCATATGCGGGATTCGTTTGCGTGATCGTGCATTAGCAAACAACGTGCCGAAGATGGTCGCGTTGACATGCTTCATGTGAGGCTGAGCCTACATGGTGTGGCAAAGTTCCGCGCAACGCGGCCACACGCTAAGGGGCGCGCAAGATGGCACGGCGAATCGCTCAGCGCGCGCCGAGACCCAGTTTTTCGAGCAGGCCGTTCAGCTCGTCGAGCGACCCGAAAGCAATGGCGATCTCGCCTTGCTCCCCATGCTTCGTTCGCTTCTTGACGCGCACTTCGACCGCCGCCGTCAGCGTGTCCGACAGTTCCTGCTCGATGCGCTGCAGGTCGCGTCCCTTCTCGTTCTTCGCACGCAACAGCGGCGTTTGCCGGCCGGTGGTGCTGCCAGCTCGCGCGACCAGCCGCTCGGCTTCGCGCACGCTGAGCTTCCTTGCAACGATCTCGGTCGCACTCAATATCTGTTGTGCTCCTTCGAGTGGCAGGAGCGCGCGCGCATGGCCCATGTCGATGTCGCCGGCCATCAGCATCTGCTGCACCGGCTCGGTCAGGTTCAACAAGCGCAGCAGGTTGCTGGCCGCACTGCGCGAGCGGCCCACCGACTGCGCGGCTTGTTCATGCGTGAGCCCGAATTCATCGGTCAGGCGCTTCAGGCCTTGCGCCTCTTCGAGCGGGTTCAGGTCTTCGCGCTGGATGTTTTCGATCAGCGCCATCGCGGCCGCGGCTTCGTCGGGCACTTCGCGCACGAGCACCGGCACTTCGTCGAGCCCGGCCAGTTTTGCGGCGCGCATGCGGCGTTCGCCGGCGATGATCTCGTAACGCCCCGGCGCCACCGGGCGCACGAGGATCGGCTGCATCACGCCTTGGGCCTTGATGCTCTCGGCCAGCTCGTACAAGGAGCCTTCGTCCATGCGCGTTCGCGGCTGGTATTTCCCGGCCTGCAGTTGCGTAAGCTTCAGCGTGTGCGGTGCGCCATTGTTCGCGCTGCTGGCGAGTTCTTCGGCATCTTTGACACGCGGGCCGAGCAATGCTTCGAGGCCGAGGCCGAGGCCTTTGGGTTTCTTGGTGACCATGTCGACGATTGTGGACGATCAATCCGCGAGCTCGATCAGCGCCTGCAGCATCGCGTGGCCTTCGACCCAGTCGCCGAGGCCGGAGTCGCCATTGATGTGGCCACGAGCACCGATCGTGGCCGAGTCGCTGCCCCAGTCATCGGCCATCTTGGCGGCACGCTCGGGACTGCCGAAAGGGTCGTCGCTGCTCGTGACGACCAGGCTCGCGAAGGGCAGGCGTTCGCGCGCGATCGGGCGCCAGTTGTAGAGCTGCGGCGGCATGTCTTCGCGCTCGGGGTCGGGAGGTGCAACGAGCAACGCGGCCTTGACGCGCGCGGTGTGCTGAGAGTGCGCCGACCATGCGGCGACGAGCTGGCAGCCGAGGCTGTGGGCGACGAGCACCGCCGGCGTTTCACGCTGCAGAAGCACCTCGTCGAGGCGCGCCATCCAGTCTCCGCGTTTCGGCCATAACCAGTCGTCCTGCTCGACGCGCGCGTAACCGTACAGACTCTCCCAGCGGCTCTGCCAATGACCCGGCCCCGAGTTCTGCCAGCCTGGCAACAACAAGACGCGCAGGGGCAAATCATCGGCAGGTGTCATGGTGCTGGTTTATGCTTGTTGAAAGTTTCGAATCAGGGGTCAGAGCCATGAAATACCGCGCCTTCGTTGATGGCCAGGAAGGCACCACCGGCCTGCGCATTCACGAGTATCTCGCGCAGCGCAGCGACATCGAAGTGCTGCGCATCGACGCCGACAAGCGCAAAGACGCTGCCGAACGCGCACGCCTGCTCAATGCTGCCGACGTGGCCTTTCTGTGCCTGCCCGACGTGGCAGCCAAGGAAGCAGCAGCGCTGGTCACGAACCCCAACACCTGCCTGATCGACGCCAGCACCGCGCACCGCACTGCGCCGGGTTGGGCTTTTGGCCTGCCCGAGCTGGCGCCCGATCAGCGCCAACGCATTCGCGCCAGCAAGCGCATCTCGAACCCTGGCTGCCATGCGTCGGCCTTCATCCTGCTGATGCGGCCACTGGTCGACGCGGGGCTGGTGCCGGCTTCGTTGCCAGTTTCCGCAAGCTCGATCACCGGTTATTCCGGCGGCGGCAAGAAGATGATCGAGCAGTACGAGGCCGGTGGTGATGCCCGGCTCGACTCGCCCCGGCCCTATGGCCTGACCTTGGCGCACAAACACGTGCCAGAGATGATGGCGCACACCGGCTTGACCAGCAAACCGATCTTCATGCCCATCGTCGGCAGGTTTTACAAGGGTTTGTCTGTGAGCGTGCCCTTACACCTGTCGCAATTGGGCTCGGCGTGCACTGCGCAAGACTTTCAGGGCGTGTTCGAAAAGCGCTACGCCGGCGAGCGCTTCATTCGGGTCTTGCCGCTGCGTGACCCGGCCACGCTCGAAGGCGAAGGCGGCTACTTCGACGTTCAGGCCTGCAACGACACCAACCGCGTCGACATCTTCGTCTTCGCCAACGACAGCCAGGTGATGCTGATGTGCAGGCTCGACAACCTAGGCAAGGGTGCCAGCGGCGCTGCGGTGCAGTCGATGAACGTGCACCTCGGGCTGGAAGAGTCGCTCGGTTTGTAGCGCGTCTGCCGGCCGCGGCTCACGCGGCCAGTGGGTCGAGCGTGCGGTAGTGGTAGGCGTAACTGTCGGCGAAGCCGAGGCGGCGATACACGGCGCGGGCTGTGTGGTTATCACCCTCAACTTGAAGATAGGCCTGCCTCGCACCGCGAGTATGTGCTTGCTCCAACAGGTGGCGGCACAGCAAGGTGGCGTACCCTTTGCCACGCGCGCTCGAGGCTGTGAAAACATCGTACAAACCGACCAGCGTGCCTTCGCTCGCATACTGGCCACAGGCGACCAGCTCAGAGTCGACGTGCATTTCGAAGGCATGAAACGGCACCGGCGAGTGTTGCAAGCGCTGGCCGTGCGCCTGCCGCTGCGACAGCGGCGAGCCGCGCAGGCCGCCGACGCGCTGCGCAAAAGCCTCCAGCCCGACGGCGTGGATTTCACCGCCCGCCACCGCCGGAGCCGGCGCGCTGAAAGCCGAAAGGTCGGCGAGCGCCATGACGCGGGTGTCGTCGAAACGGTTCAGGCCCTGGTTTTCGAGAATCTCGTCCAGGCCTTGCGGTAACGTGAAGGGCGTGATGCGCACGATCAGCGGCAAGCCGGCTTCAGCGAAAACAGCCTCGCACGCCTGCAGCCGCTCGGCGAGCGGCAAGCGGCCGGCCGCCACGGCGTTGACGCAGCGCGCGCGCTTGGCCTTGCCCGGTGAAAACCGCACAAGCCAGCCATCGAGCCAGAGTTGCTGGGGCGGGGCGCTGGCGTTCAGGCCGGCGTCTTCGATCCGGCTCAGCAGCGCCGGGTCGAAGCTGGGGTTGAGGCCGGACAGCGTCATGCCGAACCGAGGCGCTGCGACATTTCCTGGGCGAACTCGATAAATGCCTGCGCACCCTTGGATGCCGGGTCGAACACCACGCCCGGCAAGCCGTAGCTCGGCGCTTCGGCCAGGCGCACGTTGCGCGGGATCACGGTGTTGAACACCTTGTCGCCGAAGTGTGTTTTCAACTGCTCGCTGACCTGCTGCTGCAAGGTGATGCGCGGGTCGAACATCACGCGCAGCAAGCCGATGATTTCCAGATCGGGGTTCAGGTTGGCGTGTACCTGCTTGATGGTGTTGACCAGATCGCTCAGGCCTTCGAGCGCGAAGTACTCGCACTGCATCGGCACGACCACGCCGTGGGCACTGCACAGGCCGTTGAGCGTGAGCATGCTGAGCGAGGGCGGGCAGTCGATCAGCACGAAGTCGTATTCGGCCTGCACCGCCTGAAGCGCGTCGCGCAGGCGCTTGTCACGACGATCCAGCTGGACCAGCTCCACTTCGGCGCCGGCCAGTTCGCGATTGGCGCCGAGCACGTCGTAGCCGGCTTTTTCGCTGCGCACGCGGGCTTCCGCGATCGAGGCGTTTTCCAGCAGCACGTCATAAATGCTGAGGGTGAGTGCACGTTTGTCGACACCCGACCCCATGGTCGCGTTGCCTTGCGGGTCAAGGTCGACCACCAGAACACGTTTGCCGATTCTGCTCAGGCCGGCGGCCAGGTTCACCGTGGTGGTGGTCTTGCCGACTCCGCCTTTCTGATTGGCGATGCAGAAGATTCTGGCCATGGGCGTGCTCAAGAGGGGTCGAGTGGGGCGCGGAGGCGGCCAGGAACTGCGCTTTCGCAAGCAAGGGCGGTTATTCCGCCCTCGACAGTGGGGCAATTATAGAGACGGCGCTTGTGGGCGAATCCAGACCAGGCAACGCTCCGCTTGCAGGCCTGGAACGGTCAAATGTTCCACGTGAAACACGCTGAACTCCGCTGGCAGTTGCGCCATTTCATCGTTGGGCGTCTTGCCTTTCATGGCCATCCAGACGCCGTGAGGCGCCAGATGCTGGCGGGTGAGCCGCGTGAAGTCATCGAGCGAGGCGAACGCCCGCGACACGATCAGGTCGAATGGTGCAGCTTTCAGTTGCTCGACACGCGCATGCTCGGCGAAAAGGTTCTTCAGCCCCAGTTCGCCCGCCGCCTGGCGGATGAAAGCGGCCTTTTTTCCGACCGTGTCGACGCAGGTCACCTGGGCGCCGGGGTTCAACGCCGCGATCACGACGCCGGGCAGGCCGCCGCCACTGCCCACGTCCAGAATTCTTTGCGATCGGCCCGTGGCGCCGTGCCGGCGCAGCGGGCCGATCACCGCAAGGCAGTCGGCGAGATGCTGGGTCAGCATCTGCGCAGGGTCGCGCACTGCCGTCAGGTTGTAGGTGGCGTTCCAGCGTTGCAGCAATGCCAGGTAAGCGAGCAGGGTGTCGATTTGCGCGTCGGTCAGATCGAGCGCCAGCGTGCGCCCGGCCTCGGCCAGCGCTTCGCGCAGGCCACTTGCTGGCGCCTCAGGCGGGCGCATCTTCGGGGCGTGCGTCAGCTTTGGCGAAGCCCTTGAAGCGGCCCTTCTTCAGGTGCACCAGCAGCAGCGAGATCGACGCCGGGGTGATGCCCGAGATGCGCGAGGCCTGCCCCAACGTTTCCGGTCGGTGTTTCGCGAGCTTCTGGCGCGCTTCGAACGACAGCGCCTGCACCTGGCTGTAGTCAATGCCTTCCGGCAGCGGCAGGCCTTCGAAGTGGGCGCTGCGCTCGACATCGCGGTTTTGCTTGTCGATGTAGCCGGCGTACTTGATGCTGATCTGCACCTGTTCGATCACCGTGTCGGCCAACGTGACGCCGAACTCGGCCCGAAGTGTTTCACGTGAAACAGCGTTGCCCGGAGAGGCAATCTGCGCCACCTCGGTGACTTGATCGAAGCCGACATCGGGGCGGGTCAACAGTTCGGCCAGGCTGTACTCGTGCTCGATCGCGGCGCCCAGCAGGCGCTGCGCGTCCACATCAGGCAACACCGCCGGGCGCACCCAGGTTGCCTTCAGTCGCTCGACTTCACGCGCCACCGCATCACGTTTGCGGTTGAACGCGCCCCAGCGTGCGTCGTCCACCAGCCCCATCGCCCGGCCGGCTTCGGTCAGCCGCATGTCGGCGTTGTCTTCGCGCAGTTGCAGTCGAAACTCCGCGCGGCTCGTGAACATGCGGTATGGCTCGGTCACGCCCTTCGTGATCAGGTCGTCGACCAGAACGCCGATGTAGGCCTGGTCGCGCCGCGGCAACCATGCAGACTGTCCGCGAACCTGCAGCGCCGCATTGATGCCGGCGAACAGGCCTTGAGCGGCGGCCTCTTCGTAGCCGGTGGTTCCGTTGATCTGCCCGGCGAAGAAAAGGCCTTCGACCGCTTTCGTCTCGAAGCTGGCCTTCAACTCGCGCGGATCGAAGTAGTCGTACTCGATCGCATAACCCGGCCGCAGGATGTGCGCTTCTTCGAGCCCGACCATGCTGCGCACGGCGGCGAGCTGAATGTCGAAAGGCAGCGAAGTCGAAATACCGTTCGGGTAAAACTCGTGCGTCGTCAGGCCTTCGGGTTCCAGAAATATTTGGTGCGAATCCTTGTCGGCAAACCGGTTCACCTTGTCTTCGATGCTCGGGCAATAACGCGGGCCCACGCCGTCGATCAAGCCGGTGAACATCGGGCTGCGATCAAAGCCGGAACGAATGATCGCGTGGGTGCGCTCGTTGGTGTGGGTGATCCAGCAGGGCACTTGCTGCGGGTGCTGGTCAGCGCTGCCCATGAAGCTGAACACCGGCATCGGCTCGGTTGCAGACGAGCCATCAGCGCCAGGCACGCCGTCGCCAGGCTGCGCAGTCAGCACCGCGAAGTTGATCGACCGGCCGTCAAGCCGCGGCGGCGTGCCGGTCTTGAGTCGCCCCTGCGGCAGCTTCAGCTCCTTCAAGCGTGCCGACAAGGCGATCGCCGGCGGGTCGCCCGCGCGGCCTGCGCTGTGGCTTTCCAGACCGACGTGAATCTTGCCGTCGAGGAAGGTGCCCGCCGTCAAAACCACGGCACACGCAGAGAAGCGTATGCCCACTTGCGTAATGGCGCCCGCGATTCGGCCACCTTCCAGAATCAGATCATCGCAAGCGCCTTGAAAAAGCCACAAGTTCGGCTGGTTTTCAAGGCGCATGCGGATGGCCGCCTTGTACAGAACGCGGTCGGCCTGGGCCCGCGTGGCCCGCACGGCCGGGCCTTTCGAGCTGTTGAGAATTCGAAACTGGATGCCCGCCTCGTCGGTCGCTGCCGCCATCGCGCCACCCAGCGCATCGACCTCCTTGACCAGGTGGCCCTTGCCAATGCCGCCGATCGACGGGTTGCAGCTCATCTGCCCGAGCGTCTCGATGTTGTGCGTGAGCAGCAGCGTGGCCGCGCCCATGCGTGCGGCGGCGAGCGCGGCTTCGGTGCCGGCATGGCCGCCACCAACCACGATCACGTCGAAATGCTTCGGGAACAACATCGGATTGCCTGATTTTTGAGCAGACGGGGATTGTAGGCAGCAGGGCTGGGGAAGTCACCCGAAGGGGTCGGGCGGCTGCGCAGGAAACCCGTTTGCTACGCTCGCGCCATGGAATGCCGACCCGCGTGCGGCGCATGTTGCACCGCACCTTCAATCTCGAGCCCGATTCCTGGCATGCCGCGCGGCAAGCCGGCGGGTATGCGCTGCGTGCAGCTTGACGCGTTGAACCGCTGTTCGATCTTCGGCCTGCCCGAGCGCCCGGCCCGTTGTTCTGGCCTGCAGCCTTCGCCTGAGATGTGTGGCGCCACCCGCGAGCACGCGCTGCACTGGCTTGCCAGGCTCGAAGCAGCCACCTCGCCCGGTTGAATCAACCCGGCAACAGCATCTCGGTGTGCGGAATGCCGTCTTCCATGTACGGCTCGCCGATGGGCTGGAAACCGAAGCCGGTGTAGAACGCTTCGAGCCGGGTCTGGGCCGAGATGCGAATGCCTTGCCGGGGAAACACCTCCGTGCAATGCGCGACCGCACGCCGCACGAGCTCACGCCCGAGGCCGGTGCCACGCGCCGCGGCGATCGTGATCACTCGGCCGATCGAAGGCTCAGCGTACTTCTGACCGGGGTGCACCACCCGCGCGTAGGCCCGTGGCATCGACCGGTCGGACGACCAGGCCGCAAGGTGATACGAAGCTTCGTCGAAGCCGTCGGCGTCCAGATACGCGCACGCCTGCTCGATCGAAAACACCGTCTGTCGCGCCCGGTAGATCGCCTGCAGGTCGAACACGCTAAGCTCGTCAAAACGGCACCAGCGCCATTGGGGCAATGAAGCCTTGTCCACGTGGAAATTCCTGCGTTTGGAAGATCGAGGATTGTGAATGAGCATGCACCGCCCAAGCGCGAGCGAGCGCCCCCCCGTTCGCTCGAATGCGCCACGAAGAAAGCGCTCGAAACCAAGGGGGCCCGCCTGGGCCAAGCTGCTGTTCTGGTCGCTGTTGGGCTTGCTGACGCTCGCTGCGGCCTACTTGCTGGCCTGGCCCGTACCGATATCACCCGTCGCCTGGAATGCCGCTCCGGCACCGGGTTATGTCGGGCCGCACGAGGTGAACCAGAAGCTGGCCGGGCTGCAGAACCTCGACCTCGGCGGCGACGCCGGGCCGGAGCACATTGTCGTGCGCGACGGCTGGGTCTATGCCGCGGTTTCCAGCGGGCAGGTCGTGCGCATGCGGCCCGACGGCAGTGGCCGCGAAGTGGTCGTGGCCACCGGCGGGCGGCCGCTCGGCTTTGACTTCGACGCCAAGGGCGCGCTCGTCATCGCCGACCCGGAATACGGTGCGCACGGCGGCTTGCTGCGCGTGAGCTTTTCCGCCACCGGCTCGATGACCGAGATGCTGACCGACAGCGTCGATGCACCGGTGCCGGGCGATGCCCTGCGCTACGTCGACGCGGTTGTCGTCGCGAAGAACGGAAAGATCTACTTCACCGACGCCTCGCGCCGCTTCGGCGCGAAAGCCTTCGAGGGCAGCTTCATCGCCAGCGTGCATGACATCCTCGAACACCAGGCTACCGGCCGGCTGCTCGAATACGACCCCGCCACCAAACTTACGCGGGTGCTGCTCGCCGACCTGTGCTTCGCCAACGGCGTGGCGCTCTCCGCCGACGAACAGTCGCTGTTCGTCAGCGAGACCGGCGAGTACCGCATCTGGAAGGTCGCGGTCGGCGCGCAGAACCTGAGCGCCAAACAACCCGGGCCCGGCGCCGTGCCGCTGCTCAGCAACCTGCCCGGTTACCCCGACAACCTGATGCGCGGCGAGGGCGGCCGAATCTGGACCGGCCTCACCAAACCGCGCGGTGCTTTCATCGACAACAACGCCGGCAAGCCCTGGATGCGCAGGCTCGTGATGCGCCTGCCTCGTTCGATGTGGCCGGTGCCGCCGGCCTACGGCCACGTGTTCGCGTTCAATGAAGAGGGCAAGGTACTCGTCGACCTGCAGGATCCGAGCGGCGCCTACCCGGAGACGACAGCCGTCACCGAAACCGCCGACCGGCTCTACATCCAGAGCCTGCACGCGAAGACACTGGGCTGGATGCCGAAGCCCGCGATGTGAGGCGAACTCAACGCACGGCTGCACTGCGCAGCGTGCGCGCGACGAACCACACGCACACGCTTGTCAGCAGCACGCACACGCCGAGCGGCACCAGCACCTGCGCGGTGTCGAACGACTCGCCCTTCAGCACGCGTGTCATCAGCACGTTCTGCGCGAGCGCCGGCACCCACAGGTGCCAGGGCGAATCGCCGCCCAGGCTGAACACGTTGACCAGCGGCAGCAGCGAAGCGGCCAGCATCACCACGGTCGAACTGGCCTGCGCTTCCTTGAAGCTCTTGCAGCGGATCGCCACCGCCATCAGCAGCGCCGACACCGCCGCTGCGAACGGCAGCAGCACCACGAGAAACAGCGCCGCCTCGCGCGGCCCGTACTGAAACATCGCCGCCAGCGTGTCGCTGCGCAAGACCCATTGGCCCGGCAGAAAACTCAGGCAGCTCAGCACCGCGATCAGCATGCCCACGCTGGCGACGGCGCCCCACTTGCCGACCACCAGCACCCAGCGCTCGTTCGGGTTCATCAGCAGCGGTTCCAGCGAGCCGCGCTCGCGTTCGCCGGCGGTCGTGTCGAGCGCGGCGTTGAGCGCGCCGTACAACACCGCCATCATCACGAAGTAGGGCAGCATGCCGGTGATCTGCGTCGCGCGTGTCTGCGTGCTTGCGAGGTCGCGGTCTTCGACCTGCATCGGCTCCAGCAACTCCAGCGAGATGCCGCGCAGCGCCAGATTCAGCGTGGCGCGCTCGCGGCTGAAGCCGCCCAGCAAGCGGGCGATCGGCCCGGCGCCGGCCTGCGAGCGCTGGTTGGCGCTGTCGGAGACGAGCTCGACGGTCGGCGACTCACCGCGCTGCAAGGCCGCTTCGAAGTCGGCCGGCACCACCACCACCGGGTCGGTCAGCGCGGCGCTGCGCAGCTGCTTCTCGTAGTCGGCCGGCGCGGCTTTCACGGTGTAGGTCTGGCGCTCGAACCAGTTCTTCAGGCTCGGTGCGTTTTCGATGCCGGCCACGACCACCTGGCGCGCTTCGGCGCGCGATTCGAGCGAAGCCACCAGCGCCGAGATCGCGACCAGCACCAGCGGGCCGAGCAACACCGAAGACACCAGCACCGTCAGCAGGGTGCGCCGGTCGCGCAACGCGTCGACGATCTCCTTACGGAACACGGTGAGTACCGCTCGCATCGGCTTCATCGCATCAGCTCCGGGATCGCGTCATGGGCCTGAATCTCTTCGGCGAAGGCGAGCTTGACGAAGGCTTCTTCGAAGTCGCTCTCGCCGGTCTGTGCGAGCAGGCTGGGCACCGTGCCGGTGGCCACCGTGCGGCCGTGCGCGACCACCACCACGCTGTCGCACAGGCGCTCCACCTCTTGCATGATGTGGGTCGAGAAGACGATGCACTTCGAACCGCCGGCCGGCGTGCGCAGCCAGCGCAGGCTCTCGCGCAGCGCGCGCGTGGCCAGCACGTCCAGGCCGTTGGTCGGCTCGTCGAGGATGATGTTCGCCGGGTCGTGCACCAGCGCACGCGCGAGTGCGGTCTTCATGCGTTCGCCCTGGCTGAAGCCGTCGGTGCGGCGGTCGAGCAGGGCGCTCATCTCGAGCATGTGCGCCAGGCTTTCGGCGCGCGCATTCGCCGCTTCAGCGCTCATTCCTTGCAGCCGGCCGAAGTAGACGATGTTCTCGCGTGCGCTCAGGCGCGGGTACAGGCCGCGTGAATCCGACAGCACGCCCATGCGCGCCAGCGCTTCGTGCGGGCAGCTCGCCACGTCGATGCCGTCGACCGTCATGCTGCCGGCGTCGGGTGCGATCAAACCGGCCAGCATGCGCAGCGTCGTTGTCTTGCCGGCGCCGTTCGGGCCCAGCAGGCCGGTGATGTGGCCGTCGGGCGCGTCGAAGCTCACGTCTTTCACGGCCTGCACAAAGCGTGCGGGTTCGCTGCGCTTCAGCGAGACGCCGGCCAAACCCTTGGCCTTCGCGGCCGGGGCGGCGAATCGTTTGGCGAGATGGCGGATGCCGATCATTTCGAAGCCCTCACAGCCACGTCGATCGGCACGAACGCCGGTGGGCGCGGAATGCTCTTCACGCAGGCGGCATCGACGGCGAGCGCCTCCTTGTCGTCGGTCGAATCGATGAAACGGTAGATCACGTCGCGCATGCAGCCGATCGACATCACGCCGTGGCCGGCATTCGGCACGATCACGTGCAAGGCATTTGCGCCGAGCAGCTTCGCCACGCGCTCGCCGTGGCGTGGCGGCGTGGCCGGGTCGAGCCCGCCGCTGAGCAGCAGCACTGGCGTGGCGCTCGTCGCTACGCTGTAGAAGCCGGCCGGCACGACACCGCGCGGCCACTCGGCGCAGGCACGCCGGTACAGCGTGGCCTGGTCGGCGCCGAAGTCGCTTCCGGGCAGGTCCGTCGCCTTGTCGAGCAAGGGCAGGTCTTCGGCGCAAACGACAGAGAAGTGCATGCCGATCGCGAGCTGCGCGCCCTTGCGCGACGACATCAGCGAGCCCATGCCGATCAGCGCTTCGAAGCGGCCTTGCGCCGCGGCGCCGATCGCCGCCGGCAAGGCCGCGGCGAACGCCGGCGCGTAGAGCGGCCCGCGCACGGCGGCCAGCACCATCTCGCGCGTCAACGTGAAGCGCTCGGGCAGACCGGTCACCGGGTGCGCGGCCGACACCGCGCGTGGCAGGCTGGCGAGCAGCGCCAACCAATCGGCACGCAGCGTCGGGAAAGCTTTTTTGCACGCCGGCTCACGCTCGCAATCGGCCAGCAGCTTGTCGAACGCCGCTTGCCCGTCGGTCGAAAAACTGGCCGGCAACACCATGTCGGGTGGCGCCACACCGTCGATCACGCTGCGCCGCACGGTTTGCGGAAACTGGCGCGCGTAGTCGAGCGCAGCCCGCGTGCCGTAAGACGCGCCGACGAGGTTGATGCGCTCGGCGCCGAGTGCCCGGCGCACCGCGTCGAGGTCTTGCATTGCAAGCGGCGTCGTGAAGAAGCCCAGGTCTGCAGGCTCCTTGATGTAGGGCAACTTCAGCAGCGCGGCCTTGCACTCCATCAGCCGCTTGAAAGGCCGATCGGGGTCGGCCTGCTCGGCCAGGCTTTCGCGCTGCGGGTCGGCGCACTCGAGCGGCGCCGATTGGCCGGTGCCACGTTGGTCGACGAACACGATGTCGCGACGGTTGTTGAGCCGGGCGAACAAGGCCAGCATGTTGGGCGCGAGCGTGATCGCACTCTGCCCCGGCCCGCCGGCCAGCAGGAACACCGGGTCGGGCAGCTTGCGCCGCGCCAATGCGGGCGCAACAACGTAGTGGATGTCGATCTTCGGGCCATCGGGTCGGGCCGGGTCGAGCGCACGTTGCAATACGCCGCATTGCACGCTGTGGCGCAGGCCGGCCACGCGGCATTCGGTCAGCGGCTGGGCGTGTGCTGCCTGGCCCGCGAGCAGACACAGCGCCGCGCCCGCCAGCCACCCGACAAGGCGAACCTCGCGCACGCGCTTACTCGCCGAGCAGCCGATTGAGTTCACCGCTGGCCAGCAGCCTGTTCAACTCGTCGAACCCGCCGACCAGGCTGCCCTTCACGAACACCAGGGGAAAGGTCGGCCAGCCGCTCCACATCTTCAGTGCATTGCGCTGCCGCCACTGGCTGAGGTAGCTGCCGTATTCGAGGTACTGGTGCGGCACGTTCGCGGCGTCGAGCGCCTTGCGCGCACGCCGACAGAACGGGTTCTGCGCCATGCCCACCACCAGCACCGGGTTCGACAAAGCGGCGGCCTGCACGTTGTGCACGATGTCGGCGTTCAGATTCGCGACCTTGTCGCGGATCGCGGGGTGCAGGCGGTTTTCATCCAAAGTCTGGCGCGGCATGCAGGCATCCTGAAAAACAAAGACGCAAGCGTAGCCGACGCGGCGCCCCC
>JBDTTU010000050.1:0-31400 GCA_039930465.1 Burkholderiales bacterium
TCAACGGCCACTACCTGATGTACTTCGACACCGCGGTGGCCGGCTACTGGCGCGCACTGGCGCTGCCCTACGCAGAAACCATGGCGCAGCTCGAGGGCGACCTGTTCGTGCGCAAGGCCAGCGTCGACTACCTCGGCTCGGCAAAGTACGACGAGATGCTCGACGTGTGCATGCGCTGCGTGCGCATCGGCAGTTCGTCGATGCTGTTCAGCGGCGCGGTGTTCCGTGCCGACCGCCTGCTGGTGTCCTGCGAACTGGTCTATGTGTTTGCCGACCCGCACACCCAGACCTCCAAGCCAGTGCCGGCCGAACTGCGCAAGGTGATCGACGCCTTCGAAGCCGGCGAGGGCATGGTCGAAACGCGCGTGGGGTCGTGGCAGGAACTCGGCGCGCGCGCGCAGACGATCCGCACCCAGGTGTTCATCGAGGAGCAAAACATTCCGGCCGACATGGAATGGGACGCCGCCGACGCCCAAGCCGTGCACGCCCTCGCGTCGAATCGTTTGGGCCTGCCGCTGGCCACCGGCCGGCTGCTGCAACACGCGCCGGGCGTGGCGCGCATCGGGCGCATGGCGGTGAGTCAGGCGGTGCGTGGCAGCGGGGTGGGGCGCGCAGTTCTCGATGCGCTCTCGGCCGCCGCGCAGCAGCGTGGTGACCAAGAAATCGTGCTGCACGCCCAGACCAGCGCGCAGCCCTTCTACGCCCGATCAGGGTTCAGCCCGCGCGGTGCGGTGTTCGAGGAAGCCGGCATTGCGCACATCGAGATGGCGCGGCGGCTGTGAGCGACGTCAACCGCGCGCCGTGGCGACGCCACGTTTGCGCACCCCGACATCGGGCTTGAGCAGGCTGCGCACCCGCGTGCGTTTGATCGGCGGCGCGGCCACCTCGCTCTCGGTGTGCAGTTCCGACTCGGCCACAGCAGCCTGTTCGCTGACCGCGCCGCTGCCTTCGTCGGAGTAACGCGGGGGCCAGTTGCGCAGCGTCGAGCGGCGCAGCAGCGCCAACCCGCCGGTGCCGCTGAAGGTGCGCTCGAACACGTGGGTGATCGGGAGACGGCCGGCGCGCTCGGTGATGATCAGCGTGGAACAGCGTGTGCCGTAACTTTGATCGGGCGTGCGAATGAAGGCTGGCGAAAGCTGGCGCTCGAGTTCAAGGCGCACGCCGGTGTGTGGCAGCGCATCGTCGGGCGCCGGCTCGCGCTCGGCCAGGGCCGCAAAAAGCCGGGCCGCCAGTGCATCCACCGATTCGGCCGCGGCGAGTGATTCGCGCAGCCGTGTCTTGATCTGCTGAACCTTGGGCCACGGTGTGTCGAGGCCTGCGTTGGACAAGCCGTAGACGCCGCGTTCCAGCCGCAGCGGGTGTGCGGCGGTGTTCGAAGCCCAGAAACATTCGCCGCGTCGGAAGTCGGCCGCGATCAGGTTGAAGCCGTTGTGGCCCGACAGCGCAGTGCGCATCCAGAACTGGTCAAGGCCTTCACGAGCGGCAAGCCACTCGGGGACGATGCGGCCTCGCGAAGGCGCTTCGGCTTCAACGCGCAGCGGGTCACGGATGTTGGTCAACAGCGCGAGCCGGCCCTGCGCCGTCAGGCCAAGCCAGGTGCCGCCGGATTCGAGGTCGCGCCCGCTCAAGATGTCGGGCCCGCCGTCGGGTGGTGTCCACCAGGCCAGGCGCGCGGCCGGCCGCTGGAAGAACTCGTCGCGGTTGGTCGCGACCACCAGCGGGAAACGCCGGTTCTGGTCGATGGCCAGCGCTACGAGGCACATGCGAGGAAGAGCTCGGTGTGGCGTGCGCCTCGAAGGAAAGGCACCAGCACGGCGGCAGCCTGCTCGATCTGCGCGGCAACTTCCGGCGTGATGCCTGTGCTGTTCATTGCGGGATCGGCAGAGTAGGTTTCCATCCAGGTCTCGAGTCCATCGTCGGCTTGCGGTCGCTGCAGCAATCGGGTGCGCAGCCACGGGTGGCGGGACCGCAAGTCACCTTGAAACCGCATGACTGCGCGCAGCGCGGCCGGGGAGTCCGTCAAGTCGAGGCGATAGTAGATGAACAGTTCAGGCATGCGTTGCAGGCGGCTCGGGCAAGTCCGCAGGCGCTGTGAATTGTTGACGAATGCACGCCGATGGGGCGTGCCCTGCCGTTGCGGTCAGGCGGGCTGCGCGGTATCTGCCGCGATCGTGTACGGCAGGCTGGCGAGCCGCAAGCTGGCGCCGTCGGCAGCAACCAGATGCAGGGTGCCGCTGTCGAGCGCCGAGAGCTTGACTTCGACCAGCGCGCTCGAGCCCGAGCCGCCGGGCTGTGGTGCGGCGTTCACGACCATGCCGGCCGGCTGGCTGGGGTCTGCGCTGTGAAAGACCTCTTGGCCCGGAGCAGCCGAGACATCGGCGTCGAACAGGAACATGCGCCGCTTGATCGTGCCGCGGTACTGGCTGCGTGCGACGATTTCCTGGCCGGGGTAACAGCCCTTCTGGAAGTCGATTCCGCCGACGATCTCGTAGTTCAGCATCTGCGGCACGAACTGCTCGACCGTGGCCGCTTCGATCATCGGGATTCCACTTTGCACTTCGAGCCAACGCCACTGATCGAGCGACACCGCAGCCCAGCCGGCCTGCAGCCCTTCGGGCGCGCCGATCACGATGCAGCGTGCCAGGCCGCCGGCATCGGGCAGGCGGATTGTGGCAACACCGGCGGTTTCGCGCCGGCCCCAGATGGGCAGATCCCCGGCTTGGGTGACCGCACTGTCGCCGAGCAGGCCCCACAGCGGTGCTTCGGTGCTTGCGTCGCGCAGCTTGCATTGAGCGCGCAGCACGAACATCGACAGGCGTTTCAGCACGGCCGGCAGCACGCTTGCCGCGCAGATCAGCGAATAGTCGCCGGCCGCGGCCGACTCCATGATGAAACTCGCCTGCAGACGGCCCTTGGCGGAGCAGAAACCCGCCAGGCGGGTGCTTGCCGTGCCCAGCGATGCCACGTCGTTGGTGAGCTGACCCTGCAGGAACTTTGCGGCATCGGCACCGCGCGCGCCGATCACGCCCAGGTGGGTCAAGGGCACGGCGCCGTGGATCGCGAGAGGTGTATGCATGCTTGATTATCATCAGCGCCCATGAATCTTTTTGCATTGGGGTTTCAGCACATGCATCGCTCGCACGGCACGCCAGTTCGATGAAGGCTTTGCGCAACCTGCTGATCCTGTTGCTCTTGCTGGCGGCTGCGGCCGCCGGTGGCGCTGCATGGTGGCTGAACCGGCCGCTGGCGCTGGCCGCCGCGTCGGTCGAGGTGTCGGTCGAGCCCGGCAGCTCGCCGCGCGACATTGCCCAGGCGTGGGTGCGGGCCGGTGTACAGGCACCGTCGCTGCTGCTGTACCAGTGGTTTCGGTGGTCCGGGCAGTCGCGCAAGATCCGCGCGGGCAGCTACGAGATCGGCGCTGGAACCACACCGATCAAGCTGCTCGACAAGATGGTGCGTGGCGACGAAACCCTCAGTACCGTGCGGCTGCTCGAAGGCTGGACATTCCGTCAGTTCCGCGCCGAACTCGCCAAGGCCGACGCGCTAAAACCCACCACGGCGGCGCTCAGCGATGCGGAACTGATGGCCGCGCTCGGCGCACCCGGCGTTGCACCCGAAGGCCGCTTCCACCCCGACACCTACGCCTACAGCAAGGGCAGCAGCGACCTGGCGGTGCTCAAACGCGCATACCACGCCATGCAAATACGCATCGACGCAGCCTGGCAGGAGCGCTCCGCCGACACGCCGCTGCGCAGCGCCGACGACGCGCTGGTGCTGGCTTCGATCGTCGAGAAGGAAACCGGCACAGCGGCCGACCGGGGCCGTGTCGCCGGGGTGTTCGTGAACCGGCTGCGCATCGGCATGCCGCTTCAGACCGACCCGACCGTGATCTACGGTCTGGGTGCGGCGTTCGACGGCAACCTGCGCAAGCGCGACCTGCTCGCCGATACGCCGTACAACACCTACACGCGCGCCGGTCTGCCGCCCACGCCGATCGCGATGCCCGGCAAGGCCGCGTTGCTGGCTGCCGTGCGGCCCGATCCAACCAAGGCGCTCTACTTCGTGGCGCGTGGCGATGGCAGCAGTGAATTCAGCGAAACTCTGGCTGACCACAACCGGGCGGTGACGCAGTTCCAGCGCGGCGGTCAGCGCAGCAAGTAGGGCAGGGAGCATTTGTTTTGAAGGGTCGATTCATCACGTTCGAAGGCATTGACGGGGCCGGGAAATCGACCCACATCGATGCCGTGGCGCAGCGCTTGCGCGCGTCTGGCGCGCGCGTGGTCTGCACCCGGGAACCCGGCGGAACGCCGCTGGCCGAACGCCTGCGCGAACTCGTGCTGCACGAAACGATGGACACGCTGACGGAAACGCTGCTGGTGTTCGCGGCGCGCCGAAACCATCTTCAGCAGGTCATCGAGCCGGCGCTGGCGCGCGGCGACACGGTGCTGTGCGATCGCTTCACCGATGCGACCTTTGCGTACCAGGGGGGCGGGCGCGGCGTCGAGCTTTCGTTCCTGCGCGAACTCGAAAGCCGGGTTCAAGGCAGCATGCAACCCGGGCTGACACTCTGGTTCGACCTGCCGGCCGACATGGCAGCACAGCGGCGCGCGCAGGCGCGCGCCGCCGATCGGTTCGAGAAGGAAGACCTGGAGTTCTTCGAGCGCGTGCGTTGCGCCTATCAGGCACGCATGAACGCGGCGCCGCAGCGTTTCGTTCGCATCGACGCGGCCTGCGAACGCGCCGCCGTGTGGCAGCAGATCGACGCTGCCCTGGAAGCGCGCCGATGGTAGGCCCCGAAGGCACGCTGCCATTGCCCTGGCTGGCGCCGCTGTTGAAACAGACCCTGGAGCACCAACAGGCCCATGCCTTGTTGCTGCAGGGGGCGCAGGGCGTGGGCCAGTTCGAGCTGGCTCTGACGCTCGCGCAGGCGTGGCTGTGCGAAGCCGCACCGGGTCGCGCCCCTTGTGGGGTGTGCGCCAGTTGCCATCTGGTTCAAGCGCATTCGCACCCCGACCTGTTGGTTCTGGTGCCAGAGGCCCTGCAAGAATCGCTCGGCTGGGGTGCGGCTGGCGACGACGAGGCTGCCAGCGACAAGGCCGGCAAGGCCAAGCCGAGCAAGGAAATCAAGGTCGGTGCGGTGCGCTCGGCGGTGGCGTTTGCGCAGACCACGTCGGCGCGCGGCCGAGGCAAGGTCGTGGTGCTGCACCCGGCCGAGCGCATGAACCACGTCTCGGCCAATACCTTGCTAAAGACGCTCGAAGAGCCGCCGGGTGCGGCGCGCTTCGTCCTCAGTTGCTCCGCGCCCGACACGCTCTTGCCCACGATTCGCAGCCGCTGCCAGTCGGTGGCGCTGCAGTTGCCGCCGACCGATGTGGCGACGCAGTGGTTGCGCGAACGTGGTGTGGCCGAACCCGCGGTACTGCTCGCCGCCACCGGCGGCCAGCCGCAAGAGGTGCTGCAATGGGTCGAGCAGGGCATCGACGCGGCCCTGTGGCTGCGCCTGCCGGCCATCGTGGCGCGTGGCGAGACCCAGGCGCTGGCGAGCTGGCCGCTGCCGCGGCTGATCGACGCACTGCAGAAACTCTGCCACGACCTCGCCTGTGTGGCCGTCGGCGCCGCGCCGCGCTACTTCCCGCCCACTGCCTTGGCCAAACAAGCCGATGCCGTCGCGCTGACCGAGTGGATGCGTGAAATCAACCGCTGCGCGCGCCACGCCGAGCATGCCTGGAACGCCGGGTTGATGTTGGAGTCGCTCTTGCAACAGGGGCAGCGCGCACTGCGTGCCGAGGCGCCCGATTGGTCCACGAAGCAGCGTGTTTCTGTACACTCGCGCGCATGGTAGACACAGTACGCGGGGGTCTCACGAACGCGCCAGCCGGCACGGGAGCTGCGCGGCCGAGCGTGATCCAGCTCGTGTTCCGCGAAAAAGGCGCGCTGTACGCGGCCTACATGCCGGTGTTCTCCGATGGTGGCCTGTTCGTGCCGACCACGCGCGAATACAAGCTCGGCGAAGACATCTACCTGTTGCTGTCGCTGCCCGATGACCCGCAACGTTACCCGGTGGCCGGCAAGGTCGGCTGGATCACCCCGGCCAATGCCTCGGGCGGCCGCACCCAAGGGGTCGGCGTGCGCTTTCCGAGCGACGAAAAAACGCGCACGCTGAAGCTGAAGATCGAAGAAGTGCTTGGCACCTCGATCTCGTCGGCCAAGCCGACACAGACCATCTGAACTGCTGGCCTTGTCGGGCATTGCGCCCGGTGCGCTCACGCAGTCTTCCCGCATGTACGTCGACTCCCATTGCCACCTGAGTTTTCCGGACCTCGCAGCCCGCATCACCGAGATTCGTGCTGACATGGCGGCAGCGCGGGTCGATCGCGCGCTGTGCGTCTGCACCACACTTGAAGAGTTCGACACGGTCCACGCGCTGGCGACGAGCTACGACAACTTCTGGTGCAGCGCCGGCGTGCACCCCGACAACGAAGGCGTACGGGAACCGTCGCTCCAGGCCTTGCTGGCGCTGGCAGGGTTGCCGCGCGTGGTGGCCATCGGCGAGACCGGGCTCGACTACTACCGTCTGAACGGCCGCAGCGTGGCCGACATGGAATGGCAGCGCGAACGCTTTCGCGTTCACATTCGTGCTGGCAAGGCGAGCGGCCTGCCGCTGGTGGTGCACACGCGAAGTGCCTCGGCCGACACGCTGGCCATCCTGAAGGAAGAGGGCGCCGAAGCGGCCGGCGGTGTCTTCCACTGCTTCACTGAAACCGACGCCGTGGCGCGCGCTGCACTCGACCTCGGCTTCTACATCTCGTTCTCCGGGATTCTGACGTTCAAGACCGCCAGCGAACTTCGCGAGGTGGCGCGCTTCGTTCCGCTTGAGCGCTGCCTGATCGAAACCGACAGCCCGTATCTCGCCCCGGTGCCCTACCGCGGCAAGACCAACAGCCCGGCCTACGTGCCGTTCGTGGCGCGCCAGATCGCCGAGTTGAAGGGGCTGTCTGTCGAAGAGGTTGCCGCGGCCACGAGCGCCAATTTCGAGCGATTGTTCAGCCGAACCTGCCCGCCAAGAGCTCTGGAATGAACTTCATGCGAAACTTTAGGTTTGCGGTCTACATTCTTGTCATTGTTTGCATTTCTTCTTTTGCAGGATCGTTTGAGGATTTTTTCATCGCGGTCAAAAACGACAACGCCGGCACGGTTTTTTCGCTGCTCCAGCGTGGCTTCGACCCGAACACGCGCGACGAAAAAGGCCAGACCGGCCTCGTGATGGCGATGCAGGAAGGCTCGCTCAAGGCCGCCGACGTGCTGCTCTCGCACCCCGCCATCGAGATCGACGAACTCAATCGAGCCGGCGAGTCGGCCTTGATGATGGCCGCACTCAAGGGCGAGGTCGCAGGCGCCCGCAAATTGCTGAGCCGGGGCGCCAAGGTCAACCAGCCCGGATGGTCAGCGCTGCACTACGCCGCGGCGGGCTCCGAAGTACTGCTGGTTCGGCTGCTGATGGAGAAGGGCGCCGACGTCAACGCAGCCTCGCCCAACGGCAGCACGCCGCTGATGATGGCGGCGCAATACGGCAGCGAAGACAGCGTGAAATTGCTCCTGGCCGGTGGTGCCGACCCGAAGCTGCGCAACCAGCGTGATCTGCTCGCGTCCGACTTTGCACGGCTCGCGGGCCGCGACAACCTGGCCAAATCGCTCGGCAAGCTCGAGCGCTGAGCAATTCCGCACGCCTGCCCGCTGTCAACGGCGGTCTTGTCGGAATTTGCCTGACAAGCGCTTTGGCGCCGCACCGACTGGTGTGATCCTGGCTGAGCCCTAGAGTTCACCTCGTTGAACACCGCCATTGATGGGAGTCTTTCCATGACACACGCGCAGATCGCCTCGAACCCCTTTGCCCTGATGATGAACCCCGAAGCCATCTTCGCGGCCATCGAACAATCGGACCGCTTGGCCCGGCTGAAGAGCCAGATCTGCCGCCCGCTGGACAAGCCGATGGTGGGCCGCGCCGACGTGGCCGAGGCTGCTGGAGCGCAGGACGACGTCGACGCCTGGCTCGAAGCGCAGGCCTCGCGCCTCGGCGACTACTGAAGCGCGCCCGGCGCCGCCGCTTCAGGCGCGCGCCGAGGCCAGCGCCGCGTTGAGCGTGGCGCTGGGCCGCATCACGGCATCGCACTTCGCGGTGTCGACCAGGTAGTAGCCGCCGATGTCGGCAGGCTTGCCTTGAACTTCCGACAGTTCCTGAACGATCTTCTGTTCGTTCGACGACAGGGCCTTCGACAGCGGCGCGAAATGCTTCTGCAGCGCCGTATCTTCGGTCTGTGCCGCCAGTTCCTGCGCCCAGTACATCGCCAGATAAAACTGGCTGCCGCGGTTGTCGAGCTCGCCGGTGCGCGGGGAGGGCGACTTGTTGTTGCCGAGCAATTTGCCGGTGGCCGCGTCAAGCGTCTTGGCGAGCAGCTTGGCACTTTCGTTGCCGGTCTTGAGGCCGAGTTCTTCCAGCGAGGCGGCGAGCGCCAGGAACTCGCCGAGTGAATCCCAGCGCAGGTGATTTTCTTCGACCAGTTGCTTCACGTGCTTGGGCGCGGAGCCACCGGCGCCGGTCTCGTACATGCCGCCGCCAGCCATCAAGGGCACGATCGACAACATCTTCGCGCTGGTGCCGAGCTCCATGATCGGGAACAGGTCGGTCAGATAGTCACGCAGGATGTTGCCGGTGGCCGAAATGGTGTCGAGCCCGCGCACCACGCGCTCCAGCGTGTAGCGCATGGCACGCACCTGCGACATGATCTGGATGTCGAGCCCGGCCGTGTCGTGGTCTTTCAGGTAGGTGTGGACCTTCTTGATCAGCTCGTTCTCGTGCGGGCGGTACGGGTCGAGCCAGAAGATCACCGGCATGCCCGAATTGCGGGCGCGCGTGACGGCCAGCTTCACCCAATCGCGGATCGGCGCGTCTTTCACCTGGCACATGCGCCAGATGTCGCCGGCCTCGACGTGCTGCACCAGCAGCACCTCGCCGGTGGCGATGTCGACGATGCGGGCCTCGCCGTCTTCGCTCACTTCGAAGGTCTTGTCGTGCGAGCCGTATTCCTCGGCCTGCTGGGCCATCAGGCCGACGTTGGGCACGGTGCCCATGGTCTTCGGGTCGAAGTTGCCGTTGGTCTTGCAGAAGTTGATCATCTCCTGGTAGATGCGGGCGAAGGTGCTTTCCGGGATCACTGCCTTCGTGTCTTTCGGGCGGCCGTCGGCACCCCACATCTTGCCGCCGATGCGGATCATCGCCGGCATCGAAGCGTCGACGATCACGTCGTTCGGTGCGTGCAGGTTGGTGATGCCCTTGGCCGAATCGACCATCGCCAGCTCGGGCCGGTGCTCGTGGCAAGCGTGCAGGTCACGTTCGATCTCTTCGCGCTGCGATTCCGGCAGCGTCGCGATCTTGTCGTAGAGATTGACCATGCCGTTGTTGACGTTCACGCCCAGGTCGTCGAACAACTTGCCGTGTTTTTCGAACGCTTCCTTGTAGAAGATGCGCACGGCGTGGCCGAACACGATCGGGTGCGAGACCTTCATCATCGTGGCCTTGACGTGCAGCGAGAGCATCACGCCGGTCTTGCGCGCGTCTTCCATCTCGTGCTCATAGAAATCGAGCAGGGCTTTCTTGCTCATGAACATGCTGTCGATGACTTCGCCGGCCAGCAGCGACACCTTGGCTTTGAGCACCTGGTTCTTGCCGTTTTTCGTGACCAGTTCCATCCTGACGTCGCGCGCCTTGTCGAGCGTCATCGATTTTTCGCCGTGATAGAAGTCGCCGGTTTTCATCGTGGCCACATGGGTGCGCGAAGCCTGGCTCCATTCGCCCATGGAATGCGGGTGCTTGCGCGCAAAACCCTTTACGGCCGCCGGCGCGCGGCGGTCGGAATTGCCTTCGCGCAGCACTGGGTTCACGGCGCTGCCGAGCAGCTTCGAGTAGCGGGCTCGAGTGGTTTTCTCGGCGTCGGTCTTCGGGCTTTCAGGAAAGTCGGGCAACTGGAAACCGCGGGCCTGCAGTTCCTTGATGGCGCCGACCAACTGGTGCTGCGACGCGCTGATGTTGGGCAGCTTGATGATGTTGGTGTCGGGTTCCAGCGTGAGTCGGCCAAGCTCGGCCAGGTTGTCGGGAACCTTCTGTGCGGCGCTCAGGCACTCCGGGAATTCACCCAGAATTCGTGCCGCGACCGAGATGTCGCTCGTGGCCACGTCGATGCCGGCTGGCGCCGTGAAACTGCGAATGATCGGCAGGAACGAAAACGTCGCCAACATCGGCGCTTCGTCGGTCAGGGTGTAGATGATCGTGGGTTTCTTGGCGGTCATTGAAGTCTCCATGGATGCTGGCTTGAGTGTCTGCTGCCGGCCGCGAAGCGAAGCATGCGGCTCCGATTGTGGCGAAGGACTTTGCCATTGAATGCATCGGGCGTGCCAACGGGGCGGGCATATCGCGGCCCGCTTGATCCCATATGAATACGCTACAATGTATAGACCGTCTCACCGGTAGACGTAGCTCCGCGAACCTACGACAACGCGTGAACTGTCAACTCGGTCAGAGCCTCAACAGACCGACGACAAAGATGGTAGCAAAGGTGCCCACTGCCACTCCCGCGGCGAAGGCTGGCCAGCGCGACGGCCGCGGGTCTAAACGCATCTTCACACTGGCGGCGCGCGCAATGCGCGTTAGCTCTTGATGCCGTACGGGCTGCTCTGCGCCTGGCTTGCCCACCAGGTGCCCCATCCGTCGTGCACGGTCTTTGTGCCAATAGTCGCGGTCTTCGATGCCCATGCGCGATTGTGCCGCGCTGGCGAAGACGTTTTGATGGCGACGCAATCGACGTTCGGTGAAACGTCACGGCCCAGGCCACGCGAGAACCAGACGTGCCACACAACCAGTTCGAGCAGCTAAGAGCGCAGCTTCGCCCTCACGTCGCCTTGAGCAATCCTGCCGCGTCCAGGCGCCTGACGTGTCGAATTCTCTCGCTGGGCGGAAGCCGCATGATGCTTGCCACGATTGGCAGCTTGGGGCCAGTGGGAAGGGCGCTACGCACCCCACCCACCGGCCCAAGCAGCCACTTTTTGAGGCGCTGAAAGGGCGTGAGCACAGGCGGGAGAAAACGGCCCACCAGATGCCACGGACTGAGCAGGCTATGGGCACCGTGCGGGTAGCTCGCTTGGAAAATCTGCAAGGTGTCGTAGCCGTCTTGCACACCGCCGTCTCGATACCAGCGCGATGACGCGACCAAGCCCTTGGGATCGCACCCGAGCCGGCGCGTAGCCTTGTGCATCTTCGGAAGCTCTGACGCCTTGTCGTTGAACAAGGCCGCGATAAGACCGCCGACAAGTGGGATGCGCACGCGATCCATACGAGTGCAGCGCGTGACGTACTCCACCTGGGACTCGCGCACCTGACGATCTACCTGCACCAAGTCCTGACAGATGAATGCTGTGCCCCAGCCGTGTTTGCGGCTGTGCACAAACCAATCCATCACCGGCCCTCGATCCTTGTCCATGAACGTGCGAGCGTTGAGCCACAACGCCAACTCATCGAGCACCAACAAACCGTCCTGCTCCTCGTCGTAACGGTCGCCGTTGTTGCCGCCGCCGAGCGCCACCAGGTCAAACGCCGTGGGCTTGTCAGGAATGCGCATCACCGTCGCCTTCGACATGGGGGGAAGCAACTTGTCGAGGAACAAATCGAGGTTTGTCGCAACGCGCTTGCCTTCGAGCAAATGCCGCTGCATCAGCATGACTGCGAGCTTCGACTTACCGCTTCCCTTCTTGCCCTGAATCAGATCGGCACTCACCAGCGAAGCCCGTCGATTTTGAGCCGAACGACCACGCACGCGATCCACACCGAACCCATGCACGCGAGCACTGCGACCGCGTTCGATGGAATGAACATCCCCAAGCCCATGACAAACCGCGCCGGCAGCGCACCTCCTGAACCAGCACCAGCCACCATGCCAAGCAGCGAACTAACGCAGACCTTGACCGCAATGAGAAACGCAGCCATCAGCGCGATGATGAATGTACGCCGCGCCCATGCAATGGCCTGCTGCGCAGTCATCATGGCGCCATAGAACGTCATGAGGCCTGACATGCAAGCCCCGACAAACGCAGCGAAAATCGGCATGGCTCAAGCTCCTGCAACAGTTTTACGAACGAGCCCGAAACACCACCACGCGCCGAACAAGGCCCACACATAGGCCATGACGCCGCGTATCTGTTCCATCGGCCCGCATGGGTCAAGCGTGTACGTGTGGCCCATCGCGGGCCAATCGAACGGCGTGCACTGCGCAATAGCCGGCGCACCAATCCACCCGAAGCCCGGGTCCTGAATCGACGAAATCGCGGCATCACGCTTGGCGGCGTCGTCGGTCTTGAGTTTGTCTGGCGTATCAGGCGGCGTTGGCGGCTGCGTCGGCGTTCCTGTTTCGTCAATCTTGCACGGCGGCTTACCGGGAAGCCCGCACGTCTCGATATCGATCTTCTCCGGCGTGCCTTCGGTCGTGGTCGTGGTGCCATCGGGATCGACAGTCGTGCGGATCGGATCATCCGTGGCCGTGATCGTTTCGCCGTCGTACCCGAACCGCGTGCGAGGCGTTGTCGTAGTGGTCGTGACACCGTTCGGGCCAGTCACGCGCACCGTCTCCGGGTCGCCCGTCAACGACGCCGGCCCGGTCAGAACGCCCGGCTGAGCCACCACACGCCCCCCAGCATCGAGCGCTTCCTTGAGAGCATTTGCACGCAGCGCCGCATCGACCACTTGCCCCACCTTCGCCGCGACCTCCGCTGCGGATTTCGGGGAGTACCTACCCGTCGCGCACTTTCCGTCTATGCCTACCGGTTGACCAGCCGGAATGCTGTTCGCTGGGTTCGACGCATCGACGCTGGCCGGGCACTGCTGCCGCGCCGCTTGTGCCACGCCATAGGAGACGTTGAACGGCCCCGAGTCGTACACGCTCCCATTGCCCGCCACGTCATGCGAAAACCTCGCGCCCAGACAAGGCCCCAGAGGCGTTGTGCCTCGGTCGCTGAACGTCTGTGTATTCGTCGCGCCCCCGCCCTGGTTCGTCGTGCCACCGAGCTTCGGCCACAACGCATTGCAGGCCGCCTCCGCCGATGAACCATTGGCGGTCTGAGGCTGCCCATTCGTGAAGTTCGTTCCCGAGGCCGTCCAGTCGGTGATCGTCTCCCTGTCCGCCCCATCGTCACAGCCAGTCGCACCAGCCCCCAACGCCTTACATCGAACGGCGCTAGCAATCTGATAGGACGCAACCCCCACCGCTGCCACCGCAATGGCATCAGCGAGCGCCGTATTGACGGCCGCAGCGGTCGCCGTGCGCGCGAACCCCACCTCCGCCGTACCAAGGATATTCGGCGACGAGAGCGGCATGCGCAACAAGTCCTGAAACCTGACCTCACCCGCCGCAGCGGGGATGAATGTCCGACCCTGGATCAACTGCCCCAACGTACCCGACTCGGCGATAGCTGCGGTGCGCGAACTAGCGTACGTCCAAGACGGCGCCGCCGCCGTTACGACTCCCGCGTGCGCACCCAAGTGCAGCAGGCCGGCGACCAACGCGGCGAGGATCGGTCGAAGGTATGAACGCATACACGAGGGGGGCACGCCCCCCAAGTGTCTGGATTCACACCAGCTTAGGCCGCGCCCTTCGCACGCTTCACCCACTTGACCGCGATGCCGATGCCGACACCGGCCAGAGCCAGCGCGATCATCGAACCGAGGTAGCCGCTTTGACCGGCCACCAGACCGGTCACTGCCGCTGCACCATCCGCAGCCGACGTGTCGGCGGCATGCACCAACTGCGAACCCAGCACGAGCGCCGAGGTAACGGCCGAGGCAACGGCGGTTTTGAGGAACTTCATAAACACTCCACGGCCGGAAGGTTGCCCCTTGACTCAACGCGCCGGCCCGCGTCGAGGGGTGAATGTCAAATTGCCTGAACAGCGTCGAAAACGTTCTTCAACTGGAAGCCGAACGCGTAGCCCGTGACCCACGCAAACAACAGCATTCCAATCGCTGCCGGGATAGTCACTTGCAGACCTCCGGGTGATCTGCGCAGCCGGGAATGCGAAGGGCCTCCGCGCGCACGCGTTGGGCTTCTGCCGGCGCCATCACGTTCGCAGCAGCCCACGGGTTGCCTATGGCGCTTGCGAGCCTGTAGAGCCCGAAACAGGCACCGACGAACACCGCCCACACGATTGCCTTTTTCATCGCTTCATTCCCGTCAACACGCCGATGCCGAACATGAGAGTTATTCCCACCACGAACACGTACAGGCCGGCGTTCTGCGAATAGCTGCCCATCGAACCCGCTGGCGCACTCGCGCCGCCCTCAGAACAGCCAGAGCCGATCACCGTGTAGGTGTACTCAGTAACCGACGCGTGCCCTGCACTGAACACGAAGGACGCGCCATCACCGGCCAGCGTCGGCCCGGCCGTCAGCGTCCCGCCCCAAGTCGAGAGATACGCCGCAACGAGGTCGGCCGGCTCCCCCGGCGCAAACGTCCCCGAGTAGCCGTTATCGCTCGACCAAGACCACGAGCCCGTGCACGCCGCCCGCGCCGAACCCGACCACGATAGGAACGCGCCAAACAGAAGCCCCGCAACGATCAAGGCGAACCGGCGATGTGCTCGATTCACCACGGGTCGCCGACCTCGCTGCTACCGCATTCCGGACACGTGGGCGCATCCATATCGCCGTCTCCATCCTCCTGATGATCGATAAATTCGTCTTGATCCAGGATCACTCCGCAACCAAAACAACACCAGCAGTCCGCAAGGTTCATCGCATGTACTCCCAGCCAAAAACAAAACTCACGACAGCCCCCACAGCGGCTGACGATGCAGCTCATCAACGCAATTCATGGGCTTCGTCATCCGAAGCATTCCCATGTCGCACTTCGGCAGCACCAGATACGGCGGCTCCGCTGGGCGCGGCGGCGGATTGACGATGACGGAACACCCCGCCAAGCCGAACACGACCACCAACATGCACACCGCCCACAACGCAACCGCCTGAACCAACATCACATCGCCCTCAGGGTTGAATACGCGCCGTCATGAAATCGCGCTGATAGTTGGCCCACGAGCCGCACCTCAAGGCCTCCGGGCACGAGTCGCACCACGTAGGGGGACGCGAGAACTTCACCTGTTGCTTGCACCACAAGACGACCCGCTTTTCGGCACACGTCGCCGACGCCGTGCAGGCGCTTCGCCCACTCCGGCAAGTTGAACCACGAGCGCACAGCGCGCCCCTCTTTGACGAGTCCGCCGATGCCATAGAGACGCAAGCCTTTCGGGAAACGATGGAACTCGCCGAGCTTCGACAAGTACTTCATGAGGTAGCCGACGCCTGCGCGTGCTGGCTCTGTCTCGCTGCGACCGTGCTCCCAGAACTTCGGGTGCCGACGCGACGGCTTGCGGCCCCATGACGGCATAACGACGCCGGCCGGCAACCATGCGAGCAGGTGGTAGTGCACGACGGCATCGCCTGTGCGCTCCAGGCGCTTCGGCTGTATCTCGGCGACCCAGGTGTACCGGCACGCCACGCCGGCCCGCCTGCACCATTGCCGGTACCGCTCAACGCACTCGCTCATGTGGGTTGGCTCCCACGCATTGGCGTCGGCGTACGTCAGGGTCACAAACCAACAAACGGGCGGACGTGAACCCCGATCAGCCAACCCGTGCAGATGACCGCTAGCCCACACGCTACGTTTGAGACGAGCGACCCGAGCCTCAGCAAGAACGGAAGCTCCGAAAGAGACGATAGAGACAGAGCCCACAACGGGCTCGCCCTGATTTGTTTTGTATGTGACAAGACGCTCGCCTTCGGCTCGCTCAGCAGGCACCGATGCGACAGGCAGCGGCCGGGCAAAGAGCTCGACCTGCGTGACGTTCCGCAGGCGCGGCAATGCCAAAGCGTTGACATAGGCGCCGCCCTCGTTTCGTTCGGTTGAGAGGTTCACGCGGCCACCTCGCACGCACGCGCCAGGTCAACGAGCCAGCGTGCGAACGCTGGCGGCGTGTGCTCGCGCTCGGCCGGCCCGATTTCCTTGCGCGCCCTAGCTCGATCCCGCCCACCCCAAAGACCGCACGTCCGCTCCGCGTCGCCAAGAACAAGCGGCATGCGCGGTACTGCGCCTGGATCGATACCGACGATGTAAAGCCACGTCCGCTTCTCAGCACGATGCCCGAACCACTTCTGCGACAACGGCAGCACGAAACCGCCAAACGCATCGCGATCGGTCGATCCGGGCTCCGGCAGGCCGGCCTCTTTGAACAGAGTGGACCCGCTCGGATGTTCGAGAACGCCACCGCAGTGACGGACGACGAACAGCGCCCAGCGGGCCAGGTCCTTTTCGTCGGCCCGAGGTTTCGCGAAATGCCGAAGGCGCGACCACGCCCGACAAGGCGGATGCGCCACGACCGGACAAGCCAGGTCGAAGGTACGGGCGTCACGCGTCGCGCCGAAACATTCGACGTCGAGCTCTCGATAAATCGAGTCCGAGCGCGTGAACAGCGCAGCGACGCTCACAACACACCCCGAAGAAGATGCCGCACGAGAAAGCCGACAGCGGCAGCGACGGCGATCCACATCACGCGCTTGGCGTTCACGCGTACACCCCGCCCAGGCGCTCGAAGTGCGCAAGCATGCCGAGGCACTCCGCCTCTTGATCGTGACCCTCCGCGAGCCGAGCGTGATCGCGTGCGAGGGCTTCCCAACCGCGCGACGTGAAGACCTCGGCAGCACGCCGAAAGCTCGCAGCCTTCTTGACGTGCATGAGGGCGAGCGGGCCGACCTCTACGCCGGTCGGTTCGAAGAGTGCGGCCTGCATCACGACCGCCGCTCCGCCCGCAGGGACGCGGCGACGAGGCGCTGACTCGGGTGCGCGCTGATGCAAGCGCGATACCACCAGCCATCCGGGCGCCGGAATTGCCACGCGACCAACGACGGCGGGCGCTTCACAGCGACCACCCGCCGACCGCATTGCCGGCCACGTCGATCACTTCACATTCGATGACCGACAGGCCGGCGGTTTGATGCGTGACGGAGAGCCGAAGGGATACCACCCCGGGCTCATCTTCCACGGCACGACCAAGCACCGCGCGAGCGTAGACCGCAAGGCCCACACACTCGGCGGCGTGCTGCGCTTCCATGAAGGATTGCATGGTGCACCCCTCAGGCTGGCACGCGCGCTTTGATCGGAGTCAGCCGGGGAGAACACGCGAGTCGGCCGTCACGGTCGAGGTACAGCGCAGAGGGGTGCAGGGTGTAGTCGCCGGGCGCGTAGGGCGCGGCGTCTTTGTCGAGACTGATCTCGAACTTCTCGGGGTAGGGCGGCGTGTTGCCTTCGCGATCAACCGTGAACGCGTAGGCGTTCTGGAAGCGCATGTGGTACGGCTTGCCGGTTGTCTTGCTCGTCCCGCTCAATTCCTTGACGGTCGTTTGCGCTACAGTGATCTTGATCATTTGGCTGACTCCAAAAGTTTCACTCAGAAATTGAGTGAACCGGAGCCTACCTGAGAACACTCAGAAAGAGAGTGAACAAATGCAGATAAAAACCCTAATTGACATGGCGGCCAAAGTGGCAGGGAGTCAAACCCTTCTCGGCATCGCCCTCGGCGTCAGCGCCAACAGGATCACCGACTGGAAAACCGGAGTGATCGGTTGCCCTTTGAAAATACACGTGCGTTTATGCGACGTTGCCGGCCTCGATGACCACGAAACGCGGGAGCACCTGCGAGAGGCCGCACGAGTGCCGACCCCAAAAGCTCGAGCTGGCGCACTGGCATCTATCGCGCTGGTAGTCGCAGGCGTTGTGGTGAGTGCGGCGGCTTTTATGTCTGACGCAATCGCGACAATGTATATTATGTAAACTTAATGAAACCAGACTCTCTTCGAATCGCTGCATCCGAGCCGTGCCGTCTTTCGCTTTGTTTCCACTCCGCGCACGCGCCACTGCTCTTTATGCGCTGTCGCCCTGATGCGCAGCGAGATCTACAGGCTCGACAGCTTGCCCGTTCACGAAAGCCCGCCCCTGCCTGACTTCGATCAGCATTGAACCGAAGCGGCCCTCCCACAGGTAGCGCAGAACGCCTTCGGTGGCGAGCGGCAAGTCGGTTTGGGCGTTCGTGTCTCGACGAACGAGGACTTCCGGCAACAGCGGCGCGTTCATGGCAATTGCGGTTCGTGGGCCTCGCCGCGGGCCGCGGCGCATTGAGCGTTCCTGTTGCTCAGAGCCAGGTCCAGATGCGGCGCAGCCAGGCGGGTGCGCGGTTGGGCCTGGGGTGGTAGAGCTGGCGGTAGGTCGAGTGCATGGTGGAGTCTCCGATGAAGCGACACTGTAACTGCATACAGTACTGTACGCAATAGCAGTTTCGTTCACCGAAATGCCACGTCGACCCTTCACGTTCTGCTCGACCATCAACCCGGTCGCACCCTGGTCGGCCAGACCGCGCAGCAGCTTAAAGACGTCGGCCACCATCGGGCTTAGGACGATCGAAATCGGCATGACCACGCACACCGGCAACCTGTTGGCGCCCGAGAAGGTTGAGGCCTTGCTGGCGCCGCGCAGTGTGCTGTAGCCGAATCGGGCTTTGGCCGGTGTCAGCCCTCCAGCGGCAAACCGACGTAATTTTCGGCCAGCGCCGTCGCTGCGGCCTTTGATCCCAGCAGGTAACCAATCTCGGCCTCCTGCAGTTTCTGCCCGAACTCGCCGGTGTCGGGGAAACGGTGCATCAGTGAGGTGAACCACCAAGAGAAGCGCACCGCCTTCCAGACGCGGCGCAGGCAGCGTTCGGAATACGTGTCGATACCGGCGGCGCTCTTGTCGCCGTAGTACTGCATCAAGGCACTGCCCAGGTAGCGCACATCGGACGCGGCCAGGTTCAGCCCTTTCGCGCCCGTGGGCGGCACGATATGAGCCGCGTCGCCGGCCAGAAACAAGGACCCGAAGCGCATCGGTTCGGCAACAAAACTGCGCAGCGGCGCAATGCTCTTTTCGATCGACGGGCCGGTCACCAGCGTCTCGGCAGCTTCGGGGTCGAGGCGGCGGCGCAGTTCGTCCCAGAACGCGGTGTCGGACCAGCTCTCAAGCTTGTCGTCGAGTGAACACTGCACGTAATACCGGCTGCGCGTGTTCGAGCGCATGCTGCACAGGGCAAAGCCGCGCTCGTGGTTCGAGTAGATCAACTCGTGCGCGACCGGCGGTGTTTCCGTGAGCACGCCAAGCCAGCCGAACGGGTAGACCTTTTCATACGTCTTGAGCAAGGCTGGTGGCGCACTCGCGCGGCTCACACCGTGGTAACCGTCGCAGCCGGCGATGAAGTCGCAGTGCAGCTCATGGGCCACGCCGCCCTGGCGCCAGGTGACGCGTGGCTTCTGGCCATCGAAGTCGTGCAGCGCCACTTCTTCGGCTTCGTAGACGGTCTTCGCGCCGCAGGCCGCGCGCGCAGCCATCAGGTCACGCGTGACTTCGGTCTGGCCATAGACCATCACCTGCTTGCCACCCGTCAGCGCATGCAGGTCGATGCGCTGGCGCGTGTTGCGAAAGCCGAGGTTGATGCCGCCGTGAACCAGGCCTTCGGCGCGCATGCGCTTGCCCAGGCCAAGCTGCTCCATCAGATCGACGGTGCCCTGTTCGAGCACACCGGCACGGATGCGGCCGAGCACGTAGTCGCCGCTGCGCTGCTCGATCAGCACGGCGTCGATGCCGGCCTGGTGCAGCAGTTGCCCGAGCAGCAGGCCCGACGGGCCGGCGCCGATGATGGCGACCTGGGTGCGCATGGGAAGTCTCCGTTTCTCGTTTTAATCTGCGGGAAAGGTTAAACGCTTCAAGCGTCGACCTCAATGGACAGAAACCGCAACTGCTTGAACAATTCGAACATGCTGCCCAGCCTGCAAGTCAACCCATGAAGAACAGTCTGCCCTCGTATTCGCTCTACGGGGAACAGGGCCGCGTGGCCGACATCGAGTGGCTGCATTGCGAGTCGATCGCCGAGCGCAGCCGCCTGCACGATTGGGAGATTCGGCCGCACCGCCACGAGCTGCTCTACCAGATTCTGTTCATTCGCAAGGGCAAGGCCGAGTTGGCGCTCGAGTCGAAAAGTGTCAGCGTGCGCGGCCCGTGCATCGTCACGGTGCCGGCCCTGGCCGTGCACGGCTTTCACTTTTCAAGCGATGTTGATGGCGTGGTCGTGACCGTGCTGGAACAGCACCTGCGGCGCCTGCTCGAATCGGAAACGGGGCTGAAGGATCGATTGTTGCCCTTGCGTCACCACGCACTCGATCGCCCTGCGGCGGCCGAAGTCGGCGCCGCGGTGCTGGCGCTGCGCAGCGAACACCAGGGCACGGCGGCATGGCGCGCGCTGGCCATCGACGCGGCACTGCTGCGATTGCTGCTGGCCCTCGGCCGGCGCCTGCCAGACGCGAATGGAACGCCCGCGCCGCACGGGACGCGCGCGCTCGAACACGTGCAGCGTTTTCGTGGCCTTGTGGAAAGTCGCTTTCGCGAGCAACCGGCGCTGTCGGCTTGCGCCACCGAACTGGGCATCACGGCCACACAATTGAACCGGGTATGCCAGCAGGTGCTCGGCCACGGTGCGCTCGGTGTCTTGCACGCCCGGCTCGTGCTCGAAGCCCAGCGTGAGCTGGCCTACACGAACCTGAGCGTCAAACAGATCGCGTTCGACCTGGGATTCACTGACGCCGGCTACTTCACGCGCTTCTTCCAGCGCGGAACCGGCAGCGCACCGACCGCGTGGCGCGCTGCGGCAGCCGCCGTCTGAGGCGGCGGCGCCGTTCCTGCATCAAGCGCCGACGCGCGACGCCTTCTTGCGGTCGTGTTCTTTCAGGTGCCGCTTGCGGATGCGGATCGTCTTCGGAGTGATCTCGACCAGCTCATCGTCGGCGATGAACTCGACCGCATATTCGAGCGTCAGGATGATCGGCGGCGTGATCTTGATCGCGTCCTCCTTGCCAGAGACGCGGAAGTTTGTGAGCTGCTTGCCACGCACCGCGTTGACCACGAGGTCGTTGTCACGCGAGTGGATGCCGATGATCATGCCTTCGTACAGCGCGTCGCCGGCCTTCACGAACATGCGGCCGCGGTCGTCGAGCTTGCCGAGCGAATACGTCACCGCTTCGCCATCGTCCTGGCTGATCAGCACGCCGTTCTTGCGGCCATCGATCTCACCCTTGTAGGGTTCGTAGCCGTCGAAGATGTTGCTGATCAGGCCGGTGCCGCGTGTCAGGTTCAGGAACTCGTTCTGGAAACCGATCAGGCCGCGCGCCGGAATCTTGTAGTCCAGGCGCACCCGGCCCATGCCATCGGGTTCCATGTTCACGAGCTCGGCCTTGCGTTCGCCGAGCGCCTGCATCACCGCGCCCTGGTGCTGGTCTTCCACGTCGGCCGTCACGGCTTCGATCGGCTCCAGGCGCTCTTCGCCTTCCATGCGGAAAACGACGCGTGGTTTGCTCACGGCCAGTTCGTAACCTTCGCGGCGCATCGTTTCCAACAGGATGGTCAGGTGCAGTTCGCCACGGCCCATCACTTCGAAGATGCCGTCTTCGTCGGTTTCTTTCACCCGCAGCGCCACGTTGCTCTGCAATTCGCGCTGCAGACGGTCCCAGAGCTGGCGGCTGGTCACGAACTTGCCTTCGCGGCCGGCGAGCGGCGAGTTGTTGACGCAGAAATTCATCGTCAGCGTCGGCTCGTCGACATTCAGCATCGGCAGCGGCACCGGGTTTTCGATGTCGGTCAGGGTCACGCCGATGCCGATGTTCTCGATGCCGTTGATCAACACGATGTCGCCGGGGCCCGCTTCGGTCGCCTGCTGGCGCTCCAGGCCTTCGAACTTCAGCACCTGGTTCACACGCGCGTTGAAGGGCGTGCTGTCGGGGCCGCTGAACACGGCCACGTTCTGCATCGGCTTGAGCGTGCCCTGGTTGATGCGGCCGATGCCGATGCGGCCCACATACGTGGAGTAATCGAGCGAGCAGATTTGCAACTGCAGCGGAGCGTCGACGTCGCCGCCGTGCGCCGGCACATGGCTGAGAATCGTGTCGAACAGCGGCGCCAGGTCGGTGCCGATCTCGCCTTGTGTCATCGTCGCCCAGCCGTTCAGGCCCGAGGCGAACACTACGGGAAAGTCGAGCTGTTCTTCGGTCGCGTGCAGCTTGTCGAACAGGTCGAAGGTCGCGTTGATCACGTAGTCGGCGCGTGCGCCCGGGCGGTCGACCTTGTTGACGACGACGATCGGCTTGAGGCCGAGGGCGAGCGCCTTCTTGGTCACGAAACGCGTCTGCGGCATCGGGCCTTCGACCGCATCGACCAGCAACAGCACGGAGTCGACCATCGACAGCACACGCTCCACTTCACCGCCGAAGTCGGCGTGGCCGGGGGTGTCGACGATGTTGACGTGGGTGCCCTTCCACTCGACCGCGCAGTTCTTCGACAGGATCGTGATGCCACGTTCCTTTTCGAGATCGTTGTTGTCCATCACGCGTTCGGCCACCTTCTCGTTCTCGCGGAAGGTGCCACTCTGGCGCAGCAGTTGGTCGACGAGCGTGGTCTTGCCATGGTCGACGTGGGCGATGATGGCGATGTTTCTGATCTGACGGGTCATGCGGTTCTCACTTGCTCGCAGGTTGAATGAGGCCCTGCACCTCCAGCGGACTCAGCAGCCGCGTTGAAATCAGTTCACCGGCGGTGATGTGTCCACCGCCGAGAAATGCCTTGGGTTCAGGTCCGTAAACACGAACGTTCGGTGCGTCGGCCAGGCTCAGGCGGCGGCGCACGCCGCTCAGAAAGCGGCCTGCGTCTTCCGTGCCGAGGCGCACCACGGGCCAGTCGGCGAGCAGTGCGTCGGCGTCCATCAAGGCGGCGTCGCGTTCGTCTTCTGTCATCGCTCCAAGCTGTTCCAGCGTGTGCGCGGCGTTCAGCGACAAGGCGCCGCTGCCGGTGCGGCGCAGGCCGCTCAGGTGCGCGCCGCAACCCAGCAGCTCACCGATGTCTTCGGCGAGCGTGCGGATGTAGGTGCCCTTGGAGCAGCGCACGTCGAGCGTCCAGCTGTCATGCTCACCGCCAACGATGTCGATGGCGTGAATCGTCACGGCGCGTGCTTCGCGTTCGACTTCGATGCCGGCACGCGCATATTCGTAGAGCGGCTTGCCGTCGCGTTTGAGTGCCGAGTGCATCGGCGGCGTTTGCAGGATCGGGCCAGTGAAGCGCGCACATGCGGCTTCGACGTCTTCTCGCGTGACGTTCACGTCACGGCGTTGCAGCACTTCGCCTTCGGCGTCGGCTGTGTTCGTCGTGACACCAAGCTTCAGCGTCGCACGGTAACTCTTGTCGGCATCCAGGCTGATCTGCGAGAACTTGGTGGCCGCGCCGAAACACAGTGGCAGCAAGCCGGTCGCGAGCGGATCGAGCGTACCGGTGTGGCCGGCCTTCTCGGCGCGGTACAGCCGTTTGGCCTTCTGCAACGCATCGTTGCTCGACAGGCCGAGCGGCTTGTCGAGCAAGAGCACGCCGTGCACGGCGCGCTTCGGGATGCGTTGGCGTTGCGGCTGCACGGATCAGTCTTCCTTGGCCCGCGTCGAGTTCGCCTTGGCGATCAGGGCGCTCAATTCCAGCGCGCGCTCGGTCGTGCGGTCGAACTTGAAATGCAGCGTCGGCACGGTGTGGATCTGCAGGCGCTTGAACAAGCCATTGCGAATGAACCCGGCCGCTTCGTTCAACGCGATTTCGCATTCGTTCGGTTCGCCGATCAGGATCGAGAACAGGATCGTCGCGTGCGCGTAGTCGGCCGTCACCTCGACTGCGTTGACCGTGACCATGCCGATGCGCGGATCCTTCAGGTCGCGGATGAGCTCCGCCACGTCGCGCTGAATCTGGTCGGCGACGCGGAAACCGCGGTTCGGAATGGATCGTTTGTGTTTCATACGGACTCTCTAAACGCGAACCCCGCCAACTTTGCAGAAGGCGGGGTTCGGGGATGAGACCAAAACCGCCTTACAGGGTTCGTGCCACTTCCTTGACCTCGAAGAATTCGAGCTGGTCGCCTTCCTTGATGTCGTTGTAGTTCTTCAGCTTGATACCGCACTCGAAGCCGCTGGCGACTTCACGCACATCGTCTTTCAGGCGCCGCACCGATTCGATCTCGCCGGTGTAGACCACCACGTTCTCGCGCAGCAGGCGGAAGCGCGCGCCACGGCGCACCAGGCCGGCCGTGACCATTGAGCCCGCCACGGTGCCGATCTTGGAGGCCACGAAAACGGTGCGAATCTCGGCTGTGCCGATGACCTCTTCGCGCTGCTCGGGGGCCAGCATGCCGGTCATTGCCAGCTTCACGTCGTCGACCGCGTCGTAGATGATGTTGTAGTAGCGGATGTCGACGCCGTTGTTCTCGGCCAGCTTGCGCGAGCCGGCATCGGCCCGTGTGTTGAAGCCGATGATGACGGCCTTCGACGCGATCGCCAGGTTGACGTCGGACTCGCTGATGCCACCGACCGCCGCGTGCACGATCTGCACCTTGACTTCGCTGGTGGTGAGCTTGAGCAGCGACTGCGCCAGCGCTTCCTGCGAACCCTGCACGTCGGCCTTGATGATGAGCGCGAGCGTCTGTGCGGCGCCCTGCCCCATCTGGTCCATCAGGGTTTCGAGGTTCGCGGCCTGGCGCTTGGCCAGCTTCACGTCGCGGTACTTGCCCTGGCGGAAGGTCGCGATTTCGCGCGCACGGCGCTCGTCGCCGAGCACCATGAACTCGTCACCGGCTTGCGGCACTTCGGTCAGGCCCTGGATCTCGACCGGAATCGACGGGCCGGCTTCGGTGATCGACTTGCCGTCTTCGTCGAGCATCGCGCGCACGCGGCCGAAGCTCGAACCGGCCAGCACCACGTCACCACGCTTGAGCGTGCCGCTTTGCACCAGCACGGTCGCGACCGGGCCGCGGCCCTTGTCGAGCTGCGCTTCGATCACGATGCCCTTGGCCATCGAGTCTTTCGGCGCGCGCAGTTCGAGCACTTCGGCCTGCAGCAGCACCTGTTCGAGCAGCGTGTCGATGCCGGCACCGGTGCGTGCCGAAACCGGCACGAACGGCGACTCGCCGCCGAAGTCTTCCGGCACGACTGCTTCGGCCACCAGTTCCGACTTCAGGCGTTCGACGTTCGCCTCGGGCTTGTCCATCTTGTTCATGGCCACCACGATCGGCACACCGGCCGCCTTCGCATGGGCGATGGCTTCCTTGGTCTGCGGCATCACGCCGTCGTCGGCGGCCACGACCAGGATCACGATGTCGGTCGCTTTCGCGCCCCGCGCACGCATCGCGGTGAACGCGGCGTGGCCCGGGGTGTCGAGGAAGGTGATCATGCCGCGCGGCGTGTCGACGTGGTACGCGCCGATGTGCTGCGTGATACCCCCAGCTTCACCCGCAGCCACACGCGAGGTGCGGATGTAGTCGAGCAGCGAGGTCTTGCCGTGGTCGACGTGGCCCATCACCGTCACGACCGGCGCACGCGGCAACGACTCGTGCTGCGCGTCGGCTTCGGTGTTGTCTTCTTCGAGGAATGCGTCCGGGTCGTCGAGCTTGGCGGCAAAGGCCTTGTGGCCCATTTCTTCCACCAGGATCATGGCGGTTTCCTGGTCCAGCTGCTGGTTGATCGTGACCATCTGGCCGAGCTTCATCAACTGCTTGATGACCTCGGAGGCCTTGACCGACATCTTGTGCGCCAGATCGGCCACGCTGATGGTCTCGGGCACGTGCACTTCCTGCACTTGCGCTTCGACCGGCGCCACGAACGACGACGGCGCGCCGTCGTTGCGGTCGCCACGGCGGCCGGTGCGCGGAGCGCGCCAGCCCGGGCGGCCTGCGCCTGCCGGTGCACGCGCGCCGGGCTTGAGCGCGCTGCGCTTCTTGGCGTCGTCGGCCCAGCTCGAAGAAAGCTTCTCCGACTTGACGGCCTTCTTGTCGCCCGGCTTGGCCACGGCGGTGGTGGTGGCCGCGCCCGGGGCGCCGACCTTCTTGTGGATCGTGCCCTTGATCTCGACGGCAGGCTTCGCCTCTTCCGGCGGCTTGGCGATCATCACCTTCTTCGGCGCGTTCATCATCACGCGGATCGCGGCGGCTTCGTCTTCGGCGGCCTTGCGGCGCTTGGCCAGGTCGGTGGCGCGTTGTTTCTCTTCGTCAACGACGTCGGCAGCCTTGATCACACGCAGCGCAGGTTTTGCGGCCGGCTCTGCAGCAGCAGGTGCGGCGGCTACCGTCGCGGCGGCGGGCTTGGCCTCGCCAGCCTTGGCGGGCGTGCTGGCCGCAGCGGCGGTTGCGAGCGCGGCGGCAGCGGCTTCAGCCGCCTGCTTTTCGGCCGCTTCGCGCGCACGCGCTTCCGCCGCTTCGCGGTCGCGCGTTTCCTGCTCTTCACGCAGGCGGCGCTTCTCGACCAAGTCTGCTTCCTGTTGACGCAGCAACTCGGCCTGCGCCTGGGCTTCCACTTCACGGCGCTGCAATTCGCCATCGTCGATCACCGGTTCGGTCGGCTCCTCGGCGGCGGGCGCGTCGTCGCGCTTGATGAAGGTGCGCTTCTTGCGCACCTCGACCTGGATCGTCCGTGCCTTGCCGCTCGAATCGGCCTGCTTGATCTCGCTGGTGGACTTGCGTGTCAGCGTGATCTTCTTGCGCTCGGCACCGGCGGTGGTGCCGTGGGTCGAGCGCAGGTGGTCGAGCAGCCGCTCCTTGTCGGACTCGGTCAGCGCATCGTCGGTCGACGCCTTGCTGACGCCGGCCGACTGCAGCTGCTCGAGCAGCGCCGCGGCGGAGCGGTTGAGCTCGGCGGCGAGTTGGGCGACGGTTGTCGATGCCATTGATTGAATCCTTGCTTGGTCTAACTTCGTGGGGTGCGTGCGGCTGGGTTGACGTGCATCACGGCCGTCAGGTGGTGAACCAGTGTTCACGCGCCTTCATGATCAAGGCCTTGGCCTGCGCTTCGTCAACGGCGCTGATCTCGATCAGCTCGTCGACCGCCAGATCGGCCAGGTCGTCGCGGGTGTGAATGCCACCGGCGCCGAGCTTGGCGATGAGTTCAGGGGTCAGGCCCTCGAGGTCGCGCAGATTCTGCGAAACGTCTTCCACGCCTTCTTCCTTGGCGAGCTCCATCGTCAGCAGCGCGTCTTTCGCGCGGGTGCGCAGCTCGTTCACGGTGTCTTCGTCGAAGCTCTCGATCTCGAGCATTTCCTGCATCGGCACATAAGCCACTTCTTCGAGACTGGCGAAGCCCTCGTTGATCAGGATGTCGGCCACTTCGGCGTCGACGTCGAGCTTCTCGATGAAAAGCTTGCGCACGCTGTCGGACTCGGTGGCCTGCTTCGAAGCAGACTCTTCGGCCGTCATGATGTTGATGCGCCAGCCAGTCATTTCCGACGCCAGGCGCACGTTCTGGCCACCACGGCCGATCGCGATCGCGAGGTTTTCCTCGTCGACCACCACGTCCATCGCGTGGCGTTCTTCGTCGACCACGATCGACTGCACGTTGGCCGGGGCCAGCGCGCCGATCACGAATTGCGCCGGGTCTTCCGACCACAGCACGATGTCGACGCGCTCGCCGGCGAGTTCGTTGGTGACGGCGTTGACACGCGAACCGCGCACGCCGACGCAAGTGCCGATCGGGTCGACACGCTTGTCGTGCGAAACCACGGCGATCTTGGCACGCGAACCGGCGTCACGGGCACACGACTTGATCTCGAGCAGGCCTTGTTCGATCTCTGGCACTTCCTGTGCGAAGAGTTCGACCATGAACCCCGGCGCGCTGCGGCTGAGCAGGATCTGCGGGCCACGCAAGGTCGGGTCGACCTCGGCGATGTAGGCCCGCACCCGGTCGCCCGAACGAAGGTTTTCCTTCGGGATCATCTCGCTGCGGCGCAGCCGCCCTTCGATGCGGCCTTGCTCCACGATCACGTCGCCCTTGTCGAGGCGCTTGACAGTGCCGACGAAGATCTTCTCGCCACGCGAGAGGAAGTCGGTCAGCAGTTGTTCGCGCTCGGCGTCGCGGATCTTCTGCAGGATGACCTGCTTCGCCGCTTGGGCGCCGATGCGGCCGATCGAGACCGAGTCGACCGATTCTTCGATGTAGTCGTCGACTTCGATGTCGGCAATCTGCTCGAGCGCTTCGAAGTGCAGGATCTCGGAGTCGGGCAACTGCAGGCCGGCTTCGTTCGGCACCACGTGCCAGCGGCGAAAGGTTTCGTACTCGCCGCTGTCGCGGTCGATCGACACACGCATGTCGACCTCGCCGCCGTGCAGCTTCTTCGAGGCCGATGCCAGCGCCGCTTCGACCGCAGCGAACACCACCTCGAGATCAACGCTCTTCTCACGCGCGATGGCGTCCACAAAATCAAGCAAATCGCGGTTCATTGAATACGGCCTCCATCAACCTCGTCAATCGAGTGCAACGCCGCCACTGGTGCGGTTTTCAGGGCGGCTTCTTCCTGCGCGGAGAAACGGCGACCCTTGAAATCCACCACCGGCACCAGGCGTGCCTCTCGAACTTCTTCAATCGAAAAATCAAGCGCGAGATCGCTCTCGCCTTCCGGCCCGACCGGGCTCGCGCCCTTGCCCGCCTTCTGGCCCGGCTTCTTCGCCGAACGATCGGCCAGAACCAGCCGCCAGCCTTCACCCAGCGCCTGCAGTTCGCCGCTGTACTTCTTGCGGCCCTTGAACGGCAGCTTCAACGTGAGCTCGACCTGCTCGCCGGCAAAACGTGCGTAGTCAGCCGCCTTCTTCAACGGGCGATCAAGCCCCGGCGAAGAAACTTCGAGCCGCTCGTAGGCACAGGCCTCGACTTCAAGCACGTATTGCAGTTGCCGTGTGACCTTCTCGCAGTCGTCCACCGTGATGAACTGTGCCGAGGCCGCGCCGGCCGAACCGGGCAAATGATCGATGAAGACGCGCAACAGGCCGCCGGCGCTCTTTTCAGCGTCGACAAGGTCGTAACCCAAGCCCGTCACAGTGCGTTCCACCGCACTTTGCCAATTCATCAAAAGTCGTGTCCTGTCCAGCAAACCGAGTCAAAAACGATCGAGCAAAAAAAATGGGCTGGATGAATCCGCCCACATGGTCAAGCGAACTGCTTCAAGCAACACTGCCGAGGCGCGTTTTCAAGGCGACCCAACCGCGTCAAGCAGCTTTCCAGCAAAACGAGGATTGTACTCCGCCGTTACAACCCCGGCAAGCACCGTGCCTGTCCCCGGCCGCAGAGGCGCAAACGCCGCATGCCAAAATCCGCCGCGAATCAAACTGACGGAGACACCATGGGATTCCTCGCCGGAAAGCGTCTGTTGATCACAGGCGTGCTGTCGAACCGCTCGATCGCCTATGGCATCGCGCGCGCCTGCCACCGCGAGGGCGCCGAGCTGGCCTTCAGTTATCAGGGCGAACGCTTCAAGGACCGCATCACCGAGTTCGCTGCAGAATTCGGATCCAAGCTGGTGTTTGATTGCGACGTGTCGGACGACGCCCAAATCGACAAGCTCTTTGCCGACCTCGGCACACACTGGGACCAGTTCGACGGCTTCGTGCACGCCATCGCATTCGCGCCCCGCGAAGCGATTGCCGGCGACTTCCTCGACGGCATGACACGCGAGAACTTCCGCGTTGCGCACGACATTTCCGCCTACAGCTTTCCGGCAATGGCCAAGGCCGCGCTGCCACGCCTGCGCCAGGGCGCGGCGCTGCTCACGCTGTCTTACCTGGGCGCGGCGCGCTACGTGCCGAACTACAACACGATGGGCTTGGCCAAGGCCTCGCTCGAGGCCAGCGTGCGCTTCCTGGCGCAGAGCCTGGGCGCACGCGGGGTGCGCGTGAATGGCATCTCGGCCGGGCCGATCAAAACGCTCGCGGCCTCGGGCATCAAGGACTTCGGCAAGCTGCTGGGCCAGTTCGCCGCCACCACGCCGATCCGCCGCAACATCACGCTCGACGACGTGGGCAACGCCGCAGCGTTCTTGCTGTCGGACCTGAGCGGCGGCATCAGCGCCGAGATCGTCTATGTCGACGGCGGCTTCAGCCACGTCGCGATGGGCAACCTCGACGGCTGACAGGCCCAGCGGGTCAATCGTTACGCACGCAGTCGACGAAGTAGCAGTGCGTGCCGGCGGCACCGATGGATTCCACGAGTCCGTGCACGTCGGTGTCAAAACCCGGGAACGCGGCGTTGAACTCGCGCGTGAACTTCAGGTAATCAACGATCTTTTTGTTGAAGCGCTCACCCGGGATCAGCAGTGGAATGCCCGGCGGGTAAGGCGTGAGCAGCGAGGTGGTGATGCGTCCTTCGAGCTCGTCGATCGGCACCCGCTCGGTCTTGCGGTGTGCGATGCAGGCGTAGGCGTCGCTCGGTTTCATCGCCGGCTGCAGGTCTGACAAATACATTTCGGTCGTGAGCCGCGCGATGTCGCCCTTGGCGTACATCTCGTGAATGCCCTGCGAGAGGTCGCGCAGCCCCATGCGCTCGTAGCGCGGGTGCGCGGCGCAGAACTCAGGCAGGATGCGCCACAGCGGCTGGTTGCGGTCGTAGTCGTCCTTGAACTGCTGCAGCGCGGTCAGCAGCGTGTTCCAGCGGCCCTTGGTGATGCCGATCGTGAACATGATGAAGAACGAGTACAGGCCCGTCTTCTCGACGATCACGCCGTGCTCGGCCAGGAACTTGGTGACGATCGAGGCCGGGATGCCGGTGCCGGCGAACTTGCCCGACATGTCGAGCCCCGGCGTGATGATCGTGCTCTTGATCGGGTCGAGCAGGTTGAAGCCTTCGGCCAGGTCGCCGAAGCCGTGCCACTTCTCGCCCGCCTTGAGCACCCATTCTTCGCTGCGGCCTATGCCTTCTTTGGCAATCTTGTCGGGACCCCAGACCTTGAACCACCAGTCCTTCTTGCCGTAGTCCTTCTCGACCTTGCGCATCGCGCGGCGGAAATCCATCGCTTCGGCAATGCTTTCTTCCACCAGTGCCGGGCCGCCGGGCGCTTCCATCATCGCGGCAGCCACGTCGCAGCTCGCGATGATCGCGTACTGCGGGCTCGTGGAACTGTGCATCAGGTAGGCCTCGTTGAAGAGGTGGCGGTCGAGCTTGCGCTCCTGCGAGTCTTGCACCAGCACCTGCGAGGCCTGGCTGATGCCGGCCAGCAGCTTGTGCGTGGACTGCGTGGCGAACACGAGCTGGTCTTTCGGGCGCTTGCGGTTCTTGCCCATCGCGTGGAAGGTGCCGTAGAACTTGTGGAAGGCGGCGTGTGGCAGCCAGGCTTCGTCAAAGTGCAGCGTGTCGATGTAGCCGTCGAGCGAATGTTTGATCGTCTCGGTGTTGTAGAGCACAC
>JBDTTU010000051.1:0-30747 GCA_039930465.1 Burkholderiales bacterium
CGATCGCGGCCGGCTGGTCACCCGCCGGCGGGTAGGGCTGGAACAGCTGGAACGGCGAATTCGGGTAGCTGACGAACTCGCCTTCGGGCGCGGCCGCAACAGCGGTGGGTTCGATCACTTCGGACAGCTCGGCCATGGCAGATAAAATCTCCGGGAAACTTCTGACGCAACCGCGTCTAGCGCAACCGCGCAGAGTAGCGCAAACGCCCTCGCCCATCTACTGACAAGGACTGACCATGTCTTCGCTCTTCGCCGCCGTTGAAATGGCCCCCCGCGACCCGATCCTCGGCCTGAACGAGCAGTTCAATGCCGACCCGAACCCGGCCAAGGTCAACCTCGGCGTCGGCGTGTATTTCGACGAAGCCGGCAAGCTGCCGCTGCTCAAGTGCGTGCAGGAAGCTGAGAAGATGATGATGGAAGCACCGAAGGCAAGGGGGTATCTGCCGATCGACGGCATCGCCGCCTACGACAAGGCGGTGCAGGGCCTCGTCTTCGGCGCTGACAGCGAGGCCGTGTTGGCCGGTCGCATCGCCACCGTGCAGGCGCTCGGTGGCACCGGCGGGCTGAAGATCGGCGCGGATTTGCTCAAGCGAATGAACCCGTCGGCCAAAGTGCTGATCAGCGACCCGAGCTGGGAAAACCACCGCGCGCTGTTCGAGAGCGCGGGTTTCCCGGTCGAGTCCTACGCCTACTACGACGCTGCCCGACGCGGCGTCGATTTCGACGCAATGCTGGCCGCGCTCGGCGCTGCCGCCCCGGGGAGCGTCGTCGTGCTGCATGCCTGCTGCCACAACCCGACCGGCTACGACATCTCGCTCGAGCAGTGGGCGCAAGTGATCAAGGCCGTGGCTGCGCGCGGCCTCGTGCCCTTCCTCGACATGGCCTACCAGGGCTTCGGTGAAGGCATCAAGGAAGACGGCGCCGTGGTCGGCCTGTTCATGGCCGCCGGGCTCGACTTCTTCGTCGCCACCAGCTTCTCGAAGAGTTTTTCACTCTACGGCGAACGGGTCGGCGCGCTCAGCGTGGTGTGCCGCTCGAAGGAAGAAGCCGAGCGCGTATTGAGCCAGCTCAAGCGCGTGATCCGCACCAACTATTCCAACCCGCCCACCCATGGTGCACAGGTGGTGGCGATGGTGCTCACCACGCCGTCGCTGCGCGCGGTCTGGGAAGAAGAACTCGCCGGCATGCGCGTGCGCATCAAACAGATGCGCGTCGCGCTGCAAGACAAGCTGGTGGCCGCCGGCATGAAGCAGGACATGAGCTTCATCACCCGCCAGAAAGGCATGTTCAGCTACTCCGGCCTGGGCAAAGATCAGATGCAGCGCCTGCGCAGCGAATTCGGCATCTACGGCGTCGATTCCGGCCGCATCTGCGTGGCCGCGTTGAACGGCAAGAACATCGACGCCACCGTCGCTGCCATCGTCAAGGTCTCGGCCTGACCGCCTGACCGCCGGCGCGGCGCGGCCGCATTCCTTTGCACCCGCGCCGTGCCCGCCCGGCCGGGCAAAGCACCAGAGTGGCTTGAATGTGCACTGATTCGGGTTTGCGCGGGGTTTTGCGAGCCTGCAAAGTGATGCGCAGCGACTAGAATGCTGCATTGCACAAATAGTCCGCCCGGCTTGGCCGGCGCCGATTCACTCACCGGGTCTTCCGATGCTGTATCAGCTCTATGAATCGCAACGTGCGTTGCTGAGCCCGTTCGCGGAATTCGCGAGCGCCACCGCCAAGCTGTACAACCACCCGCTCTCGCCCTTCGCCCACACGCCCGGCGCTCAGCGCGTCTCGGCCGGCCTGGACCTGATGCACCGGCTCTCGAAAGAGTACGAGAAGCCCGAGTTCGGCATCACCTCGGTCAAGGTCGGTAGCGTCGACGTTGCGGTGCAGCAGAAAGTGGCGATCGAGAAGCCGTTCTGCCGCCTGTTGCGCTTCAAGCGCTTCACCGACGACCCACCGATGCTCACGCGCATGAAAGACCAGCCGATCGTGCTCGTCGTGGCGCCCTTGTCGGGACACCATTCCACGCTGCTGCGCGAAACGGTGCGTGAACTGCTGAAAGATCACAAGGTCTTCATCACCGACTGGACCGACGCGCGCATGGTGCCGCTCGATGCTGGCGCGTTCCATCTGGACGACTACATCGCCTATGTGCAGGAGTTCATCCGCCACATCGGCCCCGAAGTGAACGTGATCTCGGTGTGTCAGCCCACCGTTCCCGTGCTCGCGGCGATCTCGCTGATGGCCAGCAACGGTGAAATCGTGCCGCGCACGATGACCATGATGGGCGGCCCGATCGACGCGCGCCTGTGCCCCACGGCTGTCAACAACCTCGCGACCAACAAGCCGTACTCCTGGTTCGAGAACAACGTGATCCAACGGGTGCCGACCAACTTCCCGGGCAGCGGCCGCGCGGTCTACCCCGGCTTCCTGCAGCACACCGGCTTCGTGGCGATGAACCCCGACCGCCACATGAGTTCGCACTACGACTATTTCCTCGACCTGGTGCGCGGAGACGACAGCAGCGCCGAGTTCCATCGTGATTTCTACGACGAGTACAACGCCGTGCTCGACATGCCGGCCGAGTACTACCTCGACACGATCAAGACCGTGTTTCAAGACTTCTCGCTCGTCAACGGCACCTGGAGGGTCGGCGGCCAACTGGTGCGTCCGCAAGACATCCGCGGCACCGCACTGCTGACCATCGAAGGCGAGCTCGACGACATCTCCGGTGCTGGCCAAACGCGCGCGGCGCACGGCCTGTGCACCGGCATCCCGAAAGAGCGGCAGTTCCACTATGACGTGATCGGCGCGGGTCACTACGGCATCTTCTCGGGTCGCCGCTGGCGGGAGAAGGTCTACCCGACGGTGCGCGATTTCATCGCGAATCACCAGGCGGGTGCTGCAGCGCCGAAGAAGCGCGCACCCAAGGCGGTCGCTGCGCCCGCCAAGCGAAGCGCCGCGCCCAAAGCCGGGGCTGCCGCCAAGAAGGCCGTGCGCGGCGCTCGATAAAGCCGTGACTTCGGGCGACCAGGCCGCACTCGCGGCGGCGCTCGACGCGGCGCTGCCGCAGACGCAGTGCACACGTTGCGGTTACCCCGACTGCCACGCCTACGCCGAAGCGATCGCAGCCGGCGAAGCGCCGATCAACCAGTGCCCGCCCGGTGGCGCCGAAGGCATCGAGCGGCTGGCTCGCATCACCGGGCAACCGGCGTTGCCATTGAACCCGGCCAACGGCCTGGAAGCACCTCGCCAACTCGCCGTGATCGACGAAGCCTGGTGCATCGGCTGCACGCTGTGCATCAAGGCTTGCCCGGTCGATTGCATCGTCGGGGCACCGAAGGCCATGCACACCGTGATCGACGTGCAATGCACCGGCTGCGAATTGTGCTTGCCCGCCTGTCCGGTCGATTGCATCTCGCTCGTCCCCCAAACCGCTGGGCATACCGGCTGGGCCGCCTGGAGCGAAGCATTGGCCATGGCGGCGCGCGAGCGCTATGCGTTTCACCAGTTCAGGATCGAGCGTGAAAGGCTCGAGTCGGAACAACGACTCAATCAACTGTCGCCAAGCCAGAAGCGCCCGTCATGAACGACGCCAACGTCGCCGCCTTTTTTGCCACCCTGCGCGCCGCCAACCCGAGCCCGCAAACCGAACTCGAATACACCAGCGTGTTCGAGCTGCTGGCCGCCGTGCTGCTGTCGGCCCAGGCCACCGACGTGAGCGTGAACAAGGCGACACGCCGGCTTTTCCTCGCGGCAAACACACCGGCCAGCATCGTCGCGCTCGGCCTGGACGCGCTGACCGAACACATCCGCAGCATCGGCCTGTTTCGCAACAAGGCGAAGAACCTGCTCGAGACCAGCCGCATCCTGGTCGAACGACACGGCTCGCAAGTACCGCGCACGCGTGAAGCGCTCGAAGCCTTGCCAGGTGTCGGCCGCAAGACCGCCAACGTGGTGCTCAACGTCGCCTTCGGCGAACCGACGATGGCGGTCGACACGCACCTGTTTCGGCTCGGCAACCGCACCGGGCTGGCACCCGGCGCCACGCCCCTCGCCGTCGAGCAGAAGTTGCTCGAACGCATCCCGGGCGAATTTCTAGTCGACGCGCACCACTGGCTGATCCTGCACGGCCGCTATGTCTGCCAGGCGCGCCGCCCGCTGTGCGAGCAATGCAGCGTGGCGCGCTATTGCGATGCCGCGCCAACGCTGCTTGCCGGCGTGACGAGAGCCGCATAAATCGCGGTTCGCTCACCACGCACCGTTTCATAATTCGACATGGGTGAGCAAGAAGACCTGCAGGCAATTTCAGGGCGCCTCGAGCGCGGCGAAATCGACAGCGCCCAGTTCCTCGAGCAGTTCACGCGCTTCCTCGCCACGCAGATCGGCTGCTCGCGCGCCGGCGTGCGCGTGTTCGTCGACACCGTCGAGGGCCGCGCGCTGCGCAGCGTGGCGATGTTCGATGCAGCGCAAGGCCGCATGGTCACCGCCATCGACATGCAAGGCGCCGGCAGCGGCCCCTACTTCGAACACCTTTTGCGCGACGGTTTCGTCTCGGTACCCGAAGCGCAGGCCGACCCGATCACCGCCGTCTTCATGGCCGCCTACCTGCTGCCTTCGGGCGTGGTCTCGCTCATGGACATGTGCTTCGCCGTCAATGGCGAACTCTTCGGCACCTTCAGCTGCGAGCAGACCGGCACGCCGGTCGAGTGGTCGCAGCGCCAGTTGCAGTCATTGCGCAAGATCGCAGCACGCGCCAGCCTGACGCTGATGCATGTGGTCAGCGCCACGGTCGACACCGCGCCCGGCGCGCTCTGGGAAACCAGCACGCCGAACCGGCTGACGACGATGCCGATGCCGCTCGACCTCGCCGACATCAAGATTCCCGACGAGCCTTGATTCCGCTGCCGAGCAGCACCAAGCTCGCGTAGCGCACGGCGGCGGGCCACTCGGCCGCAATTGGCGCCCGGGCCTCGCCCGCCTGAAGCCACTGCGCTGCGCTGATCCAGCCGGCATGGCCCACGATGCAAACGGCGGCGTCCAGCGGCGGCTCCGCAAGGAACGCGGCGCAGCGCTCAAGCAACGCCGCCACCGATTCACCACCGCCCGGCCGATGAGCTGCGAAATCGCTGCACCACGCGCCCACCGGGCCGGCGCCGATGAGCGACCAGGCCAGGCCGTCCCAGCGCCCGAAATTCATTTCGTTCAGACGCGTATCGATGTGGTGCCGCCAGCCCCAGCGGGCCAGCAGGCGGCCGACACATGCGGAGCGCTCAAGGCCCGAGGTGATCACCACGCGGGGCGCGCCGTGCTGGCGCGCCCAACGCCGAATGCGGTGGGCCAGGCGCTTGGCCTTGCGCCGGTCGACACGAACGTCGGTGCGGCCGATGCAGCGCCCCTGAACATCTTGCGGCAACGGGTGGCGCCACACCGCGAAAGCTGCAGCTTCCTTCACCAGCGAGCGCCCGACACGCCCAGCCACGCCAGCAGGGCCAGCAGTTCGCTCAATTGCTGCGTGGCGCCCAGCGTGTCACCTGTATAGCCGCCCAACCGCGAACGGAACCAGCGTGCACACCAGGCGCACGCAAGCACGACGAGCCCCAGGCCGACCGCGATCGACGGCAACATCACCGGCTCGTTCCAACGCAGCGCTGCCGCCGCCAGCAGCAGGCACAACAGCAGCACCCAGGCCCACGCCACCAGCAACCCGGCGCGCGAGATGCACCGCGCCAGTGGCTTGGCTTTCGCATGCTCGACATCGCCCGCATACGGCAGCCAGCGGATCAGCGCCACCGCCGCCGCGCGGCTCGCCGTGTGCGCGAACAGCAGCGCCGGCACCGCGAGCGCGAGTGGCAAGGCCACCAGCGTCGCGGCTTTCAGGCCGAGCATCAACACCACCCCCACCGTGCCGTAGGTGCCGATGCGCGAGTCTTTCATGATGACGAGCGCGCGCTCGCGGCCAACGCCCGCACCGCCCCCGAGTGCGTCGCAGGTGTCGGCCCAGCCGTCTTCGTGGAACGCACCGGTGAGCAGCAGCGTGGCTGCCATCGACAGGCCGACCGCCACGGCCGGGCCGAACAGCACATTGCCCGCCACCAGCACCAGCGCCGCGACCATGCCGACCAGCAAGCCGACCGCCGGGAAGTGGCGTGCACTCTGGTTCAGCCACTCGGGCTCGAAGCCGACCCAGCGCGGCGCCGGCAGCCGCGTCAGGAATTGCAGGGCGACGAAATAGAGGCGCAGTTCGTGGATCACGGCGGCGTCATGGCAATGGGCGGTTCGACACGCCGGCCGACTCGAAACTCGCCATCTCGTCGAGCAGCCGCACGGCGCTGTTGATCAACGGCCAGGCCAGCACCGCGCCCGAGGCTTCGCCCAGGCGCAAGCCCAGATCGAGCAAGGCCTGCACGCCGAGGTGCTGCAACATCAGCCGGTGCCCGGCCTCTTCCGAGCGGTGCGCGAACACGCAGTAGCCGAGCAGCTCGGGGGCGAGTGTGGCCGCCACCAGAATCGCGGCACCGGCGATGAACCCGTCGACAACGACGAGCCGGCGCTCGCTGGCGGCCTGCAGGGCGGCGCCGGCCAGCATCGCGATCTCGAAACCACCGAACGCGGCGAGTGCTTCGAGCGGCGCCTGCGCGCTCTGGTGGCGCTGCAACACAGCCCGCAGCACGCTGCGCTTGCGCGCCAGGCCGGCGTCGTCGAGGCCGGTGCCGCGGCCGACACACGCGCTGATGTCGGCACCCGCCAACCGCGCGAGCAGCATGGCAGCGCTCGAGGTGTTGCCGATGCCCATTTCGCCAAGCAGCACCACGTTGCCGGGCAAGGACCGAACGACACCGCGCCCGCCGCGAATCGCCGCGGCGCACTGCGCTGCGGTCATCGCATCACCTTTCAACGCATCGGCCGTGCCCGGGCCGATCTTGCGGTCGAGCAGGCCCGCGCGCGGCGTGAAATCGTGGCGCACGCCGGCGTCGACCACCGTCAGCGCCAAGCCGTGCTGGCGCGCCAGCACGCTGACAGCCGCACCACCGGCCAGAAAGTTCTCGACCATCTGCCAGGTCACCTCGCTCGGGTAGGCCGACACGCCGTTCGCGGCCAGCCCGTGGTCGGCAGCGAACACGAGCACCTGCGGCTCGTGCAGTGACGGGGCTTCGGTCTGCTGGACCAGGCCGATCTGCAGCGCCAGGGTTTCGAGCCGGCCCAGTGAGCCCTGCGGTTTGGTCTTGTGGTCGAGCCGGTGCTGCAGGCGCTGAGCGAGCGCGGCATTGGCAACCGGCGATATACGAGGAATCAAGCCGTTCATTCGGGTCTTTCGATGAGCCGCCACAACGCCCGCGACGCATGCGCCAGGTCGTGTTCGTGTGACGGAGACTTTCCGCGCACTCAGGTCTCCAGGTGCGGCACTGCGACCCAGCGTGACTCGAACGCCACGATGCGGATCGCACCCCCAAAAACATGCACGAGCGCGGCGTGCAGCGCCGGCTCGTCGCGCGCGCCTTCGGCAACGATGTGGCCATGCTCCATCACGACCACGCGGTCGGCGAGCAGTGCGAGCGACAGGTCGTGCAACACGCTGACCACCGTGACACCGGCACGCACCTGGCGCTGCACCAGCCGCACCAGCGCCACCTGGTGCGGCGGGTCGAGGTGGGTGGTGGGTTCGTCGAGCAGCAACAAGGGCGCATCGACCGCGAGCGCGCGCGCCAGCAGCACCCGTTGCCGCTCGCCTCCCGACAATTCGTGCAGCCGGCGGTGTTGCCAAGGTGTGCATTCGGCGTCTGCCATGGCCTGGTCAACACGCGCTTCATCGGCCGCGCTGGCGGCGGTGAACAGCCCGAGCCGCGGCAGGCGGCCGAGGTGCACCACCTCGCGCACGGTGAGCTCGCCGCCGGCTTCGCCCTGCTGCGCCAACCACGCCATCTGCATCGCGCGCTCGCGCAGCGGCCACTGCGCGAGCGGCTTGCCGTGCAGCAGCACTTCGCCTGCATCGGCCTTCTGCAGACCGGCGAGCGCGCGCAGCAGCGTCGACTTGCCGGCGCCGTTGGGCCCGACGACGGCCGTCCAACCCGCTTGCACGGCCAAGCTCACCTCTGCCAAAGCCTGAGTGCTGCCGAGCAAGACGCTCAGCTGGTTGGCCGAGAGCAGCGCCGTCATGACATGCGCCTGCGGTGCAACAGCCAAACGAGGTAGCCGCCACCGAGCAGCGCCGTGAGCACGCCGACCGGTACTTCCTGCGGCGCGATGAGCGTGCGCGCGAGCACGTCGGCCATCAGCAGCAGGGTGCCGCCTGCGGCCGCACTCGCCACCACCGTGAAGCCGTTTCGAGCTGGCGCGAAACGCCGCACGAGGTGTGGCGCCACCAGGCCCACAAACGCGATCAGGCCCGATTGCGACACCGCCAGGCCGGTCGCCAGCGCCAGCGCCGCCACCAGCACCAACCGAATCCGCGGCAGCACGAGGCCGAGGCTGAGGGCGCTGTCGACGCCGAGCGTCAGCGCGTCGAGCGTGCGCGCGAGGCGCCAGCTCAGAGGCAGCGTGAGCACCAGCCCGATGGCCAGCGCCACGCAACTGCTCCAGCCGAGAAAGCCGGTGCTGCCGAGCATGAAGGCCTGCTTGCCACGCAACGCGTCGGGCGCCGCTGCGGTGACGAGGTCGCTGACCGCCGCCAGCACCACGCCGACGACCACGCCGGCCAGCAACAAGCGCGTGGTCTGTTGCGCGCCACGTGCCAGCGCGAGCGTGAGCAGCACCCCGCCAAAGGCGCCGACGAAAGCCGAACCGACCAGCCCGAAGCGCGCCAGCGCATCGGCCGTTGCCAGGCTGATCGTTTGCCCGCCGAGGGCGCTGCCGGCCAGCACCAGCACCACGCCGAGCGACGCGCCCGAGGCCGAGCCGAGCAGGTACGGGTCGGCCAGCGGGTTGCGGAACAGGCCTTGCGCCACCGCACCGGCCAGGCCGAGCAAAGCGCCGGTCAGCCACGCGCCCAGCGTTCGTGGTGCGCGTATCTCGCCGATGATGAGCGCACCGTCGGGGCCACGCCAGGTATTGAGCAGGTGCTGCAAAGACCAGCCCTCGCTGCCCGCGGCGAGGCCGGCCGCCATCAGCAGCAAGGTCAGCAGCGCCAGCCCGATGACAAGGCGGCGGCGGCGCTGGCGGTCGTCGTCAGACATCAACGCGCTTTCGCGATCGCCACCAGGCAGTCGGCCAGCACGAGCGCCGCTTCACCCATGCGCGGGCCGGGGCGGATCAGCAACTCATAGCCGTCAACGCCGAAGCCGCAGCTGTGCCCGGCTCTCAGTGCGCGCAAGGTCGACCAGCCGGGGCGCTTGGGCATTTCGGCCAGATTGCGATCGTTCGCCATCACGATGTCGGGTTGCATGCGCACCACGTACTCCGGGTTCAGCTTCGGGAACGGCCCGAGCTCGGCCGGCACGGCGTTGACCATCCCCAGGCGCGCCAACGTTTCACCGATGAACGAACCGGCACCGGCGGCGTATGGCGTGGCGTCGACTTCGAAGTAGACCCGCTTGCCACGCAGCGCGGCCGGCACCCGCTCAGCGGCCGCACGCATGTCGCGCTCGATCGCGGCCCACACACGCTCGGCCTCCACCGGCGTGCCCAGCATCTGCGCCAGCAGCATCAGGCTCTGCTTCACGTCGGCATGGTCGCGTGCTTCGAGCACCAGCACCTTCAGACCGAGCGCTTCGAGCCGGTCGATCACGCGGGCCGAGGCCGAGATCAGCACCACGTCGGGCCGCAGCGCGACGATGCGCTCGATCTGCGCGTCGTCGATGCCACCGAGTTTGGGCAGCTTCTGCACGCTGGCGGGCGAATTCGAGAACCGGTCGGTGCCCACCAGCCGCGCGCAGGCGCCGAGTGCACACACGCTCTCGGTCAGCGAAGGCAGCAGGCTCACGATGCGCTGCGGCGGCGCAGGCCACACGAGCGTGGCGCCGCGGCCGTCGTGCAGCGTGATCTGCGCCGGCGCGGCCAGCGGCCACAGCAGCGCAGCGGTCGCGGCAACGGCGGCGACTTGAGCGAACACGTGCTTCACGCAGAGCCTCGTTTGACCGGCACTTCGATGCCAGCCACCATCATCGTCACGTTCGCGCACGCCGCCGCAACCGACTGGTGCAACCAGCCGAGGCCGTCGACAAACCCGCGCGCCTCGGGCGACATCGGCGAGACCCCCATGCCGATCTCGTTGGACACGAGCACGACCGGGCCGGGCACGGCGCGCAATGCAGCGCACAGTGATTCGCGTGCATCGGCCCATGCCCCGGGAGGCAGCGCGGTGCCTTGCACGGGCATCACGAGGTTGGTCCACCACAAGGTCAGGCAATCGATCAGCAGCAGGCGCTGCGGCGCACTGTGCTCGCGCACTGCAGCGGCCAGGTCGAGCGGTACCTCCAGCGTGCCCAGGCCGGGCACGTGCGAGGCGCGGTCGGTCTGGTGGCGGTTGATGCGCGAACGCATCTCTGGGTCGAGCGCCAATGCGGTGGCGAGCAGCAGCGCAGAACACCCGGGCTGCGCCAGCCACGCAGCGGCGCGCTGTTCAGCGCAGCGCGACTTGCCGCTGCGCTGGCCACCGAGGATCAGCTCATGCGCCATCACGATCGCGAGCCTGAGTGCGCGCCTAGAACTGCAGCCGGAGCGAGGCCGTGAAGGCTCGCCCGGCCTCGGGGTAGATCGAACTCACTGCACCGTTCACGCACGAAAACGCCTGCGTGTAGTACTTGGTGTTGGCGAGGTTGTTCACGCCCAGCGCCAGTTCGGCAAGACTCCAGCGGTAGGCGTAGCGCAGGTCGGCCGTGGTGTAGCTCGGCATCGAGCAGGCGTTGTCGAAGTCGGGGCTCTGCGACGAGACCAGGTTCAGGCCGGCGTCGATGCGGTGGCCCGGTGCCGGTGACCAGTCGGCTCGAACCGACAGGCTGTGGCGCGGGGTCAGCGGCACGTCCTTGCCTTCATGGCTGCCTGCGCTGAAGCGGGCGCGCCGCGTGGCGGCGTTCACCCGCAGGTTGGCGCTGGCACCGAGTGCCTGCATCACTTCGAGTTCGACACCCTGGCGTCGTGTGGGATCGAAGTTCACATTGGCGCCGAAGCCGAACGGGCCTACCGCGCTCGGGTCGAAGCCGATCTCGTTGGTGAGTGCACTGCGGTACAGGCGCAGTTCGGCGCGGCCCCCGGCATAGGCCCAGCGCCCGCCCAGTTCGGCATCGCGCGAAGTCTGTGTGTTCAGCGTCAGGCCCGGCGATGTAAAGCCGAACTCGTCGACATTGGCGAGCCGGAAACTGTGGCCGAGCCTGCCGAACACCGACACGCCAGCCAGCACCGGCTGCACCACGCCAACTTCCCAGGCCTGCGGGCGCTGGTCGATGCCGGTGGTGGCGTTGCTGTTGTCCTTCGTGACACGCTCGGTACGCCAGCCTGCGCTCAGGCGGGTGCCACTCGCGAGCGTGGCTTCGTCCTTCAGGTAATACGCTTGCGAGCGCTGGTTCGACACCGAGCCGAACGCGCCCTGAACGGTTCGTGTCCACTGGCCGTGGTCAACGCCGAACACGAGGCTGTTGGCGACCGGCCCGAACCGCGCCGCGTGGCGGGCGCGCAGCGCGTAGGTGCTGGCGTCGACGTCGAAGGCATAGATGACGCCGCTGTTGTCGCTCGTCAACGACTTGTCGCGCCAGCCGGCGTCGAGGCCGATCTGCCAGTCACCGAAAAGCGCTTCGCCGAACACGCTGCTGCGCTTGTTGCGGATGCTCGCCGAATCGAGCGGTGCGTTGCTCTGATGGGGGTCGGCATCGTACTGGGCCGTACTCAGCGCACCCGGCAGGCCGGTGTCGAGGTGATCGGTGGCGTGGCGCAGGCCGGCGCGCAACCAGTCGTTGCTCCACTGGCCGGTGATCGAAGCGCCGTCAGCCTTGGAACGGAAGTTCTCGCGGTGGTTGTCGGCCTCGCGCTGGTTGGCGGCCGCGTCGAGCGAGAAATTGCCAGCCACCAAGGTGCCAGCACCGCGCAGTTCACGCAGCCCGTAGCTTCCTGCAGCGGCATAGACTGATGCCTGGTTCTTGCGTGCCGCGCCACGGCCGGCCTTGGTGGTGATCACGATGACCCCGCCGGTCGCACCTTCGCCGTACAGCACGGCGCCGCTGCCGCGGATGACTTCGATGCGCTCGACCGCATCGATCGCGATGCCGGCCAGGCGCGTGCCGCTCAGGTCGGCCTCGTTGATGCGAATGCCGTCGACAACAACGACCTGGTTGTTGTCGGACGTGGCGCCAAAGCCGCGCAGGTCGAGGCTGTAGTCACCGCCGCCGGAGAGGTCGAGCCGGCCGGGCACACCCAGCAGTTTCATGATGGCTTCATTGACGCTCGCAACGCCAGCGGCCTGGATGTCGGCCGCCGTGAGCACGCTCACGCCGAAGGGCAGATCGTCGGCGCTCTCGGCAAAGCGCGTGGCGCTGACGGTGACCGGCGGCAGGCTGGCGCCCGAGAGCACGCTGGTTTGCGCCAGCGCGCCGGAGCAGGCTGTGGCAATCAACGACAGGGTGAAGCAGGGCGCGACCGAGCGCGCACGGTGGGTGCGAGGTGCGTTGGGCACCGAAGAAAACGGGAGCATAGGGAGAACTCACTGAACAAAGTCGTGCGTGCCAGCTTCCCCGCTGGCACCCACCTCATTGATGCACCGCTCACACAGCGCACCGCCTCGTTGGCCGGTATCCGGGCTGGCGGAACGACCCTTGCGACCTTCCCGGAAACACGAGCTTCCAGTGGTGTGCACGCAAGAGCTGAAGCAGCTCTGTGAAGAGCATGGCTTCGTCCGCCGTACCGTTGCGGGGGCAGCGCAGATTCGGGGGCCACGCGCATGCATACGCACACACACGCGTGACATCCTTCTGCTTCCCGTTTAACTGTGCCGGCATGAACGCCGGCACGGGCACCAACGGCGCCATTGTAAGCAGAGGCGGCGCCTACAATCTGCGCTCTCGCCACGCTAGAGTCCAAGCCATGTCGAAGATCGAAGCACTCGCCGACCGGGTCGACCGCCTGCTCTTGCGGCACGAGGAACTGCAACGCACAAATGCACTGCTCGAACAGCAGTTGGGCGCCGTGACCCACGAACGCGACAACCTGCGTTCGAGACTGAATGCCGCGCGCAGCCGCATCGATGCCCTGCTCGAACGCCTGCCGACCGAGCCGGCGCCCGGCGGCGAAGCGGTCACTGAACCCGACAGCGCAGGGAGCGCGGCATGAAGCAGATGGAAGTCACGATCCTCGGGCAGAGCTACATCCTCGGCTGCCCCGACGGCGGCGAAAGCGCACTGCTCGAAGCGGTCAATAACGTCGACAAGGAAATGAGCGCGATCCGCGACGGCGGCAAGGTGAAAGCACGGGAGCGCATCGCCGTGCTCGCCGCATTGAACCTCGCCTACGCACTGGCCGGCAGGCCGCCGGCACGTGGCACGACAGCGGCCACGAACGGCTCCAGCGCAAGCAACGACGTTGATGTCGACGCGCTGATTCGCCGCCTCGATCGGGCCCTCGGCGCCGATGGTCAATTGCTGTGAAGCAAACAGCGCGCACGCGTAGAATGTTTTTTGTCCGTCGCATTCGCGTGAGCTTTATATTTCCTTGAACCGATGCTCTTACGAGCAAGGGCTTGGAACATCGCTCGGTTGGTGTGATCGTCTCGCGTCAGATGAACCCGAAGCCCGGCTGACCTCGCCCACCTGAACTGCCTGGGTTCAGGAATGCGGCTCACGGTTCGCGGCGGACACCTTATTCAGAACGTGTCGAAGCGTGTCTCACGCGCTCGCGGCAGGGGCAGGGGGCAGAGATGTACTGGCTGATGAAGAGCGAGCCGTCCGAGTGCTCGATCGACGACCTCGCTGAAGCACCGGCGCAAACGGTACCGTGGGTCGGGGTCCGCAACTACCAGTCGCGCAACTTCATGCGCGACGACATGAAGCTCGGCGACGGCGTGTTGTTCTACCACTCGAGTTGCCCCGAACCGGGGGTGGCGGGCCTGGCCTCGGTGGCCAGCGCGGCCTACCCCGACGAAACCCAGTTCCAGACGCGCAGCCCTTACTTCGACCCACGCTCGGGCCATGCCGCGCCACGTTGGGTGCATGTCGACGTGAAGCTGGTGCGCAAGACCCGCCTGCTGCCACTCACCGAGATGCGCCTCGCAACGCAGTTGGCCACGATGCAGGTGCTGCGGCGTGGCAACCGGCTGTCGATCACGCCGGTCACGCCGGAAGAATGGTCGGCCGTGATCGCTCTGCTGGAGCCCCGGTGAGTTTCCTGGCAGAGGGTTCCGGTCTTGGCTGGCAGATCATCGTCGAATTGTTATTGCTGGGGGCGATCACCGGCTTCCTGGCGGGCCTGCTCGGCATTGGCGGCGGCATGCTGATGGTGCCCTTTGTGACACTGCTGCTCTCTTCGAAGGCGGTGCCCCAGCAATACGTGGTGAAGATGGCGGTGGCCACCTCGCTTGCGACGATTCTCTTCACCTCGATCTCTTCGGTGCGCGCTCACCACCGGCGTGGCGCCGTGCGCTGGGACATCGCCCGGCTGCTCGCACCCGGCATCGTGCTGGGCTCGCTGCTCGGCGCGCAGATCGCGAAGGCCCTGCCCTCGCAGGCGCTGGCCTTGCTGTTCGCCGCGTTCATCAGCTTTTCTGCCACGCGTACTTTCCTGAAGAAGGCACCCAAGCCGACGCGCCGGTTGCCCGGCACGGCCGGCATGTTGGGGGCCGGCGGCCTGATCGGCACGCTCGCTGCGCTGGTGGGCGCCGGTGGCGCATTCGTGTCGGTGCCATTCATGACCTCGCGCAACGTGCCGATTCACAACGCGGTGGCCACCTCGGCGGCACTCGGCATGCCGATCGCTTTCGGCGGCACGGTGGGCTACATTGCCGCGGGCTGGTCGCTGCCCGATATGCCCGCCGGCACGCTCGGTTTCATCTACGTGCCGGCGCTGTTGACAATCGCCGCGGCGAGCGTGCTCACGGCGCCGCTGGGGGCGCGCGCTGCACATCGGCTCAACGTGGAACAACTGCAGCGCGCTTTCGCTGTGCTCTTGTACCTGCTCGCGGGCTACATGGCCTACAAGGCGTTCAGTACGTAGCGGCCGATCGCCGCAGGTTCAGGTGCCGCCGAGCTCGAACCGGATGCTTGCCAGCGCCACGTGGTTGCCGCCGCGCTTCTGCGCCTCTGACAAGGCCAGTTCGGCGGCAGCCATCAGCTCGTCTTCGGTGTGCGCGGTGTGCGGGAAGCTCGCCACGCCCATCGACACGGTGAAACCGAGGTCGCGCCCGTCGAGCACGACGATCTGCGTGGCGCACTGGCGGCGCAGGCCTTCCATGCGCGAGTGCGCCGTGGCCAGCCCGACACCCGAGAGCAGCACCGCGAAACGGTGCTCGTCGAGGCGGCACGAAGCGTCCATCGCGCGGGTGTTGCCACGCAGCAGGCGGCCGAGCGCCTCGAGCACACGGGTGCGGGCGTCGCTGCCCAGGGCCAGGACGGCATCGGACAAGGGGTCGAGCGAGATCGACACCAGCGCGAATTCGCGGTGCTCGCGTGACGACAGGTCGACTTCGCGCCGTAACTGGTCGTCGAAGTGCCAGCTCAAATACAAGCCCGTCACGCCGTCACGCAAAGACTGATCGACTGTTTCGTTGCGCAGTTGTTCGGCCGCGACCTGCTGCTGTTCGATCTGCACGAGAGCGTGTGCCAGTTGCTGTTCGCGCTGCAGCTTGGCGGTGTTTTCGACCCACACCGAAAGCAGATGTGGCGATGCGCCATCGAGCGTTGGAATGACAACCCGCGTGACACTGAATTCGCGCTTGTGGCCCTGGCTTTCCAGCCTGTGCTCGCTGAGGGTGGTACTCGTCTGCGCAAGCGCAACCTGCTCTGCGCTGCGGAAGGCCGCCGCCGGGCCGGCAGGCAGCAGCTCGGCATCGGTGAGGCCGATCACTTCTTCGGCAGGGCGGCCGAGCAACTCGGCCATGCGTCGGTTGACGTGCAGGTAGCGGCCCTGGGCGGTGTCTTTCAAGGCGAGCAGCACGTCGACCCGGTCGAGCATCTCGAACAAGGCACCCCCGAGCACCGCGGCGTCGACACCCATCGTGGCCGAAAGCTGGCGCGCCAAATCAGTGCGTTCCAGCGGTGTGGACGTTGTCGACTCGATCATGAACTCCACATTTTCCGGCGGCCATGCGGCGCCCATGGCACCGCTGTTTTGATCTTGTTCTTGGGCAAACAACTTGGCAAGCGAAGCACAGTGAAAGCGAACTGTAACCCCCTAATTTGATGAAATGTTCACGCTGAGCGCTGTCGGCCCGCGAATGGCGGCGGCCCGCGGCCGCAGCGAAGTCTTCGTTGACGGCACGCGAAGCGCGCTCACGGGCGTGGCAGATGTCGACATCAAAGCTCATGAGGATCGATCACTGTTTCGGTGCGCGGCCGAGGCGAGGTGTGCCGCACCAAGCAAGACATCTGCCCACGGACGGTGCGCTGCTGCACCGCAACATTGCATTCACCGGCCCGCGCGCTGGCACCCAGTTTGCGTTCTTGACGCTCCGAGGACGCGCGCCCGCGGCCGGAGACCGCTCGATGAAGAAGATGAAGCTCGTGATGATCGGCAACGGCATGGCCGGAGTGCGCACGCTCGAAGAATTGCTGAAGATTGCCCCCGACCTGTACGACATCACCGTATTCGGTGCCGAACCGCACCCTAACTACAACCGCATTCTGCTCAGCCCGGTGCTGGCCGGCGAACAGACGCTCGACGAGATCGTCCTGAACCCGCTTTCCTGGTACGAAGAAAACAACGTCAAGCTTCACCTTGGCAAGAAGGTGACCGAGGTCGACCGCCGCCAGCGTGTCGTGCGCGCCGCCGACGGCACCGAGGAAGAGTACGACCGCCTGCTGATCGCCACCGGCTCGAACCCGTTCATCCTGCCCGTGCCGGGGAAAGACCTCGAAGGCGTGATCGCCTACCGCGACATCGCCGACACCAACACGATGATCGAAGCGGCCGCGAAGTACAAACACGCGGTCGTGATCGGCGGTGGCCTGCTCGGCCTGGAAGCGGCCAACGGCTTGATGCTGCGTGGCATGCAGGTGACCGTGGTGCACATCATGCCGTGGCTGATGGAACGCCAGCTCGATGCCGTGGCGGGCAAGCTGCTGCAGAAGTCGCTCGAAGACCGAGGCCTGAAGTTCCTGATCGGCGCGCAGACGCAGGAGCTCGTCGGCGACAAGGATGGGCGTGTGATGGCGGTGCAGTTCAAAGATGGCATGGAGATCCCGGCCGATCTGGTCGTGATGGCTGCGGGCATTCGCCCCAACACCGAGCTCGCGGTCAAGATCGGTCTGCACTGCGGGCCGCAGAACCGCGGCGGTATTGTCGTCAGCGACACGATGCAGACCGTCACCGACCCGCGCATCTATTCGATCGGCGAATGCGCCGCGCACCGCGGCACCGTCTACGGCCTGGTGGCGCCGCTGTTCGAGCAGGGCAAGGTCTGCGCCACGCACCTGGCCGAGTTCGGCATCGGCCGCTACACCGGCAGCCAGACCAGCACCAAGCTGAAGGTGACCGGCATCGACCTGTTCAGTGCCGGCAACTTCACCGGTGGCGACGACTGCGAAGAGATCGTGATGAGCGACCCCTATGGCGGCGTCTACAAGAAGCTCGTCATCAAGGACGACAAGCTCATCGGTGCCTGCCTCTACGGTGACACGGTCGACGGCAGCTGGTACTTCAAGCTGCTGCGCGACGGCCGCTCGGTGAGCGACATCCGCGACAAGCTGATGTTCGGCGAATCGAACATCGGCGACGTCGGCCACGAAGGCCACAGCAAGGCGGCAACCATGCTTGATGCCGACGAAGTCTGCGGCTGCAACGGCGTCAACAAGGGCACGATCTGCAAGGCCATCAAGGAAAAAGGACTGTTCACGATCGAAGAAGTGCGCAAGCACACCAAAGCGAGCGCCTCGTGTGGCTCATGCACGGGCCTGGTCGAACAGTTGCTGATGTTCACCGCCGGTGGCGACTACTCGGCCACGCCGAAGAAGAAGGCCATGTGCGGCTGCACCGAGCACAGCCACGGCGAGGTGCGCGAAGCGATCCGCGCGCAGAAGCTGTTGACGATCGACGGGGTCTACAAGGCGCTCAGCTGGCGCACGCCCAATGGTTGTTCGAGCTGCCGCCCGGCCGTCAACTACTACCTGATCAGCAGCTGGCCCAAGGAAGCCAAAGACGACCCGCAGTCGCGCTACATCAACGAGCGCAGCCACGCCAACATCCAGAAAGACGGCACCTACAGCGTGATCCCGCGCATGTGGGGTGGCGAGACCACCTCGAGCGAACTGCGGCGCATTGCCGACGCGGTCGACAAATACAAGATCCCGACCGTGAAAGTCACCGGCGGCCAGCGCATCGACCTGCTGGGCGTGAAGAAGGAAGACCTCATCAATGTCTGGAAAGACATCGGCATGCCCAGCGGCCACGCGTATGCGAAGGCGCTTCGCACCGTGAAAACCTGCGTGGGCAGCGAGTGGTGCCGCTTCGGCACGCAAGACAGCACGCAGATGGGCAAAGACCTGGAGCGTGCCATGTGGCGCATGTACGCGCCGCACAAAGTGAAGTTCGCGGTCAGTGGTTGCCCGCGCAACTGCGCCGAAGCGGGCATCAAAGACGTCGGCATCATCGGCGTCGATTCCGGCTGGGAAATGTACGTGGCCGGCAACGGCGGCATCAAGACCGAGGTGGCGCACTTCTTCGTCAAGCTCAAGACAGCCGCAGAAGTGCTCGAATACACCGGCGCGTTCTGCCAGCTCTACCGCGAAGAAGGCTGGTACCTGGAACGCACGGTGCACTATGTGAACCGCGTCGGGCTCGACCACGTGAAGAAGAAGATTCTCGACGACGCGCCCGGGCGCAAGGCACTCTGGGAAAAGCTGCAGTACTCGCTCGACGGCGAGCCCGACCCGTGGTTCGAGTTCGACAAGGCCTCTGTCGACACACGCCAGTTCCAGCCGCTCGTGGCGGTCTGATCGCACCTTCACGAACAGCATTGAATCGAACTGCCATGAGCGACTGGAAACCGATCTGCGCCGTCACCGACATTCCCGTGCTCGGCGCCCGCCGTGTTCAGCGCGAAAAAGGAATGGCGGTCGCGGTGTTTCGCAACAGCGAAGACAAGGTCTTCGCGCTGCTCGACCGCTGCCCACACAAGGGTGGGCCGCTGAGCCAGGGCATCGTCTTCGGCGACAGCGTGGCCTGCCCGCTGCACAACTGGTCGATCGGTCTGGCCGACGGCTGCGCCAGAGCGCCCGATGAAGGCTGCACCGTGCCCTTCGCCGTGAAGGTCGAAGCGGGCCAGGTTCATCTCGACAGCGCCGAGCTGGCCACGTTGGCGCTCGACCTGTTGCCGCCGAGATCCGGCCCGGGCGCATCGACTGGAGCGCTCGGCGACGCGACCTTCGACGTGCAGGCGCCGCACACCGCGTGAACATCGCTGCAGCGGCGTCGGCCCTTCCGACGCGTGAAACACGGTCAACGTGCCCCTACTGCGGCGTGGGCTGCGGCGTGATCATCGAAGCCCAGGGCGCGCAAATCACCGGTGTGCGCGGCGACCCCGACCACCCGGCCAACTTCGGCCGGCTGTGCACCAAGGGCAGCACGCTGCACCTGACCGCCAGCCACAGCATCACGATGCAGACGCGCCTTCTGCAGCCGCAGTTGCGCGAGCGGCGCAACGCCGAGCGCAGCGTGGTCAGTTGGGGCCATGCGCTCGACACGGCCACGCAGCGCTTCGCCGACATTGTCCAGACCCACGGCCCCGACGCCGTGGGCTTCTACATCTCGGGCCAGTTGCTGACCGAGGACTACTACGTCTTCAACAAGCTCGCCAAAGGGCTGATCGGCACCAACAACGTCGACACCAACTCGCGCCTTTGCATGAGCAGCGCGGTGGCGGGCTACAAACAGACGCTCGGCGCCGACGCGCCACCGGCCTGTTACGACGACCTGAACTTTGCTTCCACGCTGTTCATCGCCGGCTCGAACACCGCGTTCGCCCACCCCATCCTCTACCGCCGCATCGAAGACGCAAAACGCGCCAACCCGGCGCTGCGCACCATCGTCGTCGACCCGCGCAAGACCGAAACGGCCGAAGGCGCCGACCTGTTCCTGCAGATTTTGCCGGGCACCGACGTGGCGCTGTTCCACGGCATGCTGCACGTGATGCTGTGGGAAGGCTGGGTCGACAGCGCCTACATCGCTGCGCACACGAGTGGCTTCGACGCGCTGAAAACGCGGGTGCGCGAATTCACGCCGAAAGACACGGCGCAGATCTGCGGCATCAAGGAAGCCGATCTGGTGCAGGCCGCGCGCTGGTTCGCCGGGCTCGACGAACTGGCGCCGGGCGCAGCGCGCAAACCAGCGCTCTCGCTCTACTGCCAGGGCCTGAACCAGAGCAGCGCCGGCACCGCGAAGAACGCCGCGCTGATCAACCTGCACCTGGCCACCGGGCAGATCGGCAAGGCTGGCGCCGGCCCGTTTTCGCTCACCGGGCAACCGAACGCGATGGGCGGACGCGAGGTCGGTGGCCTGGCCAACCTGCTGAGCGCGCACCGCGATCTGTCGAACCCCGAACACCGAGCCGAAGTGGCCCGCCTGTGGAATGTGGCCGACGTGCCCTCGAAGCCCGGCAAAACCGCGGTCGAGATATTCGAAGCGGCGGCCGACGGCGAGATCAAAGCCCTCTGGATCGCCTGCACCAACCCGGCCCAGTCGATGCCCGACATCGCCACGGTGCGGCGCGCGCTCGAACGCTGCGAGTTCGTGGTCGTACAGGAAGCCTTCGCCACCACCGCCACCTGTGCGTATGCCGACCTGCTGCTGCCGGCCACCACCTGGGGCGAGAAACAAGGCACCGTCACCAACAGCGAGCGCCGGATCAGCCGCGTGCGCGCTGCCGTGCCGGCGGCGGGCGAGTCGCGTGACGACTGGAGAATCGCTGCCGAGTTCGCGCGCCGGCTCGAAGCGAAGCTGCGGCCCAACCGCCCGAGCGGCTTTGCGCACCCGACACCCGAAGCGGTGTGGAACGAACACCGCGAGTCGACCCGCGGGCGCGACCTCGACATCACCGGCCTGAGCTACGCGATGCTCGACGCCGCGCCGCAGCAGTGGCCCTTCGTCACCGGCGCCAGCACCGGCCGGGCGCGCCTGTATGAAGACGGCGTGTTCCCGACTGACGACGGCAGGGCCCGCTTCGTCGATTCGCCCTACGTGAAGCTGGCCGAGCCGCGCGACGTGCGCTTTCCGTTCTCGCTCAACACCGGGCGGCTGCGCGACCAGTGGCACGGCATGAGCCGAACCGGCAATGTCGGCCGCCTGTTCGGCCACGTGCCCGAGCCACAGATCGAGATGCACGCGCAAGACATGGCACGCCTGGCACTCGCCGAAGGCGACCTGGTGCAGGTCACCTCCAGGCGCGGCTCGATCGTGCTGCCGGCCAGCGCAAGTGAACAGGTGGCACCGGCGCAGACCTTCATCGCGATGCACTGGGGCGAAGAGTACCTGTCGGGCAAGACCAGCACCGGCGCCCGCGCGGCAGGTGTGAACGCCCTCACCTCGCCGGCGTATTGCCCGAGTTCGAAACAGCCCGAGCTCAAGCACGCGGCCGTGAAGCTCATCAAGGCCGAACTGCCGTGGAAGCTGCTGTGCGTGGCCTGGCTCGATGGCGACGCGGCCTTGCGCGCCCGTTCGCAGCTCGTGCCGCTGATGGCCGCGTTCCCGTTCGCCGCGTGTGTGCCGTTCGGCCGTGAGCGCAGCGGCGTATTGTTCCGCGCTGCCGCATTCGAGGCAGCCGACGAAGCGCTGATCGCGCGCATCGAAGGCGCGCTCGGCCTCGACACCGCGGGCGTGCTTCACTACGCCGACAAGCGCCGCGGCCAGCGCCGCAGCATGCGGCTGGCCACTGTGAATGGCGACACACGCCTCGAAGCTTTCCTGCTCGCCGGCGACATCAGCGCACAGGCCTGGGTCAAGCCGCTGCTGCAAGACGAACTGCCAGCCCAGGCCTATGGCCGCTTGCTGCTGGTGCCGGGTGCAAAGGCGCCGGTGGCGGTGGCCGCGCGCGGCAAGCAGGTTTGTAGCTGTTTCGACGTGAGCGCCACGCAGATCGAGTCCGTATTGCAAACGGCCACCGGCAGTGTCGATGCACAGCTCGCACACTTGCAGGACCAGCTCAAGTGCGGCACCAACTGCGGTTCGTGCGTGCCCGAGCTCAAACGTTTGGTGCAATTGCGCCAGAAGGTTGCCTGAACGGGAACGGCCGAAGCAAACTGCAAACCCTTGTTGCGAGCACGTGTTCGCGGGCCTGAAAATTGCGATTCTCCGGTTGAGGAAGCAGCATGGCGATCGCAAACTACATCAGGGAAATCGGGCGCGGCAAGGAAGGCGCCCGTTCGCTCAGGCAAGAGCAGGCGCATGACCTGATGAGCCAGGTGCTCGATGGCGGCGTGACCGATCTTGAGATCGGCGCCTTCGCGCTGGCGATGCGCATCAAGGGCGAGTCGATCGCCGAACTCGCCGGTTTTCTCGAAGCGGCGCACGCACGTTGCATTCCGGTCTTGCCCACTGGCCCGAGCGTGGTGCTGCCGTCGTACAACGGTGCGCGCAAGTTGCCGAACCTGACCGCCCTGCTCGCGCTGCTGCTGGCGCAGGAAGGCGTGCAAGTGCTGGTGCATGGCCCGATGCTCGACGCCGGGCGCGTCAGCACTGCCGAAATCTTTCACGACCTCGGCCTGCCGTTCGCGAGCAACACCGAAGAGATCGACAACGCCTGGGCCCGCCGCGAACCGGTGTTCATTGCCACCGAGGCCCTGTGCCCGCCGCTCGCCCGCCTGCTTGAAGTGCGCCGCGTGGTGGGCCTGCGCAATTCCGGCCACACCATCGCCAAGCTGCTGGCGCCCTGCCGCGGCGGTGCTTCGCTGCGCGTCGTCAACTACACCCACCCGGAATACGCGACGCTGCTGACCGGCTTTCTCGGCCACACGCTGGCCGACGCGGTGCTGCTGCGCGGCACCGAAGGCGAGCCGGTGGCCGACCCGCGCCGTGCGCCCAAGCTCGACGTCTTTGTGGGCGGCCAACAACGCAGCGAGCTCTCGCACGCGGCGCACGAAGGCGTGTTGACCGAGTTGCCATTGCTGCCGCGCTCGAACGATGCGGCCACCACGGCGCGCTACATCCAGTCGGTGGTCAGCGGCGAGAAACCAGCGCCGGCGCCACTGACACGCCAGGTCGAGTGTCTGGTGCGCACGCTGGCGGCGATCGGCCAGCCGGCCCCCAGGGAGCAGATTGCATGAAACAGGTTTCATCGGGCCACGTGGCGCTGGTGGGTGCCGGGCCGGGAGACCCCGAACTGCTGACATTGAAGGCGGTGCACATGATTCGGCGCGCCACCGTCGTGCTCGCCGATGATCTGGTCAGCGATGCCGTGCTGCACTTCGTGCGCCGTTCGGCGCGCATCGTTCACGTCGGCAAGCGCGGCGGCTGCGCGAGCACGCCGCAGGCTTTCATCGAAAGACTGATGGCCGCCGAAGCCCTGAAGGGCGAACGCGTGGTACGGCTCAAGGGCGGCGACCCGTTCATCTTCGGCCGCGGCGGCGAAGAGGCCGAACACCTGCGCGCGCAAGGCATCGAGGTCGAGGTCGTCAACGGCATCACCTCGGGGCTGGCCGCAGCCACCGCACTCGGCGCGCCGCTCACTCACCGCGAGCACGCGCACGGTGTGATCTTCGTGACGGCGCATGCGCGCGAAGGCGGCGCGCCGCTCGACTGGAACACGCTCGGCGCGGCGGCGGCGCAAGGCCTCACCCTCGTGATCTACATGGGCGTGACCGCCATCGAATCGGTGCAGGCTGGCCTGCTGCGTTCGATGCCGGGGCAGACCCCTGCCGCGGTGGTACAGAGCGTGAGCCTGCCGCACCAGCGCCACGCGCTTTGCACGCTTTCTACACTGGCAAAGACGACGCGCGACGAAGCCTTGGCGAGCCCGTCGATCATCATCGTCGGCAACGTCTTGCACGGCCTGCAAACGCTCGCGCAGAGCCGCAACCACGAGCGCGCAGCCTGATTCAGCGGCGCCTGCGGCCGGCATAATGCGCGCCAAAACCACGGGGCGGCGCGCATGAAAGAACTCGACAAACTCAACCAGCTCACCGAATCGCACGGCGCCTTGCGCCCTGGCAAGGGGCTGATCAGCGGCGTGATCGCGCTGTCGCTGGCGATCCTGTGTTTCCTGGGCGTGCTGGCCTTCCACTTCCCCGAATACCTGACCACACCGCAGCTGCGAAAGTCGTACAACGTCGACGTGCTGCGCCAGGTGATGTTCTGGTCGATGGTGGCGGCCGGAGCGCTGTCGTTGATCAACGTGATCAGCGGCCGGGCCCGCTGGCTCGCACTGGCCGCGTTCGTGCTGATCGGCCTCACGCTCGCGCTTGGCGGTCACAAGGTGCCGGTGAACGACTTTGCCGACAACACGCCCTACATCGGCCTCGACTGGTTCATTCTTGACCTGCTGGGCTCGACGCTGATCTTCATCTTCATCGAAAAACTGTTCGCACTGCGCAAGGACCAGCCGGTGTTCCGCCCCGAGTGGCAGACCGACTTTCACCACTTCATCGTCAACCACATGATCGTGGGCTTCGTGCTGCTGGCCACCAACCTGCTGGTGCACAAGCTGTTCGGCTGGGCCGCCAACGATGGCGTGCGCGGCTGGGTGCAGAACCTGAACTTCTTCGCAGCGGTGTTCCTGATCGTGCTGGTGGCCGACCTGGTGCAGTACTGGACCCACCGCGCCTACCACGAGGTGCCGCTGATGTGGCGCCTGCACGCAGTGCACCACAGCGTGAAGAGCATGGACTGGCTGGCCGGCTCGCGCCAGCACATCCTCGAGCTGATCATCACGCGCACGCTCGTGCTGGCGCCGATCTACGTGCTCGGCTTCAGCAAGGAAGTGATCGACGCGTACATCGTCATCGTCGGCTTCCAGGCGGTGTTCAACCACGCCAACGTGAGCGTGCGGCTCGGGCCGCTGCGCTACGTGATCGTCACACCCAACTTCCACCATTGGCATCACTCGCAAGACGACGAAGCGATCGACAAGAACTACGCCGCGCATTTCGCCTTCCTCGACCACCTGTTTGGCACCGCGGTGCAATCCGACCGGGCATGGCCCGAGCACTACGGCGTGGTCGGCGACTACGTGCCGAACGGGTTCTTCAAGCAGCTCGCATTTCCGTTCCGATGGAAGGGGTGAATGTTGATGCAGTGATCGTCGGCGCTGGCGCCGCAGGTCTGCACTGCGCGGCCATCGCCGGCCAGCTCGGATTGCGTGTGTTGTTGATCGACCATTCGGTGAAGGTGGCAGAAAAGATCCGCATCTCGGGTGGTGGGCGCTGCAACTTCACGAACCGCGACACCACGCCGGCGAATTTCATATCGGCCAACCCACATTTCTGCCGCTCGGCACTGGCACGCTACACACCGCAAGACTTCATCGGTTTGCTGCAACGCCACCACATCGGCTGGCACGAAAAACACAAGGGCCAGCTCTTTTGCGACGACAGCAGCGAGCAGGTCATTGAGATGCTGCTGCACGAGTGCGAACGCGGTGGCGTGACGCGCTGGCAGGGTTGTGCGGTGCACGCGGTGCGCAGCACGCAGCCGGGCTTCGAGCTCGACACTGACCGTGGCGTCGTGCGCGGCTCTCGCCTCGTCGTCGCGACCGGTGGCCTGTCGATCCCGAAGATCGGCGCCAGCGACTTCGGCTACCGACTGGCGCGCCAGTTCGGCCACAAGGTCGTCGAGACCCGCCCCGCCCTCGTGCCGCTGACTTTCGACCCGGTGAGCTGGGCGCCGTTTGCCGCGCTGTCGGGTGCGGCGGTCGAGGTGAAGATCGAAACCGGCGCCGGCAAAGGCCGGGCGATGTTCGCCGAGGACCTGCTGTTCACCCACCGCGGGCTGAGTGGTCCCGCGGTCTTGCAGATTTCGAGCTATTGGGCCCAGGGCACGCCCATCCGCATTGACCTGGCACCGGGCCGCGATTTGAAGGAGTTGCTTGTCGCCGCCAAGACCTCATCGCGGCGCCTGCTGGCGAACGAACTCGGCGAACTGATCCCCAAACGCCTGGCCGACGCCTGGCTCGCCGACGCCCCTGACCTGGCCCTTCGCCCCATGCCCGACCAGCGCGACCGCGACCTGGCCGAGCTGGCGGCTCGCCTGCAGCGCTGGGAGCTCAGGCCCCAGGGCACCGAGGGCTACCGCAAGGCCGAAGTCACCGCCGGTGGTGTCGACACCCGGGAACTCAGCTCGCAAAGCCTGGAAAGTGCCCGCATGACAGGCCTGCATTTCATCGGCGAAGTGGTCGACGTGACCGGCTGGCTGGGTGGCTACAACTTCCAGTGGGCCTGGGCCAGCGCCGCGGCCTGTGCCCGCGCCATGGCGGCCACATTGCACACGGCCTGAGCCCGGGCTATAATCGATGTTCTTTGCCGAGCTGGCGCCCAGGAATGCCTGGACAAGCGCCCCACCCGGCAAAGACGACTTAACCCCGTGCAGCGACGAGCCGCGCGGCCAACTCCAAGATTCAACCTCTACATGACTACGATTCGCGTCAAAGAAAACGAGCCATTCGACGTGGCACTGCGCCGCTTCAAGCGCACCATCGAGAAGCTCGGCCTGCTGACCGACCTGCGTGCCCGCGAGTTCTACGAAAAGCCCACCGCCGAGCGCAAGCGCAAGAAGGCTGCGGCCGTGAAGCGCCACTTCAAGCGCGTGCGCAGCATGCAGCTGCCTAAGAAGCTGTTCTGATTCAGCTTTCTTGAATCCGCGGTATTGAGCCTCACGGCTCTCACCTGCCCAAGCCCGCTCCCTGCGGGCTTTGTCATTTCTGCCAAGGGAGTTCGCATGACCCTGAAAGACCAGATCACCGAAGACATGAAGACCGCCATGCGCGCGAAAGACTCGGCGCGCCTGCTGACGATCCGCGGCCTGCTCGCCGCCTGCAAGCAACGCGAGGTCGACGAACGCATCGTGCTCGACGACGCAGCAGTCACCGCCATCATCGACAAGCTGGTCAAGCAGCGCAAGGATTCCATCACCCAGTTCACCGCCGGCAATCGCCAGGACCTGGTCGACAAGGAAGCCGCCGAACTGCAGGTGCTCGAAGCCTACCTGCCGCAGCGCCTGGGCGCCGAAGAGATCTCAGCCGAGGTGGCGAAGGTCGTCGCCGAAGTCGGCGCCTCAGGCCCCGCCGACATGGGCAAGGTGATGGGCGCCGTGAAGGCGCGCCTGGCCGGCAAGGCCGACATGGGGCTCGTTTCCGCCGCCGTGAAGAAAGCACTCGCAGCATGAACGCGCCGCAAGTGCAACAGCTCAGCGCCGACGTGTGCGTGGCCCCGCAGCTCGACCCGACGGCGATGGCCTGGGCCGCGCAGGCGGGGTTCAAGAGCGTGATCAACAACCGGCCCGACTTCGAAGGCGGCCCCGAGCAACCCACCAGCGCCGCGATGCAGGCTGCAGCGCTCGCGGCGGGGCTGCAGTACGCCTTCCTCCCGGTCGAGCCCGGCCTGCAGACTGCTGAAGAGATCGCGCGCTTTGCCGAACTGTTGGGCGAGTTGCCCAAGCCGATCCTGGCGTTCTGCCGCAGCGGCACCCGCTCGGGCAAGCTGTACCACGCCGCCACCGGCGGCTGAAGGCCCGGTCATGGTGCACGGTCTTTGCAGGCCGCTGCGCTAAGGGTTAGACCACCCGGAACGGCCGCTTTCGCCTGCCTAAAATCTGCCGACCCAGCACGGGCCACCGGCGCTGGCAACGCGCGAGCGCGCGATCAACTGTCAGAGATACGGAGGGCGCTTTGCCTGCATTGATTCAAGTTTCGCGGTGGATCGACCGCATGAGCGAGTTCGTCGGCCGGTGGGTCGCCTGGCTGGTGCTCGCCGCCGTGCTCATCAGCGCCGGCAATGCGCTGGTGCGCAAGATCTTCGACCAGAGCTCGAACGGTCTGCTGGAAATCCAGTGGTACCTGTTCGCGGCTGTTTTCCTGCTGGCCGCCGGCTACACCCTGCAGCGGCAGGAGCACGTGCGCATCGATGTGATTGCCGGGCGGTTCAGCAAACGAACCCAGATCTGGATCGACATCGTGGGCATCTGCCTTTTTCTGATGCCCTTCGTGGTCATCGTCATCTATTTTTCGATGCCGCTGGTGCTGCAGGCCTACCGCATGCACGAGATGTCGAACAACGCCGGTGGCCTGGTCCGCTGGCCGGTCTTCGCCATGCTGCCGGCCGGTTTTGTGCTGCTCGGCGTCCAGGGCGTCTCGGAGCTGATCAAGCGCATCGCCTTCCTGCGCGGCCTGATTCCCGACCCGACCGGTCGCCACGTCGGCAAGACCGCTGAGCAGGAGCTCGCCGAGTTCATCGCGCAGGAGCACCCGGCCGTGGCCGACACAAAACACGCCGGGGCCTCGAAATGATGCATCTCATCGCCTCCAACATGGCGCCGATCATGTTCGGCAGCCTGATCATCTTCCTGCTGTTCGGCTACCCGGTCGCGTTCTCGCTGGCCGCCTGCGGCCTGTTCTTCGGCTTCGTCGGCGTCGAGATGGGCCTGCTGCCCGAGGCCTTGATGCAGGCGCTGCCGCTGCGCATCTTCGGGATCATGCAGAACGACACGCTGCTCGCCATTCCGTTCTTCACTTTCATGGGGCTCATTCTCGAGAGGTCGGGCATGGCAGAGGATCTGCTCGACACGATCGGCCAGCTGTTCGGCCCGATCCGCGGTGGCCTCGGTTATGCCGCCATCCTCGTCGGCGCCATGCTCGCGGCGACCACCGGCGTGGTGGCCGCGTCGGTGATCTCGATGGGCCTGATCTCTCTGCCGATCATGCTGCGCTATGGCTACGACCGGCGCGTGGCCACCGGCGTGATTGCGGCGTCGGGCACGCTGGCCCAGATCATCCCGCCCTCGCTCGTATTGATCGTGCTCGCCGACCAGCTCGGCAAGAGCGTCGGCGATCTCTACAAGGGCGCGTTCATCCCCGGTTTCATCCTCACCTTCCTGTACCTCGGCTACGTGACGGTGCTCGGTTTCATCAAGCCTTCGTTCGTGCCGGCACTGCCCAAGGAGGCCCGAACGATTCGCGAAGACGACGGGTCACCTGGCCTGCGTTCGCTCGGCATCCTCGCGCTGGCCTGCACCTGCATCGCGATCCTGTTCGCAAAATGGCGGCCAGCCACCACCCCGACCGACGAACTCATCGTCACCTCGCTCTGTGTCGGCGTCGGTGTGGCGTTCGTCCTCGCCGTGCTCAACCGCGCTTTGCATCTGAAGCTGCTGTCGCGCATGGCCGAACGTGTCACCTTCGTGCTGATTCCGCCGCTGGCCCTGATCTTTTTGGTGCTCGGCACGATCTTCCTGGGCATCGCCACGCCGACCGAAGGCGGTGCGATGGGTTCGGTGGGGGCCCTGTTGATGGCGCTCTCGCGCCGGCGCCTGAGCATGAAGTTGCTGCGCCAGGCCATGGACACCACAACGAAGCTTTCGTCGTTCGTGCTGATGATCCTGGTCGGCTCGACGACCTTCAGCCTCTCATTCCAGGCGGTCGACGGCGCTGTATGGGTCGAGCACCTGCTGACCGGGTTGCCCGGCGGCCAGCTCGGCTTCCTGATCGTCGTCAACATCCTGATCTTCTTCCTCGCGTTTTTCCTCGACTTCTTCGAGCTCGCCTTCATCATCGTGCCGCTGGTCGGCCCGGTCGCGGCCAAGCTCGGCATCGACCTCACCTGGTTCGGCGTGCTGCTGGCGGTGAACATGCAGACCTCGTTCATGCACCCGCCGTTCGGTTTCGCGCTGTTCTACCTGCGCAGCGTGGCGCCGGTCGAGGACTACGACGACAAGGTCACGGGCAAGCGAATCCGCAAGGTGACCACGGGCGACATCTACCGCGGCGCGATTCCTTTCGTCGTCATCCAGGTCGTGATGGTGGCGGCCGTCATCAGCTTCCCGGGCCTGGTCACCGGCAGTCTCGACAAGCCGGTCGAGTTCGATGCCGACAAGGCGCTGCGCGACATGCGCGTGCAGTCGCGCGAAGGTTCGACCAACCCTTACGCGAACCCGGCTTCCGGCGCCGAGCCGGCGGCATCGGCAGCGTCCGGGTCGAATGAAGCGAACGTTGACCCGATGCAGGCCCTGATCGAATCGATGAAGCGAAACCAGAAGAAGTGATCGGCCGGCCATGAAAAAGGCCCCGCGTCGCGGGGCCTTTTTTTGCTTACTGCCTGGTAGTTACAGCTTCTGCGACTGCATGAAGTCGTCAAAGCTGGCTTCGGTGAAACGGAACCACAGGTTCTGGTCACGCCGGAAGGCTGAATAGTCTTCGTAGATCTTCTTCCATGCGGGGTTCGTGCCGTTCAGCTCGCTGTAGAGGGCCATCGCTTCCTTGAAGGCACCGGCCATCATGTCCTTCGGGAAACGGAACAGCTTGGTGCCGTTGCCCACCAGCGTCCTCAGTGCCGCGGGATTGCGGGCGTCGTACTTGGCCTGCATCTCGACGTGGGCGTGCGACGCTGCTGCTTCGACGATCGCCTTGTATTCCGGCGTGAGCGCCTCGAACGCCTTGGTGTTGATGAAGAAGTCGAGCTGCGGGCCGCCTTCCCACCAGCCCGGGTAGGC
>JBDTTU010000052.1:0-30317 GCA_039930465.1 Burkholderiales bacterium
GTAGGTAGCACCGAGCCGTGCAGCGATGCACGGCCCAGAGGAATGGCGGTCACGGTCGGCGCCTCGTTAGAGGCGCCGGCTGCACAGAATCCGGCCTATCGGCTCGCTTCACACTTTTCATGCAAGAACGCAGGCTGCGGGCCGGCGTTGCGCCAGCCCATGGCGTGGCCGCGGGTGTGCGTGCCATAGACTCGGTCGCGATGAACCCCGATGCACACACCCTCTGGCGCGCCCCGCGCTGGGCCCTCGCGGTCTTGCTGGCCTGCCTGGGCATGCTCGGCCCCTTCTCGATCGACACCTACCTGCCGGCTTTCACCGGCATCGCCGCGGCCATCGGCGCCACGCCGGTGGAAATGCAGCAGACGCTGTCGGCCTACCTGTTCGGCTTTGCGATCATGAATCTCTTTCATGGCGCGCTGTCCGACAGCTTCGGCCGCCGCCCGGTCGTGCTGTGGGGTCTGGCGGTGTTCACGCTGGCCTCGGTGGGCTGTGCGATGTCGCAGCACATTGGCGCGTTGGTGTTCTTTCGGGCGGTGCAGGGAATGTCGGCCGGTGCCGGCATCGTGATCTCGCGCGCCGTCATCCGCGACATGTTCCCACCCGCCGACGCGCAGCGTGTGATGTCGCAGGTGACGATCTATTTCGGCGTGGCGCCCGCCGTGGCACCGATGGTCGGCGGTTTCCTGTTCGTGCACGCCGACTGGCACGCGATCTTCTGGTTCCTGGTGGCGGTCGGCGTGGTGCTCTGGGTCGCCAATTACAAGCTGCTGCCCGAAACGCTTCATCTCTCGCAGCGCCAGCCGTTCAACGTGCGCAACCTGATGCGTGGTTACCGCGAGATGGGTTCGAGCGCGCGCTTCATGATGCTCGCGCTGGCCAGCGGCATCCCTTTCAACGGCATGTTTTTGTACGTGCTGTCGGCGCCGGTGTTCCTGGGCGAACACCTGCATCTGGCGCCCGGGCAGTTCTTCTGGTTCTTCATGATCACGATTGCCGGCATCATGGGTGGCGCGTGGCTCTCGGGCCGCCTGGCCGGGCGCATCAAGCCGCACCATCAGATCCGCCACGGCTTTCTGATCATGCTGCTGGTCTCGCTGCTCAACCTGGGGCTCAACCTCGTGTTCACACCGCAGGCCTGGTGGGCGCTGCTGCCGCTGGGCATCTACGCCTTCGGCTGGGCTCTGATGGTGCCGGTGGTCACGCTGATGGTGCTCGACCTCGTGCCCGAGCGGCGCGGCATGGCTTCGTCGTTCCAGGCCTGCGTCGGCAGCCTGGCCAACGGCCTGGTGGCCGGTGTGATCGCGCCGCTGGTGATGCACTCCACGGTGTGGCTGGCCACGGCCTCGCTGCTGATGATGAGCGTGGGTGTGTTCGCGTGGATCTGGGTCAAGCCGCGCGTCACCTGATGCCGTTTCAAGTTTGACGGGTTCGGGTCGATATGAAGGCGAGGCACGCTCCCTTCGTGCCGGAGACCCGCCATGCCCGCTCCCCGATTCACGCTGCAACGTTTGCTGGCCCGAGCGGTGCTCGGCCTGGTGGCGCTGTGCGCGAGCGCGCACGCAGCCGACCATTCGGCGCCGAAAGCCGCTGCCGAAAGTCGGGCTGAACCGGCCGAGCCCGAGGCCGCGAAAGTAGAAACCCGCCGCGTGCCGAAGAAGCCGGGACCACAAGACCCGATGGACATGTTGCGCGAGAAGCTCGCGGCGCGGCTTGGTGCGACAAAGCCGCCCGACGCGGTGAGCCCGAACGTCATGCGGGTCGTCTCCAAGGCGAGTTTGACCCCGGAACCCGCTGCCCCACCTGTTGCCGCGGGCCACGTGCGCTCCGCCATGCCGGCCACCAAGCGGCTTGCAGGCCAAGCGCCCAAAGTGGCCGCGCATCCGGCGCACTGGAGTTACGAAGGCAGTGGCGGCCCCGAAGGCTGGGGCCAGATGAAGCCAGAATTCGCCAAGTGCTCGACCGGCTCGCGCCAGAGCCCGATCGACATTCGCGACGGCATCAAGGTCAACCTCGATGCGGTGCAGTTCGACTACAAGCCGAGCGCGTTCCGCGTCATCGACAACGGCCACACGGTGCAGGTCAACGTGGCCGCAGGCAATTCGATCGAGGTGATGGGCCGCCGCTACGAACTGCTGCAGTTCCACTTTCACCGCCCGTCGGAAGAGCGCATCGACGGCAAGCAGTTCGACATGGTCGTGCACCTCGTGCACAAAGACCTGGAAGGCCGGCTGGCGGTCGTTGCGGTGTTGCTCGAAAGTGGCAGCGCGCAGCCCATCGTGCAAAGTGTGTGGAACAACCTGCCGCTGGAAAAAGGCGAAGAAGTCGCCGCCAGGCTGCCGCTCGACATGAGCGCGCTGCTGCCCGGCGAGCGCAGCTACTTCACCTACATGGGCTCGCTCACCACGCCGCCGTGCAACGAAGGCGTGCTCTGGATGGTGATGAAGAACCCGGTGCAAGTCTCGGCCGAACAGATCGATATCTTCAGCCGGCTCTACCCGATGAATGCGCGGCCAATCCAGTCGGCGAGCGGGCGGCTGATCAAGGAATCGAATTGATCGATCCTGAACGACCGCGCTGATCGCGGCGATACACTGCGCTGCCTCAACGAGGGAGCGTGTGCATGAGCTTTTTGATCATCGGTCTGGTGCTGTTCCTGGGCGTCCACTCGGTCTCGGTCTTCGCGCCGGCATGGCGTGACCAGCAGGTCGCGCAGCGCGGCGAAGGCACCTGGAAGGGCCTCTACACGGTCGTCTCGCTGATCGGTTTCGGTTTGTTCGTGTACGGCTACGGTGTGGCGCGCCAATCACCGGTCGTGCTCTACACACCGCCGACCGCACTGCGCCACCTGACGCTGCTGCTGATGCTGCCGGTGTTTCCGCTGCTGCTCGCGGCCTACCTGCCCGGGCGCATCAAGACGGCGGCCAAGCACCCCATGCTGGTGGCCACCAAACTCTGGGCGCTGTCGCACCTGCTGGCCAATGGCAACCTGGCCGACGTATTGCTGTTCGGGGGGTTCCTGGCCTGGGCCGTGGCCGACCGGATCTCGCTGAAGCGCCGCGTGGCGCGCGCCGCGCCGGGTGCACCGGCCGGCCCGGCCAACGACCTGATCGTGGTGTTCGGCGGCCTCGCGCTCTACGCCGTGTTCCTGTTCTGGGCGCACCGCTGGCTGATCGGCGTGTCGCCGATCGGCTGAGCCGGTCAGTGCCGCTGCAGTTCCTGCAGCAGCTTGTTGCGGTCCACGCCTTCGCCCTGGTCGGCCAGCAGCTGAAAGAACTGCTCCTGCGTGCCGGCGACGGCAGAGGCCTTCCTGACAACGATCTTCGCGATCGGGCCGATGTGCTTCGTCATCACCTTGACCGCGTGCGCCAGCGTCGCTTCCGACAGCGCTACGGCGGCCGTGGCGCCACCAGTCGTCGACTTCGGCGCTGTCGTTTGCGAGCGCGCCAAGCCGCCGAGCGATGAAGAGATCGCGCCCACTTTCTGCAGAAAGGCGCTTCGCTCGGCCGGCTCGGCGATGTGTTCGGCCAACGCCGTACCGAGCCCGCGCATGTCGGTCGAGGCTTTCGCGGCGTTGCGCACCAGCACCCGCGCCATCGGCCCGATGAACGCCGCCAGCGCACGCTCGACCTGAGCGAGCGCGGCGCTGTCCCAGCCGGTGATGGGGGTCGTGATCGCACCGCTCGGCGTGTTGGTGGGTTTGTCGTGCGCGCGCGCACCGTGTGCGTCACCCATTGCCGAAACCACCGCGGCGCTCGGCGCCGGCCGCATCACGACCGTGGTCTCGTTCAGGTTGACAGGCAAACCGGCCGCCACGCGCGAGAGCACCTCGCGAAACTCGGCGGCGCTGGTGAAGCGGGCTTGCGGCTCTTTCGCGATGGCCTTGGCGACCACGCCGTCGAAACGCGCCGGCCGCCCGCTGCCCGCCACCTGGCTCGGGGGCGTGGGGTGCTCGTTGAGAATCTTGTACATCACCGCTTCGTAAGTGCCGGTGAACGGCGCTTCGCCCGAGAGCAGCCGGTACAGCAACACGCCGGCCGCGAAGATGTCGACGCGGTGGTCGATGGCTTCGCCCACGTACTGCTCGGGGGCCATGTAACCCGGTGTGCCGATGATCGAATCGAGCTGTGTCAGCGCCCGGTTCTCGATGCGCGCGATGCCGAAGTCGGCCACCTTGAGCTGGCCGGTGGCGGTGATGATCAGGTTGGCCGGCTTGATGTCGCGGTGCCACACCTGGTGCTGGTGTGCACAGTCGAGCGCATCGAGCAACTGGTCCATGATGCGCAGCAACTCGGGCTCGGGCAGCAGCCGGGTCTTGGTCAGCACCTGCGCGAGGTTTCGGCCTTCCACGTATTCCATCGCGATGAAGGCGGTGGTTTCGTCTTCGCCGTATTCGTAGATCGCCACGATGCCCGGGTGCAGCAGCCGGCCCACGGCCTGCGCTTCGTTGCGGAAGCGCGCCGCGATCGACTCGGCCTGCTTGTCGTCGTCGATCAGCTTCTTGTGGATGGTCTTGAGCGCCACGCGGCGCTGGATGCCGGCGTCGAAGCCGGTGTAGACGACGCCCATCGCGCCGTCGCCGAGCACGCCGGTGACGGTGTACTTGCCGAGCCTTTCCGGGTGGGTCATGAAGACCTCGCCAACATCAGCTGTCGAGCAGCTTCATCGCATGCACCAGGCTCTTGCGCATGCGGGCGAACGAATCGGCGAGCACACCGATCTCGTCGCGCGACTTCGAGTTGAAATCGGGCGCTTCCATGTCGCCCATGCTGACGCGGTCTGAGAGCGCCGAGAGCCGACTCACCGGCTGGATCACGAGCTTCCACAGCATCAGGTTGAGCGTGCCGCCGATCAGCAGGAACACCGCCGCGAGCAAGGCCATCACGACGCCGAGCGCGTGGTCGGCGCGCTGCAGCGGCACCGCGAGCGGCACCGAAACCACCTGCGCGCCGAGCGCTTCGTTCATGGTCCAGCCGAAGCCGTTGTTCGGGCCGTACTTTTCGACCAGCGTTTTCGGTGCGGCGTCGGGCGTGGTGTGGCAGCGCAGGCAGGCCGGGTTGACGATCTTGATCGGGCGGGCGATGAACAGCGAGCGGCCCGAGGGCGTGTCGCGTTCGCCGACAAATTCGGTCTTGTCGGGCGTGTTGCGGAACTGCGCGATCACGTCGGCTTCCCACTCGACTGCACGGTCGCGCGGGTTGGTGGGGTTCAGCATCGCCGGCTTGTAGGAATAGTCGGGGTACTTGCCTTGCAGCTTCTTCAGGATCTCGGTCGAGACGAACGACGGCACCGACTCGGGCAGGAAGGTGTACTTCATCTGCGTTTCCAGCAGCGGCGCGATGTGCTCGGCGGTGAACGAGCTGACCACGACCGCTTTTTCCATCAGCAGGCGTGCGCGGTCGAGCACCTCGGCACGGGCGTCGCGCTGCAGCAGTTCACGCGCCACAGTCGCCGCCACGCCAAAGCCGATGGCGAAGACGATCAGGAACACGAGGTTGAACTTGAGCAGCAGCTTCATGGGGGTGACCGTGAGTGGCGAATGTTTCAGCGTTAAGAAGCTGACGCGGCCGAGGCCGCCGGCTTCGGCAGGTATTTTTCGGGGAACAGCGTGCGGTCCCACTCGGGGTGGGCCCGCAAGCCGGCGATGAGCCCCTTGCGGAATTCCGGGTTCTGCGCGAGCGTTCTCCAGCGCGCCACGAACAGCGGCCGCAGCGCGGCTTCGGCATCGAGCCAGGGCTGCACGTCGGCATAGGTGATCGGGGCCAGCCGCTTCGGCGGCACGTCGCGGGCGGCGAACAGCGCGGCGCGGGTGGGCAGTGTGTCGAGAAAGGCGCGCGGCACGCGGGCGACGAAGCCGGGCGCCGGGCGCGGCGCGAGCACGGCCTTCGCGTCGCCGCTGCGGGCCAGGAACTCGCCAGATTTCAGCTTCGCGGCGGGCGCGGCCTTGCCCTTGCTGCGCTCGGCCAGCAGCAATTCGCCCGACTCTGCAAACACGGCCCATGAAGCGGGCTCCAGGTTGAGAACCGCGTCGCGCGCAATGCCGGTCAGGTCGAACGACTCGGTGGCGAAGCTCGCAGCGAGCAGGCTCTTCGGCACGGTGATCTTGGCCCAGCCCTGCAACACGTACAGCCTGGCGCTGCGGCCACCGCCACGCCGGCCCGGGAACTTCGGCGTCATCAGCACTCGGGTGGCCGGGCCGATGTCGAGGGTGACGCCGTCGCTGAATTCGATGCGCGCCAGCTTGGCCTGCGGTGCCGATTCAACGATGTCATCGGCCACGATGCGCACACCTTCGGCCAGCGCGAAGCGTTCGCTGTCGCGGGTGACGAACACCTCGCCGTCGACGATGGTGACCACGCCGATGGCCGGCTCGGCCCGCAGTGCGCCCGGCAGGGAGAACACCACCAACAACACCACACGGAGCCACATCTTGTTCATGCTTTCAGCCCATGCCCCAACGACGAGGCCGGGCGCGATTATCGGGCATCGCCCAGGGGAGTCGCCGGTTTGTCGCACTGATTCGGCAGCACGACTGTGATGTGCGGCACGCGCCAGACCGGGCACTCGGCCCTGGCGATCAGCCGGCCAGCGGCTTGAGCGAACCCAGCAGCGTAGGGATCAGCTCGCTCACCGTCGGGTGAGTGTGCACCGTGCGCTGGAGCACCTTGTACGACACGCCGGCGGCCATCGCGTCGAGCAGCAGGTGCACGACCTCGTCAGCTTCGATGCCGAGCAGCGCTGCACCTAGAAAACGCTCGGTCTGCGCGTCGACCAGTACCTTCATGAAGCCCTGGGTTTCGCCGCGTTCACGGGCACGCCCGACGCGGCTCATCGGCATCAAGCCCACGAGTGCCGCCCGCCCGCTGGCGCGCACTTCGCTTTCTGTCTGTCCGACACGGCCGAGTGGCGGGTCGATGAACAGTGCGTAGGCCGGGATGCGGTCGCTGGCGCGGCGTGGATCGTTGTCGAACAGGTTGGCGGCGACGATCTCGAAGTCGTTGTACGAGGTGTGTGTGAACGCGCCGCGGCCATTCACGTCCCCGAGCGCCCACACGCCTTCGACGTTGGTGCGCAGTTGTTCGTCGGTCTTGACGAAACCGCGCGGGTCGGTCTCGATGCCCGCGCTCTGCAGGCCCAGCGCTTCGGTGTTGGGTTTGCGGCCGACCGCGGCGAGCAGGTGGCTGCCGTGCAACTCGCGAGCGGCGCCGCTTGAATTCAGCGTGACATGGATCCGACCATCGGTGGCCTTGTCGACCTTCGCGTCACGCGCCGAGAGCAGGAATTCGACACCTTCACGCTCCAGAATTTCCTGCACTTCTTTCGACACCTCCCGGTCTTCGCGCGCGATCAGCCGATCTCCGTATTCGATCACCGTGACCTTGGATCCGAAGCGCCGATACATCTGCGCGAACTCGAGGCCGATGTAGCTGCCGCCGACGATCAGCAAGTGATCGGGCAGCGTGTCGAGTTGCATCATCGAGGTGTTGGTCAGCACCGGCACGTCGGTGATGCCTGGCCAGTCGGGCAGCGTCGCGCGGCCACCGACATTGATGAAGATCTTCGGCGCGTTGAAGGCCTGGCTGCTCACGTCGAGGCTGTGCGGCCCGGTGAAGCGTGCGGCGCCGCGCACCAGGCTCAGGTTGGCGGTGCCGGTCAGCCAGCCGGTGAGCCCGCTGACAGATTGAGCGACCACCGCGTCCTTGCGCGCCTTCACCGCCTTCATGTCGACGCTGACCGGGCCCGGCACGATCACACCGAACTCGGCCGCGTGCCGCGCGAGGTGCGCAGCGCGGGCACTCGCGACCAGGGTCTTGGTGGGAATGCAGCCATCGTTGACGCAGGTGCCGCCCAGGTGTTCACGCTCGATCAGCGCGGTCTTCAGACCCGAGGAAGCGAGTCGCACCGCGAGCGATGGGCCGGCCTGGCCGGCGCCGATGACGATGGCATCGTAAGTGGTGCTCATTTTGTTTCCGATCACGCCTGCAGTGCGGTTTCTCGCAGCGTGGGCTGATTGCGTTGCTCGGCGCAGTCCAGCATTCAAGCTGCACCAATCTCACCCAACACTTTCATTGCCCCCCGCAAGTCCTTATTTTTGAACGTATTTTGCCGGCGGAGCTGGGTTTAAAATCAGCGCTAAGTCCTTGATTCCATTGATTTTTGTTTACATCTTGAATTGACCACGCCGCCCCCGTCCGCTACAGTGGCGCAAAGTGCACTTTAGTGGATGTTTGTGGCAAACAACGTGTTTCAAGGGCCCGCGGCCCTGACGCTGGACAGCAAGGGACGCATCGCCATGCCTGCGCGTCACCGCGAGCTGTTGGCCACGATGGGCATCAATCAGCTCACGATCACGAAACACCCCGAAGGCTCGTTGATGATATTCCCGCGCCCGGCGTGGGAGACGTTCTCCGAGCGCATCGCAGCGATTCCGATGGGCGGCGGTGGCTGGCGTCGGGTGTTTCTCGGCAACGCAATGGAAGTCGATATCGACGCGTCTTCGCGTTTTCTCGTGCCGCCCGAGCTGCGCACTTACGCTGGCCTGGAGCGCGACCTGATGCTGCTCGGCATGGGCAGCCACTTCGAACTCTGGGACGCGCAGCGCTACGCCGAGCACGAAGCGAAAGTCATGCAGTCTGAAATGCCCGAATCGCTGAAGAGTTTCAGTTTCTGATCGACTGAATTCTCATGGACCCTCGCAGCGACTGGCAACACACCACCGTCTTGCTGGCCGAAGCGATCGACGCTCTCGTGACCACGCCGGCCGGTATTTACGTCGACGGCACCTATGGCCGCGGGGGCCACTCGCGTGCGCTGCTCGAACGCCTGGCGCCTGAGGGCCGACTGATCGCGATCGACCGTGACCCGCAGGCCGTCGAAGCCGCCACGATCGGCGCGGCACGCATCAACGACCCGCGCTTTTCCATTCACCACACGAGCTTCGCGCACCTGGTGCCGCTGCTGGCTTCGCTCGGCGTCAGCCGGGTCGATGGTCTGCTGCTCGACCTGGGCGTTTCTTCTCCGCAGATCGACAACCCCGAGCGTGGATTCAGCTTCCGTTTCGACGGCCCGCTGGACATGCGCATGGACACCACCCGCGGCGAGAGCGCGGCAGAGTTTCTGGCCCGCGCCGATGTGTGCCAATTGACGGAGGTGATTCGTGACTATGGGGAAGAACGGTTTGCTCTACAGGTTGCAAAGGCGCTTGTTGCTCGGCGCGAAAGCGGGAACCCTGTTCGAACCACAGGGGAGCTTTCCAACGTCGTGGCTGGTGCGGTCAAGACCCGCGAAGCGGGCCAGAACCCTGCAACGCGCACATTTCAAGCTCTTCGGATTTTCGTCAACGCCGAGCTTGAGGAGCTCGAACAAGGCCTGAGCGCCTCGCTCGACGTATTGGCGCCCGGTGGCCGGCTCGTGGTGATCAGCTTTCACTCGCTCGAAGACCGCATCGTCAAGACCTTCGTCGCGGGCGAGAGCAAACACGTGTTCGATCGGCGCGCACCGTTCGCCGAACCCAAGGCGATGCGTTTGCGGTCGATCGCGCGTGTCAAGCCCGGTGATGACGAAGTGCGTGGCAACCCGCGCTCGCGCTCGGCGGTGATGCGCGTGGCCGAGCGAACCGAGGTGGCGGCATGACACGTCTCAACGTGCTGCTGCTCGTCGCGCTGATCTTCAGCAGCCTGTACCTCGTGCGGGTGTCGCACGAGTCGCGCAGCCTCTTCGCCGAGCTCGACCGCGCCCGCAACGAAGAGCGGCTGCTCGACAGCGAATACGAGCGCCTGCGCTCGGACAAGCAGTCGCAGGCCACGCCGCTGCGGGTCGAAAGGACCGCGCGCGACAAGCTCGCGATGCGCAGCGCCACGCCGGCCGTCACGCAATACGTGACCTACGCGGGCGCGGCGTCGGCGGGCGCGTCCGGGGCTGCCTCGGCCTCTGCGGGAGTTGCACGATGAGCTGGTTGGGTAACGGCCTGCAGAGTGGCGGTGCGGCATCGCGGAAGTCGCCGGGTGCAACCAGCGTGCGCAGCGTCAACTATTCGACCAGCCCGCTGCTGGCGTCGAAAACGCCGCCGTGGCGCTCGAAGTTCCTGGTGGCACTCGTGGGCCTGAGCTTTTGCATCCTGCTCGGCCGCGCGATCTATGTGCAGATCATCGGCACCGAGTTCTTCCTGAAGCAGGGCGAGATTCGCTACGCACGTTCGCTCACGCTGCCAGCGAGCCGCGGGCGAATTTTCGACCGCAACGGCCAGATCCTCGCTTCCAGCGTGCCGGCGTCGTCGCTCTGGGCGATCCCGAAAGACTTCAGTGCCGACAAGGCCGAACGCCGCAAGCTGGCCAAGCTGATCGGCATGACGCCGCAGGAACTCGAGGGCCGCCTCGACGACAACACCAATTTCGTCTGGCTCAAACGCCTCGCCGACGACCAGGTAGCCAAAGACGTGCTCGCGCTCAACCTGAAGGGCCTTCATCAGTTGCGCGAGTACAAGCGCAAGTACCCCGAAGGCGAAGCGGCCACGCATGTGGTCGGGTTCACCAACGTCGAAGACCGCGGCCAGGAAGGCATCGAGCTCGCGTTCGAAAAAGACCTGGCTGGTCGCGACGGTTCGCGCCGTGTCATCAAGGACAGGCTCGGCCGCGTCGTCGAAGACATCGGCGACAGCGTGGCGCCGGTCGACGGGCGCGACATCACCTTGTCGATCGACTCGAAGGTGCAGTTCTTCGCCTACCAGCGCATTCGCGACGCGGTGGCCGAGCACAAGGCCAAGGCCGGCAGCGTGGTCGTGCTCGACGCGCAGAGCGGCGAGCTGCTGGCGCTGGCCAACTTTCCCAGCTATTCGCCTGCCGACCGCCGCAACCTGAGCGGGGCGCAGTTGCGCAACCGCGCGCTGACCGACACCTTCGAACCCGGCTCGACGATGAAACCCTTCATCGCGGCGTGGGCCATGGAAACCGGTCGAGTCACACCCAACACCATCATCCAGACGGCGCCCGGGCGCCTGACCATCACCGGCTCGACCATCAGCGACGCGCACCCGCATGGCGACCTCACGGTGGCGCAGGTGATCCAGAAATCGAGCAACGTCGGCGCCGTGAAGATGGCGATGCAGTTCACGCCGCGCGAGATGTGGGAGCTCTACGCGCAGGTCGGTTTCGGCCAGAAGCCGCAGATCGGTTTTCCCGGGGCCGTGACCGGCCGGCTGCGCCCGTACAAGACCTGGCGCCCGATCGAGCAGGCGACCATGAGCTATGGCTATGGCCTGTCGGCTTCGCTGCTGCAGATCGCACACGCCTACACCGCGTTCGCGCACGACGGCGAGGTGATCCCGGTCACGCTGGCGCGCACACCCGAGACCAACCCGCCCACACCGGTCGTCGGCCAGCGAGTGTTTTCGGCCAAGACCGCGCAAGCCGTGCGCGAGATGCTGCAGATGGCCGCCGGCCCGGGGGGCACCGGCCCGAAAGCGCAGACCATGGGTTACACCGTGGGTGGCAAGTCGGGCACCGCCTACAAGCAGGAAGGCAAGAGCTACGCGACCAAGAAATACCGCTCATGGTTCGTCGGCATGGCGCCAATCGTCAACCCGCGCATCATCGTGGCTGTGATGGTCGACGAACCGAATGCCGGCAAGTGGTACGGCGGCGACGTGGCCGCGCCGGTCTTCAGCCAGGTCGTGCAGCAGACGCTGCGCACGCTCGGCGTGCAGCCCGACCTGGAAGTGAAGACGCAGATCGTCACGCACGAAGTGCCGGCGGAAGAGGAGAGCTTTTGATGGCTTTGCGCCAGCTCCCGTCCGTTGATGCTGCGCTCGGCTGGTTCGCCCAGCGTGGCGTGCGTGCGCTCACGACCGACAGCCGGCGTGTGCAGCCGGGCCACGCGTTCATCGCGTGGCCGGGTTACGCGGTCGATGGGCGGCAGTTCGTGGCGAACGCGCTCGCCGCAGGCGCGAACGCGTGCCTGGTCGAGGCCGACGGGGCACAAGCCTTCGCGCTGGAAGAGCGGGCCGATGTGGCCGCGTTGGCCGACCTGAAGGCCAGCACCGGTGCGATCGCGAGCGCCTTCATGGGCTCGCCCAGCCAGCGTCTGCGCGTGATCGCCGTGACCGGCACCAACGGCAAGACCTCGACCGCGTGGTGGGTTGCCCAGGCCCTGTCGGCCCTCGGCCGGCGCTGCGGCGTGGTGGGCACGCTGGGTATGGGCGAACCGCCGTCGCCAGGCAAGAACGCACAGATCGAGTTCACGGGCCTGACCACGCCCGACCCGGTGACGCTGCAGGCGGGCTTCAGGCGCTTCGTCGATGCCGGCTTCGAGGCCTGCGCCATCGAGGCTTCGTCGATCGGGGTGATCGAACATCGCCTGGCCGGAACGCACATCGACGTCGCGACGTTCACCAACTTCACGCTCGACCACCTCGACTTTCATGGCTCGATGGAAGCCTACTGGCAGGCCAAGGCGGCCTTGTTCGCGTGGCCCGGTCTGAAGGCCGCGGTGTTGAACATCGACGACGTGCAGGGCGCACGGCTGGCGGCCACACTCGACCCCTCGGCACTCGACGTGTGGACGTATTCGGTCGCGCAGCCGGCGCGGCTGTGTGCAGCCGACGTGAAGTACGTCGGTGGCGGCTTGAGCTTCGTGCTGCACGAAGGCGCGGCGCAATTGGCTGTCGCCACGCATCTCATCGGCGAGTACAACGTCTCGAATTTGCTGGCGGTCATCGCTGCCCTGCGCGCTTCCGGTGTCACGCTGACCGATGCTGCACGTGCCTGCGCCACGCTCACGCCGGTGCCCGGCCGAATGCAACGCGTGGCGTCCGACACGACGGCCGGCCCCGAAGTCGTCGTCGACTACGCCCACACCCCCGATGCGCTGGGAAAAGCGCTGCTCGCCTTGCAACCCTTCGCCGCGCAGCGCGGTGGCACGCTCTGGTGCGTGTTCGGCTGTGGTGGCAACCGCGACGCCGGCAAGCGCCCGCTGATGGGTGCGCTGGCGCAGCGCCTGGCCGGCCGCGTGGTGATCACCAGCGACAACCCGCGCAACGAAGCGCCGGCCTTCATCACGCTGCAGATCGTGGCCGGCCTGGCCGGCAACCAGGATCGGGTGACGGTGGTGGAAGAACGCCGCGCCGCGATCCGCTACGCGCTGCGTGAAGCCGACGCGCGTGACGTGATCCTGATCGCCGGCAAGGGCCACGAGGACTACCAGGAGATTCGTGGCCAGAAGCTGCCGTTCTCGGATGTCGTCGAGGCCCAGGCCGGGCTCGCTTTGCGTGGGGCCACAGCATGATGACGCTCGCGCAAGCGCACGTGCTGTTGCCCGCCTCCACGCTCGTCGGCAGCGGTGTGGTCGAACTGCTGCGCGTTCACAGCGACACCCGCAGCCTGCGCGCCGGCGACCTGTTCGTGGCGCTGAAAGGCGAGCGCTTCGATGCGCACGACTTTCTGGCCCAGGCCAAAGGCAGCGGTGCGGTCGCGGCCCTCGCCGAGCGTGGGCTGGCCGAAGCCGGCCTGCCCGGCCTGCAGGTCGCCGACACCCAGGCCGCGCTCACCGAACTCGCGCGCGCCTGGCGCCAGCGCCTGCAGCTTCCGCTGATCGCGGTGACCGGCAGCAACGGCAAGACCACGGTCACGCAGATGATCGCAGCCATCCTGCGCGCCTGGCTCGGCGACGCGGCCTTCGCGACCGCCGGCAACTTCAACAACCACATCGGCGTGCCGCTCACTTTGCTGGGGCTGCGCCAGGACGACAAGACCTGGCACCGCGCCGCGGTGGTCGAACTCGGCATGAACCACCCGGGCGAAATCGCCGAGCTCGCGCGCATCGCTGCGCCCACGGTCGCGCTCGTCAACAACGCGCAGCGCGAGCACCAGGAATTCATGGCCAGCGTGGAAGCGGTGGCGCGCGAAAACGGCACGGTGATCTCGGCCCTCGGCACCAGCGGCGTGGCCGTGTTCCCTGCCGACGAAACCCATGCCGCACTCTGGCACGCACTGGCCGGCACACGCCCCACGCTGACCTTCGCGTTGCAAGGCCCGGCCGACGTGACCTGCCACGCCGAATGGAGCGGCGACGCGGCCACGCCGCACTGGGCCTTGATGCTGCAAACACCAGCGGGCGCACTCGCATTGCAACTGCACGTGGCCGGCTGGCACAACGTGAAGAACGCGCTCGCCGCCGCTGCATGTGCCTTGGCCGCCGGTTGCCCGCTCGATGCGATCGGCCGCGGGCTCGAAGCTTTCGAGCCGGTCAAGGGCCGCTCGCAGGTCAAGTCATTCATCAGCAAAGGCCAGCGCGTGACCCTCATCGATGACACCTACAACGCCAACCCCGACTCGGTGCGCGCCGCCATCGACGTGCTCGCGGTGATGCCCGGCCCGCGCTGGCTGGTGCTCGGCGACATGGGTGAGGTGGGTGACCAGGGCCCGGCGTATCACACCGAAGTCGGCGCCTACGCCAGGGCGCGTGGCATCGATGCGCTGTGGGTCGCGGGCAGCATGAGCGCACACAGCGCGAAGGCTTTTTCAGGGGCGCGCCACTTCGACGCAGCGCCCTCGTTGATCGCGGCGCTGGCGCAGGCGCCCGACTGCCGTTCGGTCGTGGTCAAGGGTTCGCGCTTCATGCGCATGGAGCAGGTCGTGTCGGCATTGATGAACCCCATGGGTCCACGCAACGAAGGGGCGCCGCATGCTGCTTAGCCTGGCTTCATGGTTGCAGACGCTGTCGCCGGAATTCGGCTTCTTCCGCGTGTTCCAGTACCTCACCTTCCGCGCCGTGATGGCGGCGATGACGGCGATGCTGATCGGCCTGTCTTTCGGGCCGTGGGTGATCCGGCGCCTCGCCGAGTTGAAGATCGGCCAGCCGATCCGCGACTACGGTGTCGAAGCGCACTTGGCCAAGAGCGGCACGCCGACGATGGGCGGCGTGCTGATCCTGATCGGCATCAGCGTGTCCACGCTGCTGTGGTTCGACTGGAGCAACCGCTTCGTCTGGATCGTGCTCGTGGTGACGCTCGGCTTCGGCGCGATCGGCTGGGTCGACGACTGGCGCAAGGTGGTGCAGAAAAACCCCGAAGGCATGGCTTCGGGAGAGAAGTATTTCTGGCAGTCGGTGATCGGTCTCGTGGCCGCGCTCTACCTGGCCTTCAGCGTGTCGGAAACCTCGAACCTGCGCGTGCTTGAACTGTTCCTGCGCTGGGTACAGAGCGGGTTCTCGAACGACCTGCCGCCCAAGGCCGACCTGATCGTGCCCTTCTTCAAGACCATCAGCTACCCGCTCGGTGTGTTCGGTTTCATCGCGCTCACCTACTTCGTGATCGTCGGCGCCAGCAACGCCGTGAACCTGACCGACGGACTCGACGGCCTGGCGATCATGCCGGTGGTGATGGTGGGTTCGGCGCTCGGTGTCTTCGCCTACGTCACCGGCAGTTCGGTCTACAGCAAGTACCTGCTGTTCCCGTACATCCCGGGCACCGGTGAGCTGCTGATCTTCTGCGCCGCGATGGCGGGTGCGGGGTTGGCGTTCCTGTGGTTCAACACCCACCCGGCACAAGTGTTCATGGGCGACGTGGGCGCGCTCTCGCTCGGCGGCGCGCTCGGCACCATCGCCGTGATCACGCGCCAGGAAATCGTGCTCGGCATCATGGGCGGCGTGTTCGTGGTCGAAGCGCTGTCGGTGATGCTGCAGGTCGGCTGGTTCAAGTTCACGAAGAAGCGCTACGGCACCGGCCGGCGCATCTTCAAGATGGCACCGCTGCACCACCACTTCGAAAAATCGGGCTGGAAAGAAACGCAGGTCGTCGTGCGGTTCTGGATCATCACGATGCTGCTGTGCCTCGTCGGCCTGGCGAGTTTGAAGCTGCGCTGATGGACTATTTGAAAGACACCACTGTTCTCGTGCTCGGCCTGGGCGAATCGGGCCTGGCGATGGCGCGCTGGTGCGCACGATTCGGCGCGCAGGTGCAGGTGTGGGACTCGCGCGACACACCACCGAACGCGGCCGCGTTGGCCGAGCACGTGCCTTCGGCCGTGTTGCTGCGCGGCGCGCTGAGCGACGAAGCCTTTGCCGGTGTGAAGCTGGTGCTAAAGAGCCCGGGCCTTTCGCCGCTCGACGAGCGCATTCGCGCGCCACTTGATCGCGCCGCCGAGACTGGCATCCTCGTGCAGGGCGAGCTCGACCTGTTCGCCCGCGCACTCGCCGACCTGAAGGCCGAGCGCGCCTATGCGCCGAAGGTCATCGCGATCACCGGCACCAATGGCAAGACGACCACGACCGCCATGGCCACGATGCTGATCGCGCGCACCGGCAGGCGCGTGGCGGTGGCCGGCAACATCGGGTCGACGATGCTGCAAACGCTGGCCGACGCGCTCGACCTGGAGCCGGCCGCTGCCGCCCCGGTGGAAGCTGAACCCGTGCCGGAACTTGCTGTGCCTTCGATCGACGCCAACGCCGGCGATGCAGGCGCCGCTGCCGAGCCGGCCGACGAAGAAACACCGGTCGCTGCCGTGATCGACGCCGACGACGACACGCCGGTGCCCATCATCGTGCCGCCGCCACCCCCGGCCGAGCCGGTGTTCGAACACCTGCCCGAAGTCTGGGTGCTCGAACTCTCCAGCTTTCAGCTCGACCAAGCCAAGGGCTTCGAGCCGAGTGCAGCGGCGGTGCTCAACATCACGCAAGACCACCTCGACTGGCACGGTTCGATGGCGAGCTACGTTGCGGCCAAAGCGCGTGTCTTCGGCCAGAGCGCCGTGATGGTGGTCAACCGCGACGACGCGGCGGTCGAAAAACTCGTGCCCGCGCCGGTGATGGTCAAGGGTGCGCGCGGCCGGCCGGCACGGGCCGTCGAGCGCCACGTCGTGCGTTTCGGTCTGGGTCGGCCGCAACGCCCGGGCGACTATGGACTGGTCGATGAAAACGGCATGGCCTGGCTGGTGCGTGCGCTCGAAGCCGACGACACGATCAAACGTGGTCGCGGCGACAAGGAACCCGAAGAACTGCACATCCAGCGCTTGATGCCGGCCGATGCGCTGCGGGTGCGCGGCCGCCACAACGCTGCCAATGCGCTGGCCGCGCTGGCGCTGGCCAGCGCCATTGACTGCCCGCTGGCGCCGATGTTGCACGGCCTGCGTGAATACGCTGGCGAGCCGCACCGCGTGCAGTACATCGCCACGTTCAATGGCGTCGACGCGTTCGACGACAGCAAGGGCACCAACGTGGGCGCGACCGTGGCCGCGCTCAATGGGCTGGGCGACGACAAGGCGCCTGCCAAGCTCGTGGTGATCCTCGGCGGCGACGGCAAGGGGCAAGATTTCTCGCCGCTGGCCGAACCGGTGCGCCGCCACGTGCGCGTGGTGGCCACGATCGGGCGCGACGCGGCAGAAGTGGAAGCGGCGCTCAGCGCCACCGGCGTGCCGCTGCAGCGCTTCGAGACCCTGCAAGCCGCCACGCGCTGGTGCTTCGAGCGCGCCCACAGCGGTGACGCGGTGCTGCTCAGCCCGGCGTGCGCCAGCCTGGACATGTTCCGCAACTACCCGCACCGGGCCGAAGTGTTCGTGGCCGAAGTGAAAGCCATCGTGGCCGACAGCGGGGGCGTGCTGGCATGAGCGCAACCCACGCTTCGCCCTGGTTCGGCTTCGCCGCGCTGCGCGAGCGCATCGCTGCGCTCATTCCCAAGCGTGGCGACGCCGAAGCAGGCACCGACAAGACCCGCGCCAAACCCGGCCGCAAGGCCGCCGAGAAAAGCACGATCCCGGTCCGCGACTGGATCGACGTGGGCAAGGGCGGCCAGCCCACGCGCCTGGCCGGCTTCGACCAGGCGCTGGTCTGCGTCGTGATCGCGCTGCTCGCGCTCGGTGTGGTGATGGTCTACAGCGCCAGCGTGGCCCTGCCCGACAACCCGAAGTTCGCACGTTACGCGCCTACCTACTTCATGAGTCGGCAGATCCTGTTCTTCGTGGTCTCGCTGATCGCCTCGTTGGTGGTGGTGCAGGTGCCGGTGAGCGTGTGGGAGAAGGCCTCGCCCTGGGTCTTCGTGGCCTCGCTGCTGCTGCTGGTGCTGGTGTTGATTCCGTTCATCGGCAAGGGCGTGAACGGCGCGCACCGCTGGATCCCGATCGGGCCGTTCAGCTTCCAGCCTTCAGAGTTCGCCAAGCTCGCGATTGCGATGTACGCCGCCAGCTACATGGTGCGCAAAATGGACATCAAGGAAAAGTTCGTGCGCGCGGTGGCGCCGATGACGGTGGCGCTCGCCGTGATCGGGATGTTGCTGCTGGCCGAGCCCGACATGGGCGCCTTCATGGTGATCGCGGTGATCGCGATGGGCATTCTTTTTCTCGGTGGCGTGAACGGCCGCATGTTCTTCCTGAGCGTGGCGGTGCTGGTCGGCGCCTTCGTCTTGATGATCGTCAGCAGCCCGTGGCGCGCCGAGCGCATCCTGGCGTTCCTGAAACCCTGGGACCCTTTGTATGCGCAGGGAAAGGGTTATCAGCTCACGCATTCGCTGATCGCTTTCGGGCGCGGCGAGATCTTCGGCCAGGGGCTGGGCGGCAGCGTCGAGAAGCTGCACTACCTGCCCGAAGCGCACACCGATTTTCTGCTCGCGGTGATCGGTGAAGAGCTCGGTTTCGTTGGCGTGGCCTGCGTGATCGTGGCGTTCTTCTGGCTCGCGCGGCGCTTGTTCCACATCGGCCGCCAGGCGATCGCACTCGACCGGGTGTTCGCTGGCCTGTTCGCGCAAGGCATCGGCTTGTGGATGGGCGGGCAGGCGTTCATCAACATGGGCGTGAACCTGGGCGTGCTGCCGACCAAGGGGCTGACGCTGCCCTTGATGAGCTACGGCGGCTCGGCGATCGTGATGAACATGATCGCGCTGGCGATCGTGTTGCGGATTGATATCGAGAACAGGCAAATGATGCGTGGGGGGCGGGCATGAGCGCCAACCACCTCGTCGTCATGGCGGCCGGCACCGGCGGGCACGTGATCCCCGGCTTGGCCGTCGCGCGTGAGATGCAGTCGCGTGGCTGGAGCGTGAGCTGGCTCGGCACGACCGCCGGCATGGAAAACCGGCTCGTGCCGCCGACCGGCATCGATCTCGACACGATCGCGTTTGCCGGGCTGCGCGGCAAGGGCCTGATGCACACGCTGAACGGTGGCCTGCACCTGCTCGCGTCTTTCTGGAATTGCCTGCAGATCCTTCGGCACCGCCACGCAACGGCCGTGCTCGGCATGGGCGGCTACGTGTGTTTTCCCGGCGGGTTGATGGCGGCGCTGCTGCGCAAGCCGCTGGTGCTCGTCAATGCCGACGCCTCCCTGCTGATGAGCAACCGCGCGCTGCTGCCATTCGCCGGGCGCGTGGCCTTCGGCTTCGACGGCGAAGCGGCGCGTTGGACCCGCGACGCCATCGTCACCGGCAACCCGGTGCGTGCAGAGATTGAAGCGCTGCCCGAACCGGCCGAGCGTTTTGCCGGCCGCAGCGGGCCGCTGCGCCTGCTCGTCGTCGGTGGCAGCCTGGGTGCGCGGGTGCTCAACGAGTGCGTGCCGGAAGCGCTGGCGCTGCTCGACGAAGCGCATCGCCCGCGTGTCACACACCAGACCGGCGAGGCGAACCACGCCAGCGTACAGGCCGCCTATGCCCGCGCGAACCTGCCGGCCCAGGTGCTGCCTTTCATCGACGACATGGCCGCGCGCCTGGCCGAGTGCGACGTGATCGTTTGCCGCGCCGGCGCGGTGACGGTGAGCGAGTTGTGCGCGGCCGGCGTGCCGGCGGTGCTGGTGCCGCTGGTTGTCAGCACCACCGCGCACCAGCGTGACAACGCGAAGTGGCTTGCGGTGAAGGGCGCCGGCATCCACCTGCCGCAGACCGAACTCACACCGAGGAAGCTGGCCGATCTGTTGTCGGGCCTGAAGCGCGAGGCGCTGCTCGGCATGGCGACCAAGGCGCGTGCCCTGGCAAAACCCAAAGCGGCTGCGCGGGTCGCAGATCAAATCGAAGGGTTGGTGGCCGTATGAAGCGAAGGACGAGGGGCCCCGTTCACGGGGATCGGCCAGCGAAATGCGGCCATCGGCGCCGACCTGGCAGGGCGTTGATGAGCCGCGGCTTGGCGGAGGCGACGACATGAAACACGCCGTCAAGCACATCCATTTTGTAGGGGTCGGCGGCGCCGGCATGAGCGGCATCGCCGAGATCCTGCACAACCTCGGTTATGTCGTTTCGGGCTCGGATCAGAGCGACAGCGCCACCACGCGCCGCCTGGCCTCGCTCGGTATTCGCATCAACACCGGCCACGATGCCGGCCACATCGCCGGTGCCGAGGCGGTGGTCACCTCGACGGCCGTGCGCGCCGACAACCCCGAAGTGATCGCGGCCCGCGCCAAGCGTGTGCCGGTGGTGCCGCGCGCGGTGATGCTGGCCGAGCTGATGCGTTTGAAGTCGGGCATCGCGATTGCCGGCACGCACGGCAAGACGACCACAACCTCGCTGGTCACCAGCGTGCTCGCCGAGGCGGGTGTCGACCCGACCTTCGTGATCGGCGGGCGGCTGAACGCGGCCGGCGCGAATTCTCGGCTCGGCTCGGGCGACTACATCGTGGTCGAGGCCGACGAGTCGGATGCGTCGTTCCTGAACCTGCTGCCGGTGATGGCGGTGGTGACGAACATCGACGCCGACCACATGGACACCTACGGCCACGACTTCGCGAAGCTGAAGTCGGCCTTTGTCGAGTTCATCCACCGCATGCCGTTCTACGGCGCGGCGATTTTGTGCAGCGACGACCCCGGCGTGCGCTCGATCATGCCGATGATCTCGCGCCCGGTCGTCACCTACGGTTTCGGTGAAGACGCGATGGTGCGCGCGGTCGATGTTGTCGCCGATGCCGGCACGATGCAGTTCACGGTACAGCGCCGCAACGGCGTGCGCATGCCCGACCTGCGCGTGAGTCTGAATCTGCCCGGCGATCACAACGTGTTGAACGCGCTGGCCGCGATTGCCGTGGCCACCGAACTCGAACTGCCCGATGCGCCGTTCGTGAAGGGGTTGGCTGAATTCAACGGCGTGGGTCGGCGCTTCCAGCGCTACGGCGAACAGCCGGCCGGTGACGGCGGCACGTTCACGCTGATCGACGACTACGGCCACCACCCGGTCGAGATGGCGGCCACGCTGGCCGCGGCGCGGGGTGCATTCCCGGGTCGGCGCCTGGTGCTGGCGTTCCAGCCGCACCGCTTCACGCGCACCCGCGACTGTTTCGAAGACTTCGTGAAGATCATCGGCACGGCCGATCTGGTGTTGCTCGCCGAGGTCTACGCCGCCGGCGAAGCACCGATCGTCGCGGCCGACGGGCGCGCCCTGGCCCGCGCGCTGCGCGTGGCCGGCAAGGTCGACCCGGTGTTCGTGGACGAGATCGGCGAGATGCCTCAGACCATCGTCGAGCAGGCGCGTGCGGGTGATGTGGTGATCTCGATGGGCGCGGGCTCGATCGGCAACGTGCCGGCGCTGGTGGCCGAGATGTTGAGCGCGAAAGGTGCGGAAGCATGAGCATGGATGTGAAGGCCCTCGGCAAAGTGGCGGTGCTGATGGGCGGCAGCTCGGCCGAGCGCCAGATTTCATTGATGTCGGGTACCGGCGTACTGGCTGCCCTGCGTTCGCAAGGTGTCGATGCCCACGCCTTCGACCCGGCCGAGCGCGAACTGGTCGAGCTGAAGCGCGAAGGTTTCGGCCGCTGCTTCATCGCGCTGCACGGCCGCCACGGTGAAGACGGCAGCGTGCAGGGTGCGCTCGAACTGCTCGGCATTCCGTACACCGGCTCCGGCGTCATGGCCTCGGCCATCGCGATGGACAAGGTGATGACCAAGCGCGTGTGGATCGCCGAAGGCCTGCCGACACCGCGTTACGTGTGGCTCGCGCCGGATCAGCGCTCGCGCGAGCGCATCCGCAGCGTGCCCGACGACCTGGGCCTGCCGCTGATCGTGAAGCCGCCGCGCGAGGGTTCGTCGATCGGCATCAGCAAGGTGGCGGGCTATTCACAGATGCAGGCTGCGGTCGAACTGGCCGCCAGGTACGACGCCGACGTGCTCTGCGAAGAGTTCATCGAAGGCGACGAAGTGACCTGCCCGGTGCTCGGCCAGGGCGCGTCGGCACGTGCCTTGCCGGTCATCAGGATCATGGCGCCCGAAGGCGCCTACGACTACCAGAACAAGTACTTCACCGACGACGTGAAATACCAGTGTCCGAGCGGCCTCCCGGCCGTGGAAGAAGAAGAGATCCAGCGCATCGTCGTGCAGGCTTACCGCACGCTCGGCTGCCGCGGCTGGGGCCGGGCCGACCTGATGATCCGGCGCAGCGACCGCAAGGCCTTCCTGCTCGAGATGAACACCTCGCCGGGCATGACAACGCACTCGCTGGTGCCGATGTCGGCCAAGGCCGCGGGCCTGAGCTACGAAGCGCTGTGCGTGCAGATCGTTGCCGGCGCGGCGCTCGACGCTGCGCCTGGTGGACCACCGGGCCTCGACGCCACCCGGGCGAGCGCCGCCTGACACCATGGCCAAGACCGCCTCTGCTCCCACGCTGCCGGCCGACATCCGGCTGATGAACCTGACCGCCGCGCTGCTGGCGGCCATCGGCGTGTGCGCGATCGTGGCGGTGTTGTCGATGTGGGTGATGCGCTTGCCGCTGTTCGCGGTGCAGAGCATCCGCATCGAAGGCGACCTCGCGCACAACAGCGCGCTGACGATCCGGGCCAACGCCGCGCCGCGGCTGGTCGGCAACTTCTTCACGCTGGACCTGGCGGCCGGCCGGCGCGCGTTCGAATCGGTGCCCTGGGTGCGCCAGGCCGTATTGCAGCGGGTCTGGCCGAACCGCCTGCGCGTGCTGCTCGAAGAGCACCGCGCGGCGGCGCTCTGGGAAGGTGGCGGCGACGCAGACGACAAGCTCGTCAACAGTTTCGGTGAAGTCTTCGAAGCCAATCTTGGCGACGTGGAAGACGAAGCGCTGCCCACCTTGCGCGGGCCCGAGGCGGCGGCGGCGCAGATGCTCACGATGCTTGGCCGCCTGCAGCCCGTGTTCGCGCCGATGGAAGAGCACATCGACGCGCTCGAACTCTCGGGCCGCGGTTCCTGGCGCGTCAAGCTCGACAGTGGCGCCGAAGTCGAACTCGGCCGTGGCAGCGACGACGAGGTGGTCGAGCGCACCCAGCGCTTCGTGAGCACCGTGACGCAGGTGACCTCACGCTACCAGCGGCCGCTGCAATACGCCGACCTGCGGCACAACGAAGGCTATGCGGTTCGGCTCAAGGGCATTTCGACCACGGTCGATCCGAGCGGCAAACCGGCCAAAAAGTAGGAAAACAAACATGCCCAAGGAATACAAGGATCTGGTCGTCGGCCTCGACATCGGCACCGCCAAGGTGATGGTGGTGGTGGCCGAAGTGCTGCCCGGTGGCGAATTGCGCATCGCCGGCCTGGGCAGCGCGCCGGCGCATGGTCTGAAGCGCGGCGTGGTCGTGAACATCGACGCCACGGTGCAGTCGATCCAGCAGGCCCTGAAAGAGGCCGAGATGATGGCCGACTGCAAGATCACTCGGGTCTACACCGGCATCACGGGCAGCCACATCCGTGGCCAGAACTCGACCGGCATGGTGATCGTGCGCGACAAGGAAGTGACACCGGTCGACGTGGCGCGCGTGGTCGAGACCGCGAAGGCGATCAACATCCCGAACGACCAGCGGCTGCTGCTGGTCGAGCCGCAGGAGTTCGTGATCGACGGCCACGAGGTCAAGGAGCCGATCGGCATGAGCGGCGGCCGGCTCGAGGTCAAGGTGCACATCGTCACCGGCGCGCAGAGCGCGGCCGAGAACATCGTGAAGTGCGTGCGGCGCTGCGGGCTGGAAGTCGACCAGTTGGTGCTGAACCCGAGCGCATCGAGCCATTCGGTATTGACCGACGACGAGAAGGACCTGGGTGTCGCGCTCGTCGACATCGGCGCCGGCACCACCGACGTGGCGATCTTCACCGATGGGGCGATCCGCCACACCGCGGTGATCCCGATCGCCGGCGACCTGATCACGAGCGACATCGCGATGGCGCTGCGCACGCCGACCAAAGACGCCGAAGAAATCAAGATCGAATACGGCGTGGCCAAGCAGTTGTTGGCCGACCCGAGCGAACAGCTCGAAGTGCCGGGTCTGGGCGACCGCGCCCCGCGCATGTTGAGCCGCCAGGCGCTGGCGGGCGTGATCGAGCCGCGCATCGAAGAGATCTACTCGCTCGTGCACCAGGTGATCCGCGAGAGCGGCTACGAAGAGCTGCTCTCCAGCGGCATCGTCATCACCGGCGGTGCGGCGGTGATGCCGGGCATGGTCGAGCTTGGCGAAGACATCTTTCTGAAGCCGGTGCGCAAGGGCATTCCGACCTACCACGGCGCGCTCTACGACATGGTCTCGAACCCGCGTTCGGCGACGGTGATGGGCTTGCTCGAAGAAGCCCGCATCGCACGCTCGCGCGGCCAGCGCGCGGCGCAACAGGCCGGTTCGGTGAAAACACTTTTCGGGCGCGCCAGGGACTGGTTCCTGGGCAACTTCTGAAACGGGGCGCGCATGAAAAACAACCTGCATTCACGCCAACTCGGTCACCCCTGCCACGGGCTGGACCCACCGCCCGCGCGACACCAGCGACCTCGGACCCCGGCACCACCGGGCGACCGAGGCGGACAGAGCAAGTGAACAAACGCGACGGGCCCGGCCCGTCAACACAACGGCAACTGCATTGAAGTATTTTTGGAGAATCACATGGCCATCGAAATGATCGAAGAGTTCAGCATGGGTACGCAGATCAAGGTGATCGGCGTGGGCGGCGGCGGCGGCAACGCGGTCGAACACATGATCTCGGAAGGCGTGCAAGGCGTCGAGTTCGTCTGCGCCAACACCGACGCACAGGCACTGAACCGCTCGGCGGCACACAACCTGATCCAGCTCGGCACCACGGGCCTGGGGGCAGGCGCCAAGCCCGAGGCCGGCAAGGCCGCGGCCGAAGAAGCGGTCGACCGCATCCGCCAGGCGATCGAAGGCTCGCACATGCTCTTCATCACCGCCGGCATGGGCGGTGGCACGGGCACCGGCGCGGCGCCGGTGATCGCGCGCGTCGCGAAGGAGATGGGCATCCTGACCGTCGGCGTGGTCACCAAACCGTTCGAGTTCGAGGGCAACCGCCGCATGAAGTCGGCCGACTCCGGGCTGGCCGAGCTCGAAGCCAATGTCGACTCGCTGATCGTGATCCTGAACGACAAGCTGCTCGACGTGCTGGGTGACGACATCACCCAAGACCAGGCTTTCGCGCACGCCAACGACGTGCTGAAAAACGCGGTCGGCGGCATCAGCGACATCATCCACATGCCGGGTCTCGTGAACGTCGACTTCGAAGACGTGAAGACCGTGATGAGCGAACCCGGCAAGGCCATGATGGGCACCGCGATCGCCAGCGGCCCCGACCGTGCGACCAAGGCTGCCGATGCGGCCGTGGCCTGCCCGCTGCTCGAAGGCATTGACCTGTCCGGTGCACGCGGCGTGCTGGTGTTGATCGCGGCCAACCGCAACACCTTCAAGCTGGCCGAAAGCCGCAACGCGATGAACACGATTCGCCGCTACGCCGCCGACGACGCGCACGTGATCTACGGCACCGCGTACGACGAAAGCCTGGGCGACCAGCTGCGCGTGACGGTGATCGCCACCGGCCTGTCGCCGCAGCGCCGCCAGCAGCAGTCGTCGATCAGCGTGGTGCACAGCCAGCCCATGCAGCGCACCGGCACGCACGACCTGCCGATCCTGCAGAACGCGCTGAGCCAACAGCCGATGCAGGCCGGCAGCGCCAGCGCGCCGCACGACTACAGCGCGCTGACCACGCCGAGCGTGTGGCGCAACGGCCGCACCGCAGCGGCGAAGGTCGACGCGCTGGCGAGCAACGGCATGGACGAGATCGAGATCCCGGCGTTCCTTCGCAAACAAGCCGACTGATGCTGGGGACACGCCCTTTCCTGGCGCGCCGGCGCAGGGACGGGGCCGAGACCGAAAGCCCCGCGCTGAATCGCGCGGGGCCGAAGCCTCCTAAAATCGCCGGCATGTTGCAGCAGCGCACCCTCAAAGCCATGACGCGGGCCGTCGGCGTGGGCCTGCATGGCGGGCAGCGCGTGGAACTCACGCTGCGGCCTGCGCCGCCCGACACCGGCATCGTGTTCCGGCGGGTCGACCTGCCGGTGCCGGTCGACATTCCGGTCAATGTGGCTGCGGTGTGCGATACCCGCATGGCCACCACCATCTCGCCCGGAGGCGACACCGGCGCGCCCAAGGTCAACACGATCGAACACCTGTTGTCGGCGTGCGCGGGCCTGGGCATCGACAACCTGATCGTCGACATCACCGCTGAAGAAGTGCCGATCCTCGATGGCTCGGCGGCTTCGTTCGTGTTCCTGCTGCAAAGCGCAGGCATTGAGCTTCAGAGTGCGCCCAAGCACTTCCTGCGAATCCTCAAACCCGTTGAAGTGCGCCATGGCGAAGGCGCTTCGGCGATCTGGGCCCGGCTCGACCCTTACAACGGCTACACGCTGACCTTCGAGATCAACTTCGCTCACCCTGCGGTCAACCAGACCGGCCAGCGGGTGGTCTTCGACATGGGTTCGGGCCAGTACAAGCAGCAGATCGCGCGCGCCCGCACCTTCGGCTTCACCAAAGACGTGGAGACGATGCGTTCGCGGGGCCGCAGCCTGGGTGGCAGCATGGACAATGCGATCGTGGTCGACGATTACAAGGTGCTCAACAACGGAGGCTTGCGCTACGACGACGAGTTCGTGAAGCACAAGATTCTCGACGCCATTGGCGACATGCACGTGGCCGGCCACCCGCTGCTGGCGGCCTACAGCGGGTTCAAATCGGGCCATGCGTTGAACAACAAACTCCTGCGCGCGGTGCTGGCCGACCCCAGCAACTACGAGATCGTCACCTTCGAAGACGCTGCCCGCGCGCCCGCCGGCTTTGCCGAACTGGCCCCGGCGTGGTGACGGGCCCACCTTGAACGATGCTGATCTTCCGCTGGATCTTTCTTCTGCTGCTCGGCGCTGGCGCGGTGTGCCTGGCGATGTACGTGGGTACCGGACAGCAGCGCTATCGCGTGATCGGCATCCGGCTCGTCAAGTGGACGGTGGTGGCTGCGCTGGTTTTTTTTGCAGTGCTCATTCTCGAGCGCCTGGTGGTGATTCTGTGAAGGTGAATCCATGACGGTCTTTCGCTGGATCATCGGCGTCATCGCAGCCATTCTGGCCACGGGCTCGGTGGTGTGCTTCGTGCTCTTCATCACCCTGGACATCGAGGCCTGGATCCAGCGCGCCCGGGGCTTCCGGCGCGGCACCTACCTGGCCTGCCTGACGTGGTTCAACGTCGAGGTCTGGGGCCGGGTGATCTGGACGATCATCCACTGGTGACGAGCAGGCCCAGAAATGCCAGCACGTCGGGCAAGTGCTCGTCGAAGTCGCTCAGCGCGTGGTCGCTGGCTTCGAGCAGCTTGACCTTGCAGCCGCGGTAGCGTGTGCTCATCTCGACCCAGCTCAGCACCTCGTCGCCTTTGGCGATCACTGCGAAATAGCGTTCCAGCCGGGTCAATTCGCCCGGCGCGATGGCCCTCAGCTCGTCGATGAATTCCGGCTCAAAGAAGAAGCGCTCTTCGCTGTGCCACGCGCTCGTCTCGCCGATGTACTTCGCCAGGTCGCGCGCCGGGTCGATGGCCGGGTTCAGCAACACTGCGCGGCAACCCAGCCGTTCGGCCACGGCGGTGGCATAAAAGCCGCCGAGCGAACTGCCGATGACGGCGGTTTCTGCGGCGGGCCACGGCACGACGCCATCGAACAGCATCTGCATCGCTTCACGTGGCGAGGGTGGCAGCTGCGGGCAGCACCAAACCAGCTCGGGCCGATGTTGTTGTACCCATGCCGCGACCTTGCGCGACTTGGTCGACTGTGGCGACGAGCGAAAGCCGTGCAGGTAGAGCAGATGGGTGACCGGATCGGTCATCACCGCGCCGCGCCCAGTGCCGCGAGCAATTTGGCGTGCACACCGCCGAAGCCGCCGTTGCTCATGCACAGCACGTGGTCGCCGGGGCGCGCCGCGGCCACCACACGTTTGACGAGTTCGGGGATCGTGTCGCACACCACCGCCTGCGCACCCATCGGCGCCAGCGCCTGCACAGCGTCCCAGCCCAAGCCACCGCTGTGGCAGAACGCCAGGTCGGCTTCTTCGAGCGACCACGGAAGCTGCGCTTTCATCGCGCCGAGTTTCATCGTGTTCGAGCGCGGCTCGAACACGGCGAGGATGCGCGCGATGCCGACCTTGCGGCGCAGCCCGTTGACGGTGGTGCGCATGGCCGTCGGGTGGTGCGCGAAGTCGTCGTAGACGCGCACGCCGCCCACTTCGCCGATCAGCTCCAGGCGCCGCCGCACGTTCTCGAAGCTGGCGAGCGCGCCGGCCGCCAACTCGGGCGCCACACCCACATGCTCGGCCGCGGCGATGGCCGCGAGCGCGTTGAGCTGGTTGTGTTCGCCCAGCAGCGGCCATTCGACGCGCGCGATCTTCAAGCTGCCACGCAGCACGTCGAAAGCGTGCGGCTCGCCGCGCGCGCGCAGCGCGCCGGGCTCTTCCTTGCGCGCGCCGAAGCGCTGCACTTCGCTCCAGCAGCCCATCGTGAGCACTCGCTGCAGGCTGTCTTCGCGCGCGTTGACGACGAGCCGACCGTGGGCCGGCACCGTGCGCACCAGGTGGTGGAACTGGCGCTCGATCGCAGCCAGGTTCTCGAAGATGTCGGCGTGGTCGTATTCGAGGTTGTTCAGGATCGCGGTGCGCGGCCGGTAGTGCACGAACTTGCTGCGCTTGTCGAAAAAGGCGGTGTCGTATTCGTCGGCCTCGATCACGAACGGCGAGCCGGGCTGCGTGTTACCCAGCCGTGCCGAGACGCCGAAGTTCAGCGGCACACCGCCGACAAGGAAGCCCGGGTTGAGACCGGCCTTCTCGAGCATCCACGCCAGCATCGAGGTGGTGCTGGTCTTGCCGTGCGTGCCGGCCACCGCCAGCACGTGCCGGCCCTGCAGCACGTTTTCGGCAAGCCACTGCGGACCGCTGGTGTACGGCGCGCCGGCATCGAGCACGGCTTCCATCAGCGCGTTGCCGCGGCTCACCACGTTGCCCACCACGTACAGGTCGGGCGCGAGCGCCATCTGCTCGGGGCCGAAGCCCTCGATCAATTCGATGTCGAGGGCGCGCAATTGGTCGCTCATCGGCGGGTAGACGTTGGCGTCGCAGCCGGTGACCTTGTGGCCGCTTTCGCGCGCGAGTGCGGCCAGGCCACCCATGAAGGTGCCGCAGATGCCGAGGATGTGGATGTGCATCGGGCCATTCTAGAAGCGGTGAGCGTGTGGACAATGGCGCTCATGTTGTCGTGGATCGCCACCAGCCCGGTCGTCTACCCGGCGCTCGAAGTCGTGCACATCACCGGCATCGCCTTGCTGGTGGGCAACCTCGTGCTGGTCGAACTGCGGGTGTGGGGCTTGGGGCGTGGGCGAGAAGGGCGATGCGGTGGTGCGCGCCGAATACCTGTTCGCCGGCGGCAAGGTCTACGGCATGCGCTCTGCGCCGGCCTGAGGCTTCGGCGTGCCGCTCAGCTCCGTAAGCTGTCCGCTGCCGCCGCGCACGTAGCAGCGATGTCGGCCGCGCTGTGCGCCGCACTCACGAAGCCGGCTTCATAAAGTGCCGGCGCGAAGTACACGCCGCGGTCGAGCATGGCGTGGAAGAAGCGGTTGAAGCGCTCCTTGTCGGTGGCCAGCACCGCGTTGTAGTTCTGCGGCAATTCCTTCGCGAAGAAGAAACCGAACATGCCTCCTTCGCAATCGCCCACCATCGGAACGCCAGCGGTCTGGGCAACAGCCACCAGGCCGTCGACCAGTGAGCGCGTGCTCGCACTCAGCGCGTCGAAGAAACCCGGCTTGCGAATCTCGCGCAGCGTGGCCAGGCCGCAGGCGGTGGCCACCGGGTTGCCCGACAGCGTGCCGGCCTGGTAGACCGGGCCGAGCGGCGCGAGCTGCTGCATCACCGCGCGCTTCGCACCGAAGGCCGCCAGCGGCATGCCGCCGCCGATGACCTTGCCGAACACGCTGATGTCGGGCTCGAAGCCGGGAATCAGCTTCGCATACAGGCTTTGCGCGCTGCCGAGCGCGACCCGGAAACCCGTCATCACCTCGTCGAAAACGAACAGCGCGCCGTGCTGCGTGCACAGCTCGCGGATGCGCTTCATGAACGGCACCGAAGCGC
>JBDTTU010000053.1:0-30308 GCA_039930465.1 Burkholderiales bacterium
GGCATGCAGGCATCCTGAAAAACAAAGACGCAAGCGTAGCCGACGCGGCGCCCCCGCGGGGCAGCGCGTGCGTCAGCGATTGTTCACGCGCCCGTCAGGCCGCCAGTGCACCACGCTGGAAGTCGGCCATGGCTTCGTGGATCTGCTCGGCGGTGTTCATCACGAACGGGCCGTACTGCGCGATCGGCTCGTTCAATGGTGCGCCGGCGACGAGCAGCACACGGGTTGGATGCGCCGTGGCCACGAGGCGCACGCCATCGGCCGCAGCGTCGTTCGCCAGGATCGCCATCCGCTCGCTCTCGACCACCTGCCCGCCCACCTCGGCCGCAGCGCCGCCGTACACGTAGACAAAAGCGTTGTGCCCGGCCGGCACCGCCGCGTCGAACGACGTGCCCGCGGGCAAGCCGATATCGAGCACCAGCGGCTCGGTCGTGGGCCGGCTCACGGCACCGGCCACACCGAGCGCGTGCCCGGCGATCACGCGCACGTGTACGCCGCTGGCCAGCGTGATCGCGGGCACATCGGCCGGCGGCACGTCGCGGTAGGCGGGTGCCGTCATCTTGTCTTTCGCGGCCAGGTTCACCCAGAGCTGAAAGCCGGCCATGCGGCCTTCTTCCTGCTCGGGCATTTCAGAATGGATGATGCCGCGCCCGGCGGTCATCCACTGCACGCTGCCGGGCTCCAACAGGCCGATGTTGCCGACGCTGTCTTTGTGGCGCATGCGGCCTTCGAGCATGATCGTCACGGTCTCGAAGCCGCGGTGCGGGTGGCTGGGAAAGCCGCCGATGTAGTCGCTGGCTGCATCGCTGCCGAAGGCGTCGAGCATCAGGAACGGGTCGAGGCGCTTTTGCAGCGGCTGCGTCAACACACGGGTCAGCTTCACGCCGTCGCCGTCGGACGTGGGCTGGCCACGCACTTGCCGCTCGACCTGGCGCGAGCGTGTCACCGTGAAGTTCTGGGCAGGAGGCGTGGTGTGCATGTTCATGCATTCAATGTAGTGCCGCCGTGCGGCAATGGAAGCGGTGTCGCTTTGCACTCATTGGTGAAAGCGCTTGAATGACGCCGGGCGGCAGCGGGAACGGCGCGAACGAGGTGTAATACGAGCCCCATGACTCTCGACCAAACACCATGAAGCTCTACTACAGCCCCGGCGCATGTTCGCTCGCCCCGCACATCGTGCTGCAAGAATCCGGCTTGGCCTTCGATCTCGTCAAGGCCGATCTGAAAACCCACAAACTCGCCGCCGACGGCAGCGACTACTACCCGGTCAATTCCAAGGGCCAGGTGCCGCTGCTCGAGCTGGACACTGGCGAGCGCCTCTCGGAGGGCCCGGCAATCACGCAATACCTGGCCGACCAGGTACCGGCCAAGCATCTCGCACCGGCCAACGGCACCATGGCCCGATACCGCGTGCAGGAATGGCTCAACTTTGTCACCAGCGAATTGCACAAGGGCATCGGCGGCCTCTTCAACCCCGCGATGAACGACGATGGCAAGGCCGTGATCCGTACCCGCGCGCTCGACAAGCTGAAGTGGGTCGACGCTCAGCTCGAAGGCAAGCAGTACCTGATGGGTGACACGTTCACCATCGCCGACGCCTATCTGTTCACGGTGACGACCTGGACCGCTCACACCGGCATCGACATCTCGGGCCTGAAGAACCTGGGTGCGTTCCAGGCCCGCATGGCGGCCCGGCCGGCGGTGCAGGCCGCGCTGAAGGCCGAAGGCCTGCTCAAGTAACGCGCGTGCAGCCCGCCGTGAGACCCCCACCTCGGCCGGCGCGACCGGCTCGGTTCCGCGCCGGCGCGCTGGCGGGCGCCCTCGTCGTCGGCGCGGCACTCTCGCCCGCGCTGGCGGCACCGGCCGCAGGCCGCTACGCGGCCGCGTTGTGCGTCGCCACGTCGAAAGCTGCGCCCAGTTGCGGCCCGGCCGTGGTTGATCTGCAGTCCAGCGGTGCCGCGCGCGTGCGCATCAGCGATATCGTCTACCGGTTGAAACTCAACAGCAGCCAGGTTGAGGTGGTGGTGATGCACGGCGCCATGCAGATCGACGAGTTCGTGGCCCACTACGAATGGGCCGGCAACTCGCTGCAGTTCGTCGACACCGACAAGAACGCGCGGTACGAGCTGAAGCTCGGCGAGCGCAAAGCGGCGAAGTAGGCGCAGCTGTCGCGAACGATCAGTCCGCCAGCCCCAGCCGAACACAATTGCGGCCCTCGCGTTTGGCAAGGTAGAGCGCACGATCGGCGCGGTCGAGCAACTGCTCTGTCGTGTCGTCGCGGCCACACATCGAGACGCCGGCCGAAACCGTCAGGCTGAGCCCCGGTGCAATCTCGGCCCAGCGGAAATTGGCCACGCTGCTTCGCACGCGCTCGGCAGCGCTGGCAATGGCATCGACGCCTTCGGTGGCCGTCAGCAGCAGCAGGAATTCTTCGCCGCCGAAGCGGCCGAGCCGATCGGTGCTGCGCATGCCTTGCGTCACCGTCTGCGCAAAACGGCAAAGCACCTGGTCGCCGACCAGGTGACCGAAGCGGTCGTTGACCTCCTTGAAGTGGTCGATGTCGAGCATCGCCACGCCGAAGGCCTGGCTCGAGCGGCGCGTGCGCTCGCGCTCTTCCTCGAGCAGACGCATGATGCTGCGCCGGTTCAGCGTGCCGGTCAGCTCATCTTGGCTGGCCAGCTTGTCGAGCTTCGCGAACGTGGTGGCGAGTTGTGCATTGCGCTTCGCGAGTTCTTCGCGCACTTGCGATCCGTAAAGGCCGAGCAGGGTGGTGCGCGCCAGGATCAACGCGAACCAGAGGCCGCACACGAGGCGCTGCTGCCAGGTGGCCATCGGCAGCGAGAGGCGATCACCGGCAAAGGCGATCAGCGCGGCAACGGCGAATGAGAGCAACACGGCGCCGATCAGCACGCGCCGCACGTTCATGCGCAGCGAGCCGAACGCGAAGATGATGAACAGCACCATCATCAGCAGCACACCGATCTGCGGTACCCAGGCGATGAAGCCAAGGTTGATCAACGCACTGACCACCATCTGCGGCATGGCCAGGTAGTGGTCTTCGAGGCGCTCGCTCCAGCCGCTGCTCAGCAGCCCGTAAAACGCGCCGCAGACGGTCATGCCGGCCGCGGCATAAGCCCAAGGCACCGCGGCGTCGAGTGCGCCGGTCGCCGCGATCGCGATCAGCAGCGCCGTGTCGACCGCGTAGCTCGCGAACGCCATCGCCAGCATGCCCAGGCGCTGGCGGCGCCGGCGCTCAAGGCGCGCGGCCTTGTCGAGCACCGGCTCAGCGGGGGCGCCTGGCTCGATGAGGGCGGCGACGGAAGTCACGGCAGCGGTAATACTCGAGGGTCCATGCGTCAGTTTCGGATGAATGCGCCCGATCTTGAGGCACCGTGCTCGCGCGCCACGGACTTCTTGCTCAAGGCTGCGGCCACCGCGCCGCGTAACTCGGTCAGCCGAGGTGCGCCGCCGCCAGCAAGGCTTTCGTGTAGGCCTCGCGCGGCGTGTCGAACAGTGCCTGCGCTTCGCCTTCTTCGATCACGTCGCCGTCTTTCATCACCATCACGCGGTGCGACATCGCACGCACCACCGCCAGGTCGTGGCTGATGAACACGTAGCTCATGCCGTAGTGGCGCTGCAGCTCGGCGAGCAGGGCCAGCACCTGCTGCTGCACCGACACGTCGAGCGCCGAGGTCGGCTCGTCGAGCACCAGCACCTCGGGGCGCAGCACCACGGCACGAGCGATCGAGATGCGCTGGCGCTGCCCGCCCGAGAACTCGTGCGGGTAACGCTGCAGCACGTTGTGGATGCCATTGGCCGCGCTCAGGCCGACTTCGTCGAGCATGTCGAGCACGAGCTTCTCGCGCTCGGCGGCCGAGAGCTCGGGGCGGTGCAAGGCCAGGCCTTCGCCGACGATCTGGCCCACCGTGAGACGCGGGCTCAGCGAAGCGAACGGGTCCTGGAACACCACCTGCATGCGCTTGCGCATCGAGCGCAGCACACCGCGCTCGGCGTTGTCGATGCGTTCGCCGCCCATGGCCACGCTGCCCGAAGAAATGCCCTGCAAGGCCAGCAGCGCCATGCCGAGCGTGGTCTTGCCCGAACCCGATTCGCCGACAATGCCCAGCGTTTCGCCGCGCCGCAGTTGCAAGGTGGCGTGGCGCACCGCTTCGAAGTGGCGTTTGCTGAACCAGCCTTGCGCCAGCGTGAAGGTCACGCCCAGGTCCTTGGTTTCGAGCAGGATCTGCGCGTCGGCCGGCACTTCCTGAACCACCCGCTGCGGGCGGCTCGCCAGCAGCTTCTTCGTGTAGGCGTGCTGCGGGTTCGCGAAAACCGCCGCGGTCTCGCCCATTTCGACCAGCTTGCCCCGCTCCATCACGCCCACGCGGTGCGTGAAACGCCGCACCAGGTTCAGGTCGTGGGTGATGAACAGCAGCGCCATGCCCATCTCGGCCTGCAGTTCGTCGAGCAGCGCGAGTATTTGCGCTTGAATGGTCACGTCGAGCGCCGTGGTCGGCTCGTCGCAGATCAGCAGCTTGGGTTTGCAGGCCAGCGCCATCGCGATCATCGCGCGCTGGCGCTGGCCGCCCGAGAGCTGGTGCGGGTAGAAGTCGATGCGGCGTTCGGGCTCGGGAATGCCGGTGCGCTTGAGCAGGTCGATCGAGCGCGCGCGCGCCTCGTTCTTGCGCAATGCCTCGTGCAGCTCGAGCACCTCGCCGATCTGGTTGCCCACGGTGTAGAGCGGGTTCAGCGCCGTCATCGGCTCCTGGAAAATCATGGCGATGTCGGCGCCACGAATGCCGCGCATTTCACGTTCCGACTTCTGCATCAGGTCGGCGCCATTGAAGCGGATCGCACCGCTGCTGGTGGCCGAGTCGACCAGCCGCAGCACCGACAGCGCGGTGATCGACTTGCCCGAGCCCGACTCGCCGACGAGCCCGAACTTTTCACCCGGCGCGATGCTGAACGACACGTCGTTGACAACGGTGCTCGAGCCGAAACGCACGCGCAGGTGATCGACTTCCAGAAGGGGCAGGCTCATGATTTGCGCGTGTCGAAAGCGTCGCGCAGCGCGTCGCCGATGAAGGTCAGCAGCAGCATCGTCAGCACCAGCACCGCGAAGGTCGGGAAGATGATCCACCAGGCGTCGAGGTTGGCCTTGCCCTGGCGCACCAGGTCGCCGAGCGAGGGCACGTCGGGTGGCACGCCGAGGCCAAGGAAGTCGAGCGCCACCAGGCTCAGCACCGCCGCGCTCATGCGAAACGGCAGGAAGGTGATGGCCGGCGTCAGCGAGTTCGGCAGCACGTGGCGCCAGATGATCTGCCAATTGGACAGGCCGAGTGCGCGCGCCGCCTTGACGAATTCGAGCGAACGGTTGCGCAGGAATTCGGCGCGCGTGTAGTCTGACAACCCGACCCAGCCGAACAGCGACAACAGGATCAGCAGCAGCAACACCGAAGGCTTGAAGATCGACGCGAAGATGATCAGCAGGTAGAGCTCGGGAATCGAGGTCCAGATCTCGATCAGGCGTTGCAGCGTGAGGTCGATGCGCCCGGCGAAGTAACCCTGCACCGCACCGGCGGACAACCCGATGGCCACACCGATGGCCGTGAGCGCCAGCGCGAACAGGATGCTGACGCGAAAGCCGTAAAGCAGCCGCGCGACCATGTCGCGCCCAAGTTCGTCGGTGCCGAGCCAGTTGCTGGCGTTCGGCCGCGCCGGGTTCGGCGGTTTGGCGAAGTACTCGATCGAGGTGGCCGAATGGTGATTCGGCGGGCGCAGCAACCAGTTGCCGGGCGTCTTGAACTGCGCGGTGATGAACGGGTCGCTCCAGTCGGTGGGCGTGCGGAAGTCGCCGCCGAACTGCACTTCCGGCGGGTTGTTGAGCAGGGGAAAGTACAGCTCACCGTCGTAGCGGGCCACCAGCGGCTTGTCGTTGCTGAGCACTTCGGCGAACGCACTCAACACCAGCAACGCCACGAACACCCACAGCGACCACACGCCGATGCGGCTGCGCTTGAAGCGCCGCCACGCACGCTGGTTTGGTGACAAGGGCGCATCGGCCGCTGCGGCCTCGGCGGTGGGGGCGGCGGCCAGCGCGGCGCTCATCACTTGCCTACCGCGAGGAACTGCACGCGCGGGTCGACGACGACGTACAACAGGTCGGATACCAGCTTCACGACCAGCCCGATCAGCGTGAAGAGGTAGAGCGAGCCGAGCACCACGGGGTAGTCACGCCGAACGATCGACTCGTAGCTCAGCAGGCCCAGGCCGTCGAGCGAAAACAGTGTTTCGATCAGCAGCGAGCCGGCAAAGAAGGCGCCGACGAAAGCGGCCGGAAAACCGGTGACGATCGGGATCATCGCGTTGCGCAGCATGTGCTTCCAGAGCACGCTGCGCTGCGACAGGCCCTTGGCGCGCGCCACCAGCACGTACTGCTTGCGCATTTCTTCTATGAAGGTGTTCTTGGTCAGCATCGTCATGATGGCAAAGCTGCCAATCACCAGGCATGTCAGCGGCAGCACCAGGTGCCAGAGGTAGTCGGTGATGCGCGCGAACCAGCCCAGCTCGGCCCAGTTGTCCGAGGTGAGGCCTCGCAGCGGGAACAGGTCCCAGAAAGTGCCGCCCGCGAACAGCACGATCAGGAACACGCCCAGCACGAAACCGGGGATCGCAAAGCCGATCAGCACGAACAAGGTGCTGACCGTATCGAAGCGCGAACCCTCACGCACGGCCTTGGCGATGCCCAGAGGCACCGAGATCAGGTACGAGATCAGGAAAGTCCACAAGCCCAGGCTCACCGAGACCGGCAGCTTTTCCTTGATGAGTTCCCACACGTCCTTGTTCTGCATGAAGCTTTTGCCGAACGAGAAGGTGGCGAAGTTCTTCAGCATCTCGAAGTAGCGCACGTGGGCCGGCTTGTCGAAGCCGTAGAGTTTCTTCAGCTCCTCGATCTGCTTGGCGCTGTTGTCGGCGCGTGCGCGGTAGCCTTCGCCACCGGCACCCGCGCGTTGTTCGGCCATGATCTGCTCGACCGGCCCGCCCGGCACGAACTGGATCACGATGAAGGTGATCGTGAGCGCCCCCAGCAGTGTGGGGATCATCAGCAGAATTCGTTTGAGGATGTAGCTCAGCATCGCGGCTCGTTTGTCTTGTCGGGTATCGGGGCTCTCAGCGCCGGGCGGCGTCTTTGAGCCACCAGGTGGTCAGCGGCCAGGCCAGCAGCGAAGTCACCGTGGGCGAGTTGTCAATCTGGAAGTACTTCGGGCGCACCGCCGGCATGGCGAACTTGTCCCAGTACGAAACGTCTTCGAAATTGCTGTACAGCTCGGGCACCTGCCAGTAGTTCCACATCACGATGCGGTCGAGCGCGCGGCAGGCGTCGCGAAAATCTTCGATCGTGGTGGCCTCCGTCATCGCTTCGAGCACATGATCGACGGCCTTGCTCTTCACGCCGCGGAAATTGCCGCTGCCGGGCTCGCCGGCCGCCTTGCTGCCGTACAGGTCGACATAGTTGGCCACCTCCGGCAGCGTGAACGCGGGCTCGACGATCGTGACCATGTCGAAATCGAAATCGGTCAGGCGGCGGTTGAACAGCGCGTAGTCGACCTTGCGGTCAGGCAACTGGATTCCGAGCTTCTCGAGGTTGCGGCGCCACGGGTTCATGCGCTGGTCGGTGTTCTGGCCGGTCGCCGAAAGGTACTCGAAGATGAACGGCTCGCCTTTCGCATTGCGCAGTTTGCCGTCGGGGGCGAGCTTCCAGCCGGCCTCGTTGAGCAGGCTGCGCGCTTTCAGCAGGTTGCGGCGCAGCGCGTTCTCGTCGGAGTCGTTGCGTGGTGCGAGGTAGGCCGGGCCGAACACTTCCTTGGGCAGCTCGGCGCGGTAGGGCTCCAGCAACTTCAGCTCGCCCGGCGAGGGCAAGCCACTGGCCGCGAAATCGGAGTTGTTGAACACGCTGTTCGCGCGTTTCAGGCGGTGGTAGCGGTTGTTGGTCTCGAAGTCGTACGAGAGAGCGATCGCCTGGCGAACCCGGATGTCGGCGAAGATCGGCCGGCGCAGGTTCAGTTCGTACGACTGCAGGCCCTTGCCGGCATTGGTCTCGAACGGCGTCTTGATGATGCGGCCGTCGTCCCACTTCGGCCCGCGGTGCTGGCGCGCCCAGATCGCTGCGGCATAAACCTTGACGAGGTCGTACTCGCCGGTCTTGAAGGCCTCGGTCGAGACGGTTTCGTCCTTGTAGTAGCGGTAGACGATGCGGTCGAAGTTGTAGGAGCCCCGCCGCACGCCGAGATCGGCGGCCCAGTAGGCCGGGTTGCGCTTGAACTCGATGCGCCGCGGCGGGTCTTGCGCGGCCACCGTGTAGGGCCCGCTCAACAACGGAATCTCGTTGAGCAGTTCGTCGAAACGCACGCGGCTGCCATCGGGTTTGAGCCCCCACTTGTGCGAGAAGACGTACAGGCCACCGAGCTTGAACAGCGTGGCACTGCTCTTGTCGCTGAGGTCGAAACGCACCGTGCGTTCGTCGACGACCACGAGCTGCTTCACGCCTTCGCTGTAGGTCGTCTGGTAGGCAGGCCTCGCGTACTTGCTGGTGAGGGAGTGGTAGGAAAACTTCACGTCTTGCGCGGTCACCGGGTCGCCGTTCGAGAACTTCGCCTTCGGGTTGATTCGAAAGGTGATCGAGCTCTTGTCGGGCGCGACCAGCATCTCTTCGGCGAGCAGGCCGTACATCGTCATCGGCTCGTCGGCGCTGGTGATCGCCAAGGTCTCGAGCATGAAGATCTCGAGGCCGGCCGGCGCCGCGCCGCGCACCGTGAACGGGTTGAACTTGTCGAACGCGGTGCGCCGATCCGGGTTCGGCAGGTAGACCGTGCCGCCCTTGGGCGCTTCCGGGTTCACGTAGTCGAAGTGACTGAAGCCGCGCGGGTACTTCGGCTGGCCGAAAGCGGCATAGGCGTGTGCCCAGGCGCCGACCGTGGCCGACGATGCGGCAGGCGCCGCCGAAGTGGCGGCGGGTGCGGGTGTGGCCGAACGGGCCGGAAAGGTGGCGGCAATCAGCGCGATGACCAGTGCTGCGGGTAGCAGCCAGGGCAGTGGGCGCGTCAAGCTGCGAACGGGTTTGTTTCGCATGGCGCGGATGCTAAGGCAAGCGCCATGCCACACGGCGCTGGTTTTCACCGTGGGCGCGCACCCGGGCCCACGTGTAGAGGCGCCCTCAAGCCGTCTTCTTCGGCGCCGGCTTCAGCAGCGCTTCGCAGTTCGTGCGTTTGGGGTCGCCTTCGGGCAACGCGCTACAAACACCGTCGAGCTTCGCCTGCACGCGCTTGAACACCGCCGCATGCGCGCCGCCCTTGTTCCAGCCCTGCAGCTTGCTGCCCACGCGCTGCAGCGAGCGGCCGCTGCGCTCGTAGAAAGCGTCGGGCATCGTGACCGCTTCATCGAGCAGCTGCCCCACCGCTTTTTCGATGCGCGCTTCGTCATGCGGTGACAGGTCGACCAGCGCGTTCACGTAGCCCGAGCCCCATTGCAGCCGTGTCGCCGGGCCTTCGCTCTTGTCGAACGACTCTTCGTACCAGTGCAGTGCGTCGGCCTTGTCGCCACGCTTCTTCGCGTTGCTGGCCAGGCCGAGCATCAGGTAGTAGGGCGAGTGGCTCTTGGCCAGGCTGGCCTTGAGCAGGGTGTCGGACTCTGCCACCAGGCCCACGTCGGTCAGCAGGTGTGCGACTGACGGAATGACGGCCTGGCGCTCGTAGCCGTCGGTGATCTCGCGGTCGGCACGCTCGGCGTGTGCTTTCGCATCGGCCACCAGGGCATCGGGCAACTTTGCGGTTTCGCCCTTCGCCGCGTCCATGCGCGCCAGCGCCACGCGCGACATCAATGCGCTGAGCCGGTCGGCACGCGACAGCGTGGTGTCGGCCTCGAAGCGCTTGAGTGCCACTTCGAACGCAGCCAGCAACTCGGCGCGCTGCGGCGTGCCCTTGGCGCTGAGCGCGTGGGTGATGTCGGTCGCGTAGTTCGCGAGCACGTCCATGTGGGCGCGCGCGGCCGGCGCATCCGTCAACAGCGCAACAACGCGGGCCTGCACCGCGGCGTCGGGCCGGGCCGGTGCTTTTTCATCGACCGCAGCGAGTGCCTTGAGCTGCAGGCGCGTGGCCACTTCGGTCTGGTCGGCCGGGCAGGCGGCGGCAAGCTGTTTCATCAAGGCCGGCACGTCGTCTTTGGGCACGACCTGCTTCTCGTCGGTGTCCCACGAGTAAAAGGCCAGCAGCCGCCAATCGTTGGGCGTGAGGCCGGCGCCGCCCGCCTTCACCAGCGCCAGCACCTCTTTCACCGGCCGCTGCGCGTTCATGCCGAGCGTGAGCACTTCGGTGTAGCGCTGCGCATCGACTTCGCCCGGCAAGCGTGTGAGCTCGGTGCCTTGCGGGCTGAACAGCACCATGGTCGGGTAGCCGCTGACCTTGAACCGCGCCCCGATCTTCTGCGCGCCGGGGCTGTCACCGTCCACATACACCGGCACGAAAGCGCGCGAACGTTCGATGAAGTCTTGCCGGTTGAACAGCGTGGCCTTGACCTGGTTGCACGGCGGGCACCACTTCGCGCCCCAGTAGACGAACACCGGTTTGGCTTCGGCCTTGGCGAGCGCGAACGCAGCGTCGACCTCGGCGTCGTTGCTGGCGTGTTTCCAGGCGATGCCGGTCTCCGCGTGGTCGGCCACAGCGACCGCTGGCGGCTTCGGCACAGCGGCCACGGCGGGCGGCACGTCGGCCGGCTTTGAGCAGGCGACCAGCAGCGCGGCCAGGGCCAGCAGTGAAAGGGCGTGTCGGGGCGGGGTGCGCATCAGACTTTCTCCGTCGATTTCAGTCCACCGGCGCCGGCGCTTCGCGCACCGGGTCGTTCGGCCGAGCCGAAGCGTACTGCGCCACGGCCACCCCTGCCAGCGTGAGGGCTGCGCCGGCCAGCTTGATGCCGGTATAGCGTTCACCCGTCACGGCCCAGGCCACGAGCCCGGCCACCGGCGGCATCAGGTACATCAGCGGCGCGCTGCGGGCCACACCACGCACCGCGTTGACCCAGCCCCAGACCATCCAGCCGAGAAAGGCCGAGATCAGCACCGCGTAGAACGTGCCGAGCCAGATCAGCGGGCTGATCGAAGCCCAGTCGACGCTCAGGCCGGCGGGCAGGCTCAGCAGCACGACCGGGCCGCTGCCCAGCAGCGTGGCGTAGGTCATCACCGTCACGCCGCCGTGGCGTTCGATCAGCGGCTTGGCAGCGACCGTGTAGTACGAGAAGAACGAGGCGGCGACCAGCAGCGTCAGGTCGCCACCGCTGGCCTGCCAACGGCCACCCAGAAACTTGTCGGAAAGAAACAGCAATACGCCGGCACACGCCACCGCCACCCCGGCGATCTGCCCGTGGGTGAGCTTTTCCAGCCCGTGCCAGCGAAGGATCAGCAAGGTGAACACCGGCCCGCAGGCCAGGATCAGCGAGCTCGAAAACGCCGTCGACCAGTGGATGCCGTAGGTCACGAGGCCCACGTGCAACAAGTGCCCGACGAGCCCGAGCCTCAACAGCAACAGCAGCTCTGCACGCGGCACCTGCGGCCAGCGTGTGCCGTGGCGCCAGCACAGCAGCACGGCCGCGGCCACCGGCATGATGAGGTAGCGCACGAACAGGAAACCACCCGGCGAGAGCGCCTTGAACACTTCTTTCTGCACGCTGAAGTTCGCACCCCAGATCACGATCAGCACGAGTGCGGCCCACAAGGCCTGGCGCTCGCGGGTGGGGTTCGGGTCGGGCATGGGGCGGCGTCAGGGCTCTGTTGCTGAGGGCGGAAGGTCGCCCCGAGTGTCGCCGAGATGCGTTTGTGCGTCTTCGTGCCGCCAACCTTCCAGCGGTGTGGCACGGGCCAGCGCCATCCACAGGCCGAAGGGCATCTGCATCGCGCGCCTGGGCGCCGGGCGGGCCACGTCGAGCCCGGCTTGTGTGGCCACCAGCACGCCACACTCCGGCGGAATTTCATCAGGCCGCGCAATGCCTTCGCGGATGACGTACCAGCACTCGCTGCTGAGCTGCAGGTAGGCCACACGTTTGCCGGCGCTGCGCAGGTCGGAAAGCAGGTCGGAGCGCTGCACCTTGATCTCGTGGACGATTGGCTCGAGATAGGCCTCGACCGTGGTGTGGCGCACCGAGAACACGTCGGGCATCGCCATCACCCAGACCTCGTCGACTTTCGCGCGCAGGCTCAGGCCCTGCCATGCGATGCGCCCGGCGCGGGTCATTTCGCGGGCCACACGCTCGACCAGGCTTTCGTGGGCATCGCGCCGCGCGCGGTTGCGCTGCTGCGTCTCGGCCAGCACCTGAAGGCCGGCGTCGGTGACCCGCAGCGTTTCGTGGCCGGCCGCGCTGCGCACCCGCTCCAGCAAGCCGGCCACGAGCAGCTCGATCTCCAGCGCGTCCTGGCACGGCCAACCGGCCGAGCGGTACACGTCACGCAGGCGGCGCCGGTGCAGCGCGCTGATCGGGTTGGCGGGCGAGGTCGGGGCCATGCCCGAAGCGTAGCGCCACGGCGCGCTTGGCAGCAGGCCTCAAGCCCGCGCCACCCGCGCCGAAAACAACGTGATGCCCGGGTGTTGCACGCCCCGGTCGACCGTCCCACACCATCTCGCCGGAGCGCCATGCGGTTCATCGAACTCGAATCGGTCAAGCACCGCCTGCAGGTGGGCGTGCCGCTGCCCTTCAGCGTGCGGCAGAGCGACCACACGCTGCTGCTGGCACGCGGCCAGGTTCTGGTGAGCCTGGAACAACTGCAGGCGCTGTTCTCGCGCGGCATGTTGGTCGACCTGGCCGAGCTGGAAACGACCGCCCACCGGGTGCTGAAAGCGCCGCCCGAGCAACTGCCGCGGCTCTGGGAAGAATCGATCGACAGCGCCACACGGGCCTTGTGCGCGCTGCCGAAGAAGAACCTCGATGTCGTGATCGACGACGTGGCCGCGCCGCTGATGGCATTGGTCGAACGTGACCCCGACCTGGCCATCTTCCAGGTGCTGCGCCAGCATGGCGGCCGGCACGCGCAGTACGGCGCGAATCACTCGATCCACTGCGCAATCGCCGCCTTCCTCACGGTGCAGCGCCTGAGCTGGAACAAGCCCGACGTGCAGCGCGCCTTCAAGGCCGCATTGACGATGAACGTGTCGATGCTCGAGCTGCAAGGCGAACTCGCCGCACAGGCCACGCCACTCACACCGGCGCAGCGCGAAGCCATTCACAGCCACCCGCAGCGCAGCATGCACATGCTGGCGCTGGCCGGCATCACCGACCCCGAATGGCTGCAGGCCGTGGCCGAGCACCACGAGACGAGCAGCGGCAGCGGCTACCCGTCGGGGCTGCGCGACGTGACCCCGCTGGCCGCCGTGCTGCACCAGTGCGACGTGTACACAGCCCGGCTCAGCCCGCGCCAAAGCCGCGAAGCGCTGGGTGCCGATCAGGTTGCGCGCAGCCTGTTCGCCGACCATCCGCGCGACCCGACCACCGCGGCGCTCATCAAGGAATTCGGCCTGTACCCGCCGGGCTGTTTTGTGAAACTGGCGTCGGGCGAGACCGGCATCGTGGTGCGGCGCGGGCCCAGCGCTCACACGCCCGAAGTGGCCACCGTGACCACCGCCCGCGGCGCCGCCCTGAGCGAACCGCTGCGGCGCGACACGCGCCAGCCCGAGTTTGGGGTCGTGGCGCTGCTGGGCGAGCGCGCCGGCCCGGTCGTGATAGCGCCTGCCAGGCTGATGGCGCTGGTCTGCGCCTGATCCGCAACCCGCGAAAGCCACAGGATCGGGCCGCACACTTCGCTGCGATGATCGAGGCCGCCGCCCGCCGGGCGCTGCCGAAAGCGCCCCGCATGCCCGTGCCCTACCCCCACCTGCTCAGCCCGCTCGACCTCGGTTTCACCACGCTCAAGAACCGCGTGCTGATGGGCAGCATGCACACAGGCCTGGAAGATGGCCGCAAGCACTTCCCGGCGATGGCCGCGTATTTCGCCGAGCGCGCGCGTGGCGGCGTCGGCCTGATGGTGACCGGCGGCTTTGCACCCAACATCGAAGGCTGGGCCAAGCCGCTGGCCGGCACGCTGAGCACCAGCGGCGGCGCCAAGCGCCACAGAACAGTGACCGACGCGGTGCACGCCGAAGGCGGCAAGATCGCGCTGCAAATTTTGCACACCGGGCGCTATGGCTACCAGCCGTTCTGCGTGGCGCCGTCGCGCATCCAGAGCCCGATCTCGCCGTTCACGCCGCGCGAGCTGAGCGCGCGCGGCATCGAGCGCCAGATACGCGCTTTCGTGCGTTGCGCGAAGCTCTCGCGCGAGGCCGGCTACGACGGCGTGGAAGTGATGGGCAGCGAAGGTTATTTCATCAACCAGTTCCTCGTCACCCACACCAATCACCGCACCGACGAGTGGGGCGGCGCTTACGAGAACCGCATGCGCCTGGCGGTCGAGATCGTGCGGCGCGTGCGTGAAGCGGTCGGCACTGATTTCATCATCATCTACCGCCTCTCGATGCTCGACCTGATCCCCGACGGCAGCAGCTGGGAAGAGGTGGTCATGCTTGCGAAAGCCGTGGCCGACGCAGGCGCCACCATCATCAACACCGGCATCGGCTGGCACGAAGCACGGGTGCCGACGATCGCCACCAGCGTGCCGCGCGGCGCGTTCGCGTGGGTCACGCAGAAGATGCGCAAGGAGCTGCGCGCCGCCGGCTACAGGGTGCCGCTGATCACCAGCAACCGCATCAACATGCCCGAGGTGGCCGAAGCGATTCTCGAAGAAGCTTGCGCCGACATGGTCAGCATGGCGCGCCCGCTGCTCGCCGACGCCCACTTCGTGAACAAGGCGGCTGCCGGGCAGCGCGACCAGATCAACACCTGCATCGCCTGCAATCAGGCCTGCCTCGATCACACCTTCAAGTCGCAGCTCGCGAGCTGCCTGGTGAACCCGCGCGCCGGCCACGAGACCACGCTGTTGATCCGCGCGGTCGCAAAGAAGAAGCGCGTGGCCGTGGTCGGCGCCGGGCCGGCCGGGTTGTCTGCCGCGACCACACTCGCCGAGCGCGGCCACGACGTGCACCTGTTCGAATCGGCCGCGCAGATCGGCGGCCAGTTCAACATGGCCAAGCGGGTGCCGGGCAAGGAGGAGTTCAGCGAAACGCTGCGCTACTTCGCGCGCCGCATCACGCTCACCGGCGTGCAACTGCACCTGGGCACGCGTGCCACGACGGCGCAGTTGTTGGCAAGCAAGTTCGACGAAGTCGTGCTTGCCACCGGCGTGCTGCCGCGCGACGCGAAGATTCCGGGCTCTGACGGCGCGAACGTGCTGAGTTACGTTGACGTGCTGCTGCACGGCAAGGCGGTCGGCGCGCGCGTGGCCATCGTCGGCGCGGGCGGCATCGGCTTCGACGTGGCTGAATTCCTCGTCACCGCGCCCGGCCATTCACCCACGATGAACCTGCACGAATGGTTGGCCGAATGGGGCGTAGCGGACCCGGGCACGGTACGCGGCGGCGTGGTGCGCCCGCAGCCTGCGCCGGCCGCGCGGCAGGTCACCTTGCTGCAGCGCAAGAGCGGCAAGCTTGGCAAGGGCCTGGGCAAGACCACCGGCTGGATTCACCGCGCGGCCTTGCAGATGAAGAAGGTCGAGATGATTGGCGGCGTGAACTACGAGCGCATCACGCCGCAGGGCCTCTTCGTGACCTACGGTGAAAAGCGCAGCGACGGGCAGTTGATCGAGTGCGACACGGTGGTGTTGTGCACCGGGCAAGAGCCGCTGCGGGAGTTGGTGGAGCCGTTGCGCGCGGCCGGGGTGAAGACCCATTTGATTGGCGGCGCCGACGAAGCCGGCGAACTCGATGCCAAACGTGCGATCGATCAGGGGACGCGGTTGGCGGCGGTGATCTGAGGTTCAAGCAGGCATGCCTGCCTGGGAGCGGGATCAGGCCGCCGGGGCACTCTGCTCCGCTCATGTCCCCCGTCGCCGGCCTGCGGCCGACGCCTCCTCCTTTACTTCGCTCCGCAGAGTGCCCCGGCGGCCTGATCCTGAACCGCTGTGGCGGTTCCACGATCAGACGAGCGCCGCAGTCTCGGGACAAGGGCATCGGGTGACCGGCGCAGCAGAGGCGGCGGTCAGGCGATGGTGTCAGCGCTGGTCAATGTGCGCAGCGCAAGCATGTCGGCCAGCAGGGCACGCACGGCGGCGCGCTCGGCGGGGGGCGTGAAACCAGGTTCGCGCAGCGCGCATTGCTCGCGCAGATGGCCCAGGAAGGCCGCGTCATTCACCGCGCGTTGCATCAGACGCGCCAGCGCCTGCGCATCGCCGACCGGAAAGTAGCCGCCGTAGTCCGGGCCGAGCAGCCCCACATTGCCGTCGATGCGGCTCGCCAGCACCGGCACGCCGGAACGCACTGCTTCGATCACCACGTTCGCGCCGCCTTCGATACGGCTCATGTGGACGAATGTTTGCGCCTGCGCGATGTGGCGCCGCGCCGCCGGGCGTGGCAACGCGCCGAGCCAGCGGTAGTTCGGGCAGGCCTGCATCGTCTGCTCGGCCAGTGTGCCGAGTGCGGCATCGAGCGCGGCGCCGATGTGGGTGATCTGCAGCGTTGCTTCTTGCGGCAACAGCCGCGCCGCGGCCATCAGCGCGGCCGGGTCCTTCTCTTCGCGCAAGTGGCCCACGGCGACCATCACGAACCTCGCCGACGTGGCGCCGCGCCGTGAAAGTTTCGTGGCCGACTGGACGATCACACGGGCCCGCGCGCGCGCCTCGGCCGGCAGCGCTTGCAGCCCTTCGTCCTGCAGCACCACGACGTGGCTGGCACACTTCAGCGCATGTTGCGCAACCGCGTCCGTTCGAATGTCCCGGTACAGGTCGGTGCCCGTCATCACCAGCGCCAGCGGCGCGTGCGGGTGGGCGGCAGAGAAGCCTTCGATCGAGTCGGCCGAGCGGCGCGCGTGCAGGGCGATCAGCGCGTCTGCGGGTTCGCCGTGCCAGGCGAGCACGATCTGCACGTCCGCACCCGGCGCCAGAAATTTCTGCCAGCGCGAGGCCGTATGCCAGTTGCCGTTGTTGGCCTCGGCCAAGGCCGGCGAAACGATGCAGACGCGGGGTCGTCGTCGGGAAACCATGGCGTCATCTTGGCATGCGTCTTGGCCCGCGCGCGGGTGGGCTGTGCTTGACGCGCGCCGGCTTCACGGCGCCGCCCTGGCCGCGGCCTTGCACGAGAGCCGCGCCAGAACCTGGTCGCTGGTCAACGACCTGTCCGACGCGCAGTGGAACGTGCCCGAACAAGCCGGCGTCAACCCGCTGCGTTGGGAACTCGCGCACCTGGCGTGGTTCGCCGAGTTCTGGGTCTTGCGCGGGCCGCACCAACGCGCAGCCGACGGCACGGCGCACGCGCTGCACCCGGCGCGCCATGCCGGGCCCGACGAACTTTTCGATTCGGCGCGGCTTGCGCATGCGGCACGCTGGCGCACGCCGATGCCGTCGCGTGGCCAGCTCGTCGAGATGCTGCAGGGCCAGCTCGACGCGTGCATCGCCGCGCTGCCGGGCAGTGACGACGACATGGCCAACTACTTCCACCGGCTCGCGCTGTTCCACGAAGACATGCACGCCGAGGCTTTCGTGTGGCTGCGTGCCGCGCTGGGCTACGCAGCACCCGCCGGCTTGGCACTTGCGCCACTCGCGCCGGCCGATCCCGTGGTCGTTCGGGGCGCTACGTTCGAGCTCGGGCGCCCGACCAACGAAGCAGGCTTCGCGTTCGACAACGAAGTCCCTGCCATCATCGTGACGCTGGCGGATTTCGAGATCGACGCGGCACCGGTCAGCGCCGGCGAATACCTGCGTTTCGTCGAAACCGGCGGCTATGACAAGCCTTCGTATTGGCCCGGCGCCGCGGGCGCATGGCGCGCCGGCAGCAACAAGCCGCACCCGCAACGCTGGCGCTTCGACAAGACCAGCGGCTGGCAAACCCGCTGGTTCGAGCGCTGGCTGCCGCTGGCCCCCGCGCTGCCCGTGATCCACGTCAACGCGTTCGAGGCCGAGGCCTACTGCGCGTGGGCGAAGCGCCGCTTGCCCAGCGCCGCCGAATGGGAGCGCGCCGCCGCGCAAATGCAGTGGGGCCAGAGTGTCTGGGAATGGACCGCCGACGCCTTCCAACCCTACCCCGGTTTCACGCCCGGCCCGTACCGCGAGTACTCCGCCCCGTGGTTCGGCGATCATCGCGAGTTGCGCGGCGGTGCGTTCGCCGCGCACGCGCGTTTGCACGACCCGCGTTACCGCAACTTCTTCCAGCCGCAGCGCAGCGATGTTTTCGCCGGCTTTCGCAGCGTGGCCCTTTGAACCCATTCCCACTTGACCAGAAAGCAACTTCTCCCATGAAACAGACCCTGTTGAAAACCGCTGCCGCCGCGTTGCTGGTGGCCAGCGCCACGCTGGCATTCGCGCAGACCGCCGTGCTGCGTGTTTCCGCGATCCCCGACGAGGCGCCGACCGAACTGCAGCGCAAGTTCAAGCCGCTCGGCGACTACCTCAAGAAGGAAACCGGCCTCGACGTGCAGTTCACGCCGGTCACCGACTACGCTGCCGTCGTCGAAGGCCTGGCCAACAACAAGATCGATCTGGCCTGGCTCGGCGGCTTCACTTTCGTGCAGGCGAAGATTCGCACCAACGGCGGCGCGGTGCCGATCGTGCAACGCGCCGAAGACGAGAAGTTCACCAGCAAGTTCATCGTGCCGATCGACAGCCCGGCCAAGACGCTGGCCGACCTGAAAGGCAAGAACTTCGCGTTCGGCGCACCGTCGTCGACCTCGGGCCACCTGATGCCGCGCTATTTCCTGCTGAAGGCCGGCGTGAACCCTGAAGCCGACTTCAAGGCCGTGGCGTTTTCCGGCGCGCACGACGCAACCGTGGCCTTCGTCGCTTCGGGCCGCGCCGAGGCCGGTGTGCTGAACGCATCGGTCTGGGACAAGCTGGTGGAAGGCAAGAACCCCAACGTCGCCAAAGTGCGGGTCCTGATGACCACCCCGCCCTACTACGACTACAACTGGACCGTGCGCCCGGGCCTGGAGCCGGCGCTCACGAAGAAACTGACCGAAGCGTTCCTGAAGCTCGACCCGAACGTTGCCGAGCAGAAAGAGATCATGGGCCTGCAGCGCGCCAGCAAGTTCATCCCCACCAACGCCTCGAACTACGAAGGCGTGGAAGCCGCAGCACGATCGGCTGGCCTCATCAAGTGAGCCTGCAACTGGCCCAGCTCGGGCTGGTGCACCCGAACGGCCACCGGGCGCTGAACCGCGTAAGCCTGGCGCTCGCAGCCGGCGAGCGCCTGGCGGTGATCGGCCCGTCGGGCGCCGGCAAGACCAGCCTGCTGCGGCTGGCGGCAGCCGGGCTGCGGCCGAGCGAGGGCCGCATCGAGGCCCTCGGCGCCAACCCCTGGCAGCTGAGCGCGAGTGCTCTGAAGCGCTTGCGCGCACGCATCGGGCTGATCCACCAAGTGCCGCCGATCCCGCCGCGCCTGCGTGTCGTCACCGCCGTGCTGGCGGGCCGGCTCGGGGCATGGTCGCTGCGGCGCGGGCTGGCTTCGCTGGTGTACCCGGCCGACATCGTCGGCGCGCGCGCGGCGCTGGCGCGGCTCGATCTCTCCGACCGCCTGTTCGAGCGCTGCGACCGGCTCTCGGGCGGGCAACTGCAGCGCGTGGGCATCGCGCGCGTGCTGTACCAGCAACCCGAGCTGCTGCTGGCCGACGAGCCGGTCTCGGCGCTCGACCCGGCACTCGCCGACCTGGCCTTGTCGCAGCTGGTGGCGCAGAGTGAACGCAGCGGCGCCACGCTGGTGGCTTCGCTGCACGCCGTCGACCTGGCGCTGAAATGGTTTCCGCGCATCGTCGGCATGCGCGCCGGTGACGTGGTGTTCGACGCGCCCACCGCCAGCGTCACGCCACAGATGCTGCACGAGCTTTACGCGACCGAAGGCTCGGCACTGCCGACGCAGGGCGTGTCAGTTGCTTCGCTCGAAGCCACCAGCAACGTCGTGCCCCTCACCCGCCCAGGTTGCCCATGAGCCTGGCGCTGCCCCGCACGACCGAGCGCGACCCGCAGGCATTGCCGCGCGCCACGGCGCTGCTGGTCGCCATCGTCGTGCTGTGGCCGATGCTGGTGCTGGCCGAGTTCAAACCCTGGGCCTTGTTCGAGCCCGGCAACCTGCGGGTGATGGGCGACTTTCTGGCCGGCTTCCTGCCGCCGGTCACGTCGGCGGAATTCCTCGGCCTGCTGCTCAAGGCGACGCTGCAGACACTCGCGATGGCGACCGCCGGCATCGCGCTGGCCCTGCTGCTCGCGGTGCCGCTCGCGTTCGTGATGACCGAGGCCTTGTCGATCTCGCGCATCGGCCCGGGGCGCGGGCGCATGGCGGGCCGCGCCGTGCGGGGCGGCGCGCGCATGCTGCTGCTGTTCCTGCGCGCGATTCCCGAAGTGGTGTGGGCGCTGGTGCTGGTGCGTGCGCTCGGCCTCGGCCCGGGCGCCGGTGTGCTCGCCATCGCGATCACCTACGGCGGCATGCTGGGCAAGGTGTATGCCGAGATCCTGGAGTCCACCGACACACGCCCAGCGCGGGCCCTGCTCGAAGCCGGCGCAGGGCGCAGCGTGGCCTTGCTCTACGGCCTGCTGCCCGGCGCGGCCCAAGAGCTCGCGTCGTACACCGTGTACCGCTGGGAATGTGCGGTGCGGGCTTCGGTCGTGATGGGTTTCGTGGGCGCCGGTGGCCTGGGCCAGCTGATGGACCAGTCGATGAAGATGCTCAATGGTGGCGAGGCCAGCACGATCCTGCTGACCTTCCTGCTGCTGGTGCTGCTGGCCGATTTTCTCAGCGCGGCGCTGCGCAGGTTGCTCGCATGAACCAGCCCGCATCCGATCTCAGCGCGGCCGAACGCGCCACCGCGGCCGGCCCCTGCCTCACCTGCGTGGTGGTGCTGCTGGCCTTGCTCGCGGCCGTGGTCGCCAGCTTCGTCGGGCTGGGCATCGACTACCGCGGCCTGTTCTCGGCCGAATCAATGCGTTCGATGGCACGCTTCGTCGCCGAGTTCTTCCCGCCCGACCTGTCGGCCGCGTTTGTCGCCAAGACCGCCTGGGCCGCGTTGCAGACGCTCGCCGTCTCGGCCCTGGGCACGCTGCTCGCGGTGCTGCTCGGCGCGGCGCTCGCGCTGCCCGCGGCCGGGCGCTTCGGCAGCGCCGCGCGCCACGCCACTCGGCTGCTGCTCAACGTGTTGCGCGGCGTGCCCGAGCTGGTGTGGGCCGCGTTGATGGTGCTGGCCGCCGGCCTCGGCCCGTTCGCCGGCGCGCTGGCGCTGGCGCTGCACACCAGCGGCGTGCTCGGGCGCCTGTTTTCCGAAGCGCTCGAGAACGTGCCGCGCGATGCCGAGCGTGCGCTCGACGAGGCCGGCAGCGGCAAGGCCGCGGCCTTCGCCTACGGTGCGCTGCCGATGGTGCTGCCGCAGTGGATGTCGTATGCGCTGTACCGCTGGGAAATGAACATCCGCATGGCCGCGGTGCTCGGCTTCGTCGGTGCCGGCGGCCTGGGGCAGATGTTGTACTACCACCTGTCGCTGTTCCAGCAGGCGCAGTCGGCCACGGTGCTGATCGCGATGTTCGGGCTGGTGGTGGTGGTCGACGCCGGCAGCGCGCGGCTGCGCCGTGGCCTGGCGCCCGCCTACGCCTGAGCCGGAAGCACACCGAACCGGCCTGTTCGGGATTGACCGAGGCCGCACCCAGGGCATAGGGTTCGCCCCCGATGAGCGCAATGTCTCTCTACATCAACCCGCGCGGCGCCAGCGTCGTGCACCGCACCGGCTTTTCGTGGCTGGCGGCGCTGGCGTGGCCGCTGTGGGCCTTGCACCGGCGGCTGTGGTGGGTGTTGCTGGCCTCGCTGCCACTCACGTTCGGGCTGCACACTGCGGTGAACCAGGCCATCGAGTTCGTGCCGGGTGAAACTGCGCAGGGCGTGTTGGCGCTGGCCTGGCTGATCGGCTGGTCGTTCGTGGCGGGCCGCTGGGCCAACGCGCTGCACCAAAGCCTGCTCGAGCGCGCCGGTTACCGCATGACCGCCACCGAGCTGCCACCGCCGGAACCGCCATGACGCCGTCGTGCTGGTCGACAGTCGCCGCCGAGCATGCCGCCCTGCTCGCCGCACCCGACTTCAGCGTGGCCGCGTTGCTGGCCGTGTTGCCGATGTTCGGCCTGGTGCTGGCCGTGGTCATGGCGCCCGCCTGGCAGGCGCTGTACGGCCGCCGCGTGCAGCGTTTCATGGGGCTGCGCGAGGTGGCCGCACCGCCCGCGGCATGGTGGCAGCGGCGCCAGAGTGCGCGCGGCCGCCGCAACCCGGCGCTTGATGAATCCGACGCCGGCATGCCGCTGGCGCTGGCGATGCAGCAGCGCGAGACCCGCATCCGGCGCGCCACCCTGGCGGCCTACCTGGTCTGCGTGGCCTGGAGCGTGCTGCTCGCGCCCTGGATGCTCGACATGGACCTCGCCGCCGACGCCAGCATGGTCGCCTTCGTCGCCGTGCTGGCGGCCGGTCCGGCCATGGTGAATGTGGTGCCGCACGGCTCCAAGCCTTCGCTGCTGATCGGCTCGTTCCTGGTGCTGGCTTTGGCGCTCAAAGCCGAGGCCGACGTTGGCATCGACTCCGTGCTGGCCGGCTTCGCCATCGTCGTGCTGCTGTACATCACGAGCGTGCACCGCACGATGCGCGCCCTGGTCGTGCCCTTGTTGGTGCTGAGTGCTGCAGCATTGTTCGGGGTGGTGCTGGCGCTGTGGGCGTTGTTGCCCTTGAACTGCCTGCCCGACAACGGCGAGTTCGGGGCCAAAGCATGGGCTTTGAGCGGCGCGGTATTTGCCACCTCGGCCCTGTTGTTCACGCTCTGCCTGTGGTTGGGCACACGCGCGCTCGACGGTCTGGCCAGCCTGGTGCGGCGTGGCTGGTTCTCAGACCGCTCGCTGGTGGCTTTCGCGGGGCTGGCGATGCTGGCCGGCGTGCTGATGCTGGCGGTCGACGACCCGCAAGCGACGCTCGGCATCCACCTCGCGCTCTACACCGGCTGGATGGGCGTGACAGCAGCCACCTACGCCTGGGTGCTGCACCGCCAGCCCTGCCCCCAGGTGGGGCGGCGGCTGCTGATGCTGCGGGTCTTCTCGAAAGACCGCAAGGCCGAGCGCCTGCTCGACGCGATCCAGTCGCGCTGGCAGCTGGCCGGGCCGGTGCTCGAGATCGCCGGCCCCGACCTGGCGAAGCTGAACCTCGACCTCGACGAGTTCATCCACCTCGTCAACTTCAAGCTGCACGCCCTGTTCCAGCCCGGCCAGGCCGCACCTGGGGCGCTGGCCGCCAGCCTCGACCTGGCGCTCGACCGCGAAGGCCGCTTCCGCGTCAACGAGGTGTTCTGCTTCGACACCTCGTGGCGCGGCGTGGTCGAGCAGATGATGGTTTTGTCTGACGTGATCCTGCTCGACCTGCGCGGCTTCACCGACGAGCGCAAGGGCACCGCGCACGAGGTGCGCCGGCTGGCTGCGCTGGGCCTGCTACCGCGCGTGGTGGCGCTGGGCGACAGTGTCACCGACTGGCCCTTCTTTGAGCGCTGCGTGGCCGAGCACGCATCCGGGCCGGGGCCGGGCCTGGCGATGAAGATCGAAGCCGCCGACCCCGACGCGCTGGCCTCGTGCGTGAACCGGCTGCTGGAGATCGCCGACGCGGCGGGCCACGCGGCGGCGCTTGTGGCAAGCCGTGACACACAAGTGCTGCCGATGGCGTCACACTGAGGGCATGCGCACGATATCGCCCCGCCTCGCCTTCGCCCTCAGCGGCGTTTTCCTGCTGTTGCCGTGCGTGCACGCGCAAGCGCCTGACGCCGACGCCGTGGCGGCCTGCGAGCAGGCTGCACAACAGTCGCTGGCGAGCAGGGGCGCACCGCCGGCCGAGCTGAAGTTCAATGGCCCGCCGGCCTCGCAGCCCAGCCGGGCCAACGACGGCCAGCTCGTGCTGCGTGGCGGCGGCAGCTGGCGCTCCGCCAGCGGCATGCGCCGCTTCGAGTACAGCTGCAACGTAGACCCGAGCGCACCCGAGACGGTGGGCCTGGTGCTGCGCGACACGAGCCCCGCGGCCACCCTGGCCCGAGCCGCACCTGCCGCGCTGGAGCCCGACCTGCGCCACCTGTCGCCAGGGGCCTGCGAGGCGAGCGTGGCGGCGGCTCTCCAGAAGCGCTGGCCGCGCGTGTCGGAGATCCGGCTGGACAGCGGCGCGCGCAGCCTGCGGCAGACCAGCCCCGACAAGGTGGAGCTGCACGGCCAGGGCCGTGCGTTGCCGCTGCAAGGCTCGCCATACACCCTGTTTGGCTTCGATTGCGAGATCGACCCACGAGACGGGCGCGTGCTCAACACGCGGGTCTCGGGCTGAGTGTGAGCCCGGCTTCAGGTCGCCGGCTTGTCGCGCGGCGCCTTCATGTTGTCGGGCTGCCGGGCCGCGCGCGGCGTGGTAGCGGCGTCGAACACAGCCGTTTGCTTTAGCATTTGCGCCGATCTCCGTCCCAAGCAACCGACGCCAAGCTCGTGGCCGGCAAGACCGGCCACGCCATCGTGGTGCCGGGCGCGCACTTCGCCAAGGCACAGATCGAAGGCGGCCTGCTGCAGAAGCTCGACCGCAGCAAGCTCACGAACTGGGGCAAGCTCGACAAGGGCCTGCTGTGCAGCCAGGCTCACGGGCTGCGGCATCAACTACCTCGACTTCGCTTCCGAGGTGTTGCCGGTGGCCAACATCGCCCGCGCCAGCGCGCTCGAAGCCAACCCGAACGCAGCCTCGCTGAAGTGCGCGTGCAGACGCGCATCTTCACGTCGATCAAGGCGGGCAAGCAAGGCTTGAAGCCGTTGTGGCGGGTGCCGGCGCTGCCTGCGCCACCAGCCGCTCGAGGTTGGTTCGCGCCAGCGCGTAACCGGGGTTCAATCGCAACGCTTCACGGTAAGCCGTCTCCGCTTCGAGCGCACAGCCGGCCGCGCTGTAGGCGAAGCCGAGGTTGTTGAACGCCCGCGCCTTGAGCGGCGAAGCGCGTGCCGTCTGCTGCCACAGGCGGACCTCGCTGGCGTAGTCGAGCCCGCGCACGAAGGTCAGCCCCCCGAGCAGCGCGAGCACGCCGACCGTGGCTGCCGTGAGGCCGTGTTGCAAGCGCGGCAGCCGCCGGCACAGCAGCGCGATCTCGATGCCGATCGCGATGCACACGCCGATGCCGGCGAAGTACAACTGCCGGTCATTGGCCAGATCGAGCCGCGGCACGACGCTGTTCGTGGGCAGCAGCGCCACACCGAACCAGAGCACGCCAAACGCCCACCACGGCCGGCGCCACCACGCGCGGGCGCCGAGCGCGAGCGCGGCGAACAGCAGTACCGCCTCGGTCGCCAACATCGGCGACCAGGCCACGGCCAGACGCAGGTCGGGGTCGATGTTCGCCGGCCATGGCCAGAACAGGCGGGCGCCAATGTAGGCCACCGCCTTGATCTGGGTCAGCGCGCTGCTGCCCAAGCTCTGCGCGCCGAAGTCGGCCGCGAGTCGCTCGCCATAGATCGGGTGCAGCAGCAGCGTGATCGTCGCCAGCAACAACACGAGTGCGTGAACCCGCAGGCTGCGCGCCGCTTCCTTCCAGCGCCTGGGCCGGCCGCGGCTGGCTTCCCAGGCCACGAGCAGCAGAGGCAACGAGATCACCGACTCTTTCGTCAGCAACGCCAGGGCGAAGAGCAGCGGCGACACGAGCTGCGCCAGCACCCAGCGTTCGCGCAGACGGCCGGCGACATAGGCCAGCACGCTGCCCAGGCCAAACAACGCCATCAGGCTGCTGGAACGGCCGCTGATGTAGGCCACGGCCTCGGTGTTCGCCGGGTGCAGGCCGAACAGCAGTGCCGCGATCAAAGCGGCGATCTCTGCAGCTCGTTCGTCAAGCGCCCACACCCGAAAAGCCAGCAGCTTCGCGAGCGTGAAAACGAGCAGCGTGTTGACGAGGTGCACGCCGATGTTGATCGCGTGAAAGCCGGCTTCGCCCGGCCCGGTGACGGCCCAGTTGGCGCTGTAGCTGAGCTTGAGCAGCGGCCGGATGCCGTGGCCGGCATCGGCCCACCACGCGGCGAAAGAATGCACGACCGGGTTGTCGACGATGACGTTGAAATCGTCGAACTGGAACACCCCGCCGGCACCGCCGAGGGCGGCCGCCAGCACAGGCAGGATCAGCAGCGCCGCCGTGCGGGCTCGGCGCGAGGCGCTCACTTGGCAACGGACCGGCTGGCTGGCGGCGAAGCGGCAAACGCGCGGTCGAGCATCGCGGTCGAATCCCACCACCGGTTCGGCGCGTTCAGCACGACCAGCAGCACGCTCACGCCGTTGCGCCGCGCCAGCGCGATCAGGCACTTGCCGGCACGCGCGGTGAAGCCGGTCTTCACGCCGATGGCGCCCGGGTAACGGCCGACGATCTCGTTGCCGTTCGAAAGCTCGAAGCTGCGCCCGCCCAGCGTGCTGATGCTGCGCGAAACCGCCTGCACGAGGTCGGCAAAGGTCGGCTGGCGCAGCGCAGCGTGGGTGAGCGTCGCAAGGTCACGCGCGCTGGAGCGGTGGCCGGGGGTATCGAAGCCGCAGGCGTTGCCGAAGTGGGTGCGCGTCAGACCCAGTTCGCCAGCGCGCCGGTTCATCAACACGACGAACTGCGCCTCGCTGCCGGCGACACGCTCGGCCAGCGCCAGGCAGGCGTCGTTGGCAGACTTCAGCAGCGCGGCGGCGAGCAGGTCGCGCACGCGCATCTGCTCGCCGGCACGCAGGCGCAGGCTCGTGCCACCGGCGCGCGCCGCAGCAGCACTCACGCCCACCGCATCGTCGAGCGGCACGCCGCTTTCGAGCACGAGCAAGGCCGTCATGATCTTCGTGAGGCTGGCCGGCGGCAACGCCCGGTCGGCGTCGCGTGACCAGGTGGCCTGGCCTTGCACTTCGACGAGGTAGGCCGCAGCGCCACCGGGGAATGGCGCATCGTCGGCCCGCGCAAGCGCCGTTGCCGTGACGGCGCACAGCAGCAGGACGCGGAGCGCAAGCAACACCACCCCTGCCGACCCGCGGGCCAAGGCTACTTCGGTGCGCGCGGCTGCGCCGTGTAGTCGCGCCGCTGGGGCGGCTTGGGTTTGCATTCTTCGGCTTGCGCAAGGCGTGTGAGTTCGGATTGCAGGAACATCATCTCGGTCGTGTAGCCGCCGATCTCTTCCTGCGCGTACTGGATCAGCTGGGCGCCGTCACGTTCGAACCGGTCGACCTTGCCGGTCACGACGCCGCCCAGCACCTTGCCTGCGCTCAAGGTCTTCCTGCACTCACGCTGGTGGTGGTCTTCGTGCCGCTTCACGCTCTCTTTCATGCAGGCGGTGGCCGAGGGGCTGAGGTTGATCGTGACACTGCAGGTGTTGCTGGTACCGCCGGGGTTTTCGCCCTTGATCGAGGGCGTTGGCGAGATTCTTCCGGCCGCCACCTTGTTCACAGCGTCTTGAACCCGGCTCTGGAGCTTTTCGCGGCGCTCGGGCGTGTAGGGAATCGGGTCGCGCGTGCGCGTGATCTGTTCCACCATCTTCTGCATCTCGGCCGCGTAGGCCGCGTTGGCTGCATTCGCCTCCGCCATCCGCGCCTTGATGTCGCCCACATCGACACAGGTGCAGGGTTGCGCCTGGGCCGAGGCGGCAGCGAGCAGCAGCAGAAACGCCGACACGATGACGATCGAGATTCGAGCCACTTCGCCTCTCCCTGTGCGCGGCGACCGCGGGCGCGCGCAGCTAATCTATCATTCCTTCACCACCACGAAAGGGGAGCTTCGATGACGCCAACCGCATGGAAGAAGATCGGCGCCCTGGCCGTAACGCTCGCACTGCCGGCCCTGGCCGCCGCAGCCGGCGCGGCCCGCCAGGAAGGCAACTGGCAGGTCACGGTGAAGATGGAGATGGTCGGCATGCCCATGGCGATGCCGCCGATCACCACCAACCAATGCGTGACCAACAAAGACCTGGTGCCCGACATGTCGCAGCGCGACCAGAACTGCATCGTGCGCGAGCAGAAGGTCGAGGGCGACACGGTGAGCTGGCGCATGCAGTGCAAGAGCAAAGACGGCACGATGGACGGCCAGGGCAAGATCAAGTACGCCGACACCGCCTACGAAGGCGAGATGCAGATGACGATGACGCAGCCCGGCCACCCGCCGATGAACATGAAGTACGCCATGAAGGGCAAGCACACCGGCCCGTGCACGGCCAACTCGAAGAAAGCCAAGCGCGCCGACGACTATTGACCGCGTTGACCCCGGCTCGCCCGGCCGGGCGGGCGGTTCACGCCCTCACTCGACCTTCACGCCCTTCCAGAACGCCACCCGCCCCTTGATGTTGGCCGCCGCCTCGCTCGGCTCGGGGTAGTACCAGACCGCGTTCTCGTTCATGTCGCCATTGACGAACAGGCTGTAGTAGTACGCCTGCCCTTTCCAGTGGCAGCTCGTGCGGTGGTTGCTGAAGGTGATGTACTCGCGCTTCAGGCTGGCTTCGGGGAAGTAGTGGTTGCCTTCGACCACCACGGTGTCGTCGCTTTCGGCCAGGGTCACGCCGTTCCAGCTTGCTTTCATCGAGGCTCCTTGTCTTGTCGTCAATGCCGAATCATCCCGGATATCGCGCGGCCGCGCTGCGCAGGCGCTGGCCGATCAGCGCGGCCAGGGCTTTGTCGCCCGTCACGCGCACGCTGTCACCGTGGCGCAGGATGTCCATCGCCAGTTCGGTCGGGTCGCTGTAGGGCACCTGCAGCTCGTAACAACCGTCGGCCAGGAAACGGGCTTTCTGCTGCGGGTGCCACTCTTCGTTCGCGACCCACTGTGCCGCTTCGGCCGTGAACACCAGTGTCGCCCACTTCACCTTGGCACCGCCGCCACCGTAGATGCCGTAGCCGGCGTCGAGCGCTGCTTCGAGTTCGCGCAGCGCCACATTCTTCGCTTTCGTGTCGAGCAGCGCGGCCTCGCGAATTGCATCGAGCGCAAAGCGACGCAGGCCGTCGCTGGCGTGGCACCACGCGTCGAGGTACCAGGTGTTGCGGTAGTTCACCAGCCGCTGCGGCGAGACCTCGCGCTCGCTCGTGCTGCGGTCGCTGCGCTTGAAGTAGCGCAGCTTCAGGCGGCGGCGCTGCAGCAGCGCGCTGCCGAGCAGCTCGAAGTGTTTGCTCGGCACACGCCGGCGCGCCGTGCCGATCACCTTGACGCGGCGCATCAGCTCGCGCGCCGCAGTTTCATCGGTGCCGAGCATGCCCTGCAGCTTGTCCATCATCGGCTGAAGGTGGCGGGCGAGCACGCCGTCGTCGTCGAGCCCGGCGAGCAGCTGGTGCATCGTCAGCATCGCGTGAATCTCGTTCTCGCTGAACCACAGGCCAGGCAATTCGTGGCGGGCACCGCTCGGGGTACCTGCGGGCGCGGCGGCGAAGCGGTAGCCGTTGCTGAAGTTGTCGTAGACGATCGGTGCGCTCAGCCGGTCGCGCAGGTACTGCAGGTCGCGCTTGAGTGTGGCCGGCGACACACCGAGTTCGTCCTGCAGCGCGGCGAAGCTGACGCAGCCGCGGCCCTTGAGCAGCAGTTCGATCTTGTAAAAGCGTTCGGTGCGGTCCATGGCTTCCTGATCCGGTGGCAGCGAGCTGGCTCACCAGGTGAGCCAGTGGATCGCAGCATAACTTTTTTCTGGCACGCCCAACTGGCTCACCGTGTGAGCCACCCAGGCGAAACACTGGCTCCATCGCCGCAACGTTTGCGGCGACTCCTCGGAGCCTTTCATGACCACGTTGAACTTTATCGATCTGCAAACCGGCCTCACCCGCGCACAAGCCAGCCTCACCGCGCACGAACACGTGGGCTTCGAGCTCGGCTGGGACTACGCCCACTACCGCGTCACGCCGCCCGCGCCGTATGCGCAAGAGCCCTCACCGCTGCGCAACGGCCTGCTCGCCGGCCAGGCCGCCTTCGGCCAACGCACGCTGGCTGCCACGCGCCACGTGCGCAAATGGCTGCAATTGCGCCTGCACGCGTGGCTGCGCGGGCGCAGCGTCGAGCTGGTTCAGGTCACGCCCAACTACTTGCAGCAGATCGACGTGAGCCACTGCCCGATCACGCGGGTGGCACTGTCGAGCGCCACATTGGAAGCCAGCGACGCCTCGGTCGACCGGGTGCGCAACGACGCCGGTTATGCGGCCGGCAACCTC
>JBDTTU010000054.1:0-29725 GCA_039930465.1 Burkholderiales bacterium
GCTTCAAGCTCGTCGACGTGGCCGACCTCGGCGTGGCCGAAACGCAGGCCGCCATCACCGCTGCGAACCGCGCCTTGCCGGCCTGGCGTGGCAAGACCGCGAAAGAGCGCAGCGCGATCCTGATGAAGTGGTTCCAGCTGATGCTGCAGCACGCCGACGATCTCGCGCGCATCATGACCGCCGAACAAGGCAAGCCGCTCGCCGAAGCACGTGGCGAAGTCGTCTACGGTGCCAGCTTCATCGAGTGGTTCGCCGAAGAAGGCAAGCGCGTCTACGGCGAGACCATCCCCACCACCGACAACAACAAGCGCTACCTCGTCATCAAGCAGGCGATGGGTGTGTGCGCGGCCATCACACCGTGGAACTTCCCCATTGCGATGATCACCCGCAAGGTCGGCCCGGCGCTGGCCGCAGGCTGCCCGGTGATCGTCAAGCCCGCAGGGCAGACACCGCTGTCGGCGCTGGCGATTGCCGAACTCGGCCAACGCGCGGGTTTGCCGCCGGGGGTGCTGAACATCATCACGGCGAAGAAGTCGGCCGAGATCGGCCAGTTGCTGTGCGAGAGCGAGGTCGTGCGCCATCTCTCGTTCACGGGATCGACCGAAGTCGGCCGCATCCTCGCCAAGCAGTGCGCGCCGACGATCAAGAAGCTCTCGCTCGAACTCGGCGGCAACGCGCCCTTCATCGTGTTCGACGATGCCGACCTCGACAGCGCCGCCGAGGGCGCGCTCGCCAGCAAGTACCGCAACGCCGGCCAGACCTGCGTCTGCGCGAACCGCTTGTACGTGCAAGACAGCGTGTACGACGCTTTCGTGGCGAAACTCGTCACGAAGGTCAAGGCGATCAAGGTCGGCAACGGCTTCGAGGCCGGCGTCAACCAGGGCCCGATGATCGACGACAACGCGGTCGCGAAGATCGAGAGCCACATCGCCGACGCGCTGGCCAAGGGCGCGAAGCTCGTGGCCGGCGGCAAGAAGTTCGGCGCGCGCTTCTTCGAGCCGACGGTGCTCACCGACACCACTGCTGACATGCTGTGCGCTCGCGAGGAAACCTTCGGCCCGGTGGCGCCGGTGTTCCGCTTCAAGACCGAGGCCGAGGCGATCGCGCTGGCCAACGACACCGAGTTCGGCCTGGCCGCGTATTTCTACAGCCGCGACGTGGGGCGCATCTTCCGGGTCGGCGAAGCGCTGGAGTCGGGCATGGTCGGCGTCAACACCGGGATCATCTCGACCGCCGAAGTGCCCTTCGGCGGCGTCAAGCAGTCGGGCCTTGGGCGCGAAGGCTCGCACCACGGCATCGACGACTACGTCGAGATCAAGTACTTGTGCATCGGTGACATTCTGAAGTGACGCTCGCCGCGCAAGCGCGGCGGCTTCAATCGTCGTTCGCGGCCTGCGCCACGCGGCCGGAGGCGTCTGACGCGCTTGCCAGGCCGGCACGGCCCTGCGCCGAAGCCGATGCAGCGAGGCCGAGCGCGCGGCGCAGCAGGGCATCGGGCTGCGCGCCGTCCTGCGGGTACTGGCCGATGCCCAGCGCCACCGACACCGCCAGCGCTTCGCCGGCCACCGTGAACGGGTCGAGCAAGGCTTTCAGCAGCTTGGCCCCCACACGCTCTGCATCGGCGGGCGCCAGAATCGAACCGAGCAGCACGCCGAACGACGCATCGCCGAGAGCAGCCACCACGTCGCTGGCGCGCACGCCTGCACGAAGGCGCACGGCGATCTTGCGGCGCAGCACGTGGGCCGCCTCGAGCCCGAGTCGGGCCTGGGTCGTGGAAAGGCCCTCGATGCGCAGCACCAGCACCGCCATCGGTGAAGGTTCTCGCTCGCGCAGGGCCAGCAGGTGGCTCATGTGTTCGATGAGTTGCTGTTGGTGCGGCAGCCCGGTGGCCAGGTCGGTCGCGTAAGACTTGCGCGCGTCGCGCTCGACGCGCTTGCGTTCGATGGCGGCGCGAATGCGTTGTGGCAGCGCGGCGGCCTCAAGCTCGTCGTGGCCGAGCACGTCTTGCGCGCCGCGCTGCAGCCAGGCCAACACCGCCTCGGTGCTGAGCCCGTGGCCGACGACCAGCGTGGCCGGCCCCATCACGCCGACTTCGGCGAGTTCCGCGGCACTCGCCGCCACCGCCGCGTCGAGCAGCAGCGCGTCGCAGGCCCGCGCGGCCAGGCGCGCCTGGGCTTCGGCGGGGTCGGTACACACCTGCACGGCAAACGGGCCGAAGGTCGAAGTTTCGAGGCCAAGCACACTCGAACCCGACAGGTTCACGAGGGACAGAAGGCTCAGGGGGGTCGACGGCATGGGTGCGCGGGCTGGCAGAGGCAAGGGCTGCCGGATTGTGATGCGGTGCCGGGGGCCACACATGCGGCCCTTCCCTGAGGCAGCACGGGCGGGGTGGGAACGGGGAACTGGGCCCGAAGCGCCCTTCCCAGGGACCTTCGGTGGCCGCGCGCGTCGGCGGCCTAAAGAGAGCTTACGCGGCGACCACGTCGCGCAGCGTCGGCGCGGCGCGGGCCAGGCGCTTGAAAGTGGCCAGGTCTTGGTCGATCTGATCGAGCTCGCAGATCAGGCGCGCGAGCTTGGCTTCGCTGGGTTCACCGGCACCGCCCACGGAATTGATCTCGTCGCGCAGCCGGGCGTAGTTGTTTTTCAGTTCGTTCAGAGACATGGCTCGATCCTCGTCGGGGCGCACCATCGAACGCGCCGGGAAGGAGTTTCGCTGTGACCTTGGTCATGCACCATCACTCGGGTGAGGGGGTCATGGGGCTTGAAAAGTTTCTGCGTGGATGCATGGGACTCGCGTGCGCCGGCGCGAGCCCTGTTGTTGGCTACACCGCGTTGGGCTGCGCCGCGCCGGACTGTGCCCCACCGAGGATCGGCGGATGCGTGACGATGCTCTTCAGCTCCGGCCGCGGTTCGCGCAGCGCCTCGAGGTCGGGAAGCGGGCGGCGCAGCTCGGGCAGCGCGGCGAACTCGCGCTCCAGCGCCTGCGCGGCGCCCAGCAGCGCGGCGTCGCCCCGAAGCGGGCCGATCACCTGCAGCCCGAACGGCATGCCGCTCTCGTCGCGCCCGCACGGCAGCGAGAGCGCCGGGTTGGTCGCCAGCGTGACGACGTAGGTCAGCGCGAGCCAGTGGTAGTAGTTGCGCATCGCCTGGCCGTCGACTTGCTGCGCATAGAGCTCGGTCCAGGGGAACGGGCTCACCGGCGTGGTCGGCGCGACGATCACGTCGAAGCGCTCGAAAGCCTGCGCGAAGCTGCGCGCGATACGCGTCTGCGCCAGGTGCGCCTGCGCGCGATCGGCGAGCGTGAGGGCGCCGGCCATCTCGAGGTTGGCACGTACGTTCGGGCCCAGGGTTTGCGGCGCGGTGCGGTAGGTCTCGGCGTAGGCGGCGAGAAAGGCTTCGGCGCGCAGCACGTCGAAGGCCCGGTCGGCGTCGCCGAGGTTCAACTCCACCGGCTCGCAGCGCGCGACCCAGGGCCGGATCCGCTCGACGCGAGCGCGCAGAACGCGGCGGATCTCCGGGTCGACGAGGCACACGCCGAAGTCTTCGGTCCAGCCCACCCGCAAGGTCGAGAGGTCGACCTCGGGCAGTGGCCAGAACGACGCCGCGTCGACCGGGTACGACAGCGGATCGCGAACATCGAAGCCGGCGCTGGCGGCGAGCTGCAGCGCCGTGTCTTCCACCGTGCGGCCCATCGGCCCCAGCACCGAGATGACCGACCAGCCGAGCGCCTTCGCGTCGTTCGGCACCAGGCCCGGCGACGGCCGCAGGCCGACCACGCCGCACAGCGCCGCCGGGATGCGCAGCGAGCCACCGGTGTCGGAGCCGGTGGCCAGCGGCAGCATGTCGACCGCCAGCGCCGCGGCCGAGCCGCCGGAGGAGCCGCCGGCGTTGAGCCGCGGATCGAACGGGTTGCCGGTCGCGCCCCAGACCGGATTGCGCGTGTTCGCGCCGGCGCCCATGTCGGGCACGTTGGTCTTCGCGGTGACGATGGCCCCGGCCGCCTTGAGCCGTGCGACCAGCGCGATGTCGCGGGCCGGCATGTTGCCGCGCAAGCCGACGTTGCCGTAGGTGGTGAGCAGGCCCGCGGTGTCTTGCAGGTCTTTCACGCCCAGCGGCAGGCCGTGCAGCAGACCCAGCGGCGCGCCGCTCATCACCTGGCGTTCGGCCGCGCGCGCAGCCTCGCGGGCGCGCTCGAAATCGGTCGCCGCGATCGCATTGACGGCGGGGTTCAGCGCCTCGATGCGCGCGATGAACGCGTCCATCACTTCGAGTGGCGAAACCTGCCTGCCGCCGATCAGGCGGCGCAGCGCCAGCGCGGACAACGTGGTGAGTTGGGGGTCGTGGGACATTGCGAGTTCACTCCGTGGGGATCTTGGCCTTGTGCACGTAGGCCCGCAGCAGCGGCAGCTCCTTGGCCACGCGCGCATCGTAGAACGAACCCGGCGCGTAGGTCACGTCGACGCCGGACTTGACCAGCTCGCTGCGCAGCGCGGGGTCGGCCAGCGAGTCGGCCAGCGCCTTGCCGAGGGTCTTCTGCACCGGCTCGGGCAGGCCACGCGGCGCGACGATGGTGATCCACGGCTCCATCGCGTACTCGGGGTAGCCGGCCTCCGCCACCGTCGGCACGTTCGGCAGTGACGGCGAGCGCTTCGCCGACGTGACCGCCAGCGCCTTGACCCTGCCCGCCTGCAACATCGGCAAGGCGGCGACGTTGGTGTCGAAGGTGAGCTGCACCTGGCCACCGATGAGGTCGGTCATCGCCGGCGCGCTGCCCTTGTACGGCACGTGCAGGATGTCGGTGCCGGTGACGACCTTGAACATCTCGCCGGCAAAGTGAGAGGTGGTGCCATTGCCGAACGATCCGTAGCTGAGCTTGCCCGGCTGGGCTTTGGCCAGCGCCACCAGCTCGCGCACGTTGGCGGCCGGCAGCGAAGGCTGGGCCAGCAGCACGAGCGGCGAGCTGCCGATCAGGCCGATCGATTCGAAGCTCTTCTGCGCGTCATAGGGCAGCTTGCTCTTCAGCGCCGGGTTCACGGTGAAGGTGGTGTTCGAGCTGATGAGCAGCGTGTAGCCGTCGGGCGCCGCATGAGCGACCGCCCCCGCCCCGATCGCGGTGCCGGCGCCGGCCCTGTTGTCGATGATCACCGTCTGGCCCAGACGCTGCGTCATGCCCTTGGCCACGATGCGTGCGACGGTGTCGGTCGCGCCGCCGGGCGGGTAAGGCACGACAAGTGTGACCGGCTTGTCGGGGAAGCCGGCTGCGAACGCGGGCATCGAGGCAAGGCTGGTCGCGACCAGCAAGGCGGTGGCAATGGTCTGGATCATCTGACGGTCCTTTCAGGTGGAAGATTTCGGTAGGTTTCAGCGCAGGCGTTCTGGCGCAACGGCGTGAGGCTCGACCCCGTGGCGGGCCAGCTCGGCGGGCAGCGGCTCGCCGCAGATCAGCGCAGCGGCCAGCTCCGACGCGCCAGCGGCGCTCTGGATGCCGTAGCCGCCCTGGGCGGCGAGCCAGAAGAAGCCGTCGCGCCGCTCGTCCCAGCCGATCACCATCTCGCCGTCGTGCACGAACGAGCGCAGCCCGGCCCAGGTGCTGGCCGGGCGGCGGATCGAAAGCGTCGTGACGGCCTCGATCTGGTGGATGCCGACGGCGATGTCGAACTCTTCGGGTGCCACGTCGTGGGGCAGCGTCGGGTCGGCGTTGGCAGGCGAGCCGAGCAGTTGCCCGGCATCGGGCTTGAAGTAAAAACTCTCGTCGACCCCGACCACGGCCGGCCAGCGCGAGCTATCGACGCCCTCGGGCGCCTTGAAGGTGAACGCGCTGCGCCGGCGCGGCTCCAGGCCGACCGGCACCACGCCGCAGAATGCTGCGACCTCGTCGGCCCAGGCGCCCGCGGCATCGACGACGGTGCGCGCGCAAAAGGCCGCGCCGTCGGCCAGGCGTAGCTGCCACACCTTGCCCTCGCGCGCCGCTGCCGCGAGCCCTGCGTTGACACGAAGCTCGGCGCCCCGGGCCCGCGCGCCGCGCAGGAAGCCCTGGTGCAGCGCGTTCACGTCGATGTCCTGCGCGTCGGGCTCGAACAAGGCGCCGTACAGCACTTCGGGGTTCAGGCAGGGCACGCGGGCGAGTGCTTCGTCGGCTGTCAAGGTTTCGATCCGCGTGCCGCCACCCGCAAGTTCGCCGTGCAGTGACTGAAGCAGCGCCTGCTGCTCGTGCGTTGCGACGTACATCACCCCGCGCGGCGACAAGATGCGCGCGGCCGCGAAACCGCGCGGCGGCTGCTCATAGAAAGCGCGGCTGGCCCGAGTCAGCGCCCGCACGCACGGCGGGCCGTAACTTTCCATGAACATCGCCGCCGAGCGGCCGGTCGAGTGGTACCCGGGCTGGGCTTCGCGCTCGAGCAGCAGCACGCTGCGTCGGCCGGCGAGGTGGTAGGCGAGCGAAGCCCCGGCGATGCCGGCGCCGACGATGGCGACATCGAATTCTCTCATACGAGAATTCTCTCATGCGAGAATTTGGCGCACAAGAACCCTGAGGAAAAGATGCTCGCGCGCACCCCCGTGAAAGCACGCCGCCACGGCGCCGCCTCGCTCGATCGCGAGCGCGTTGGCGAGCGGCTGCGCGCGCTGCGCAAGTCGCAGAAACTCACCTTGAAGGCGCTGGCTGAACGCAGCGGCGTCGCGCTGTCGACCTTGTCGAAGATCGAACTCGGCCAGATTTCGGTGAGCTACGAGAAGCTGGCCGCCGCCGCACATGCCCTTGACGCCGACATCGCCCAGCTCTTCGATGCCCGGGCCGCGGCCTCGGCGGCCCAGGGCGGGCGGCGGCAGGTGGTCGTTCGCTCGACCCCTGCGGATGCGCCGAGCTACGACGCCGACAACTACGACTACCGCATGCTCGCGACCGACTTCTCGGCGAAGCGCATGACGCCGCTGCTCGGCACGATCGTCGCGCGCGAGCTGTCGCAGTTCCCCGACTACATCCGCCACGCCGGGCAAGAGTTCGTGATGGTGCTGTCGGGCAAGGTGCGCCTGCTGTTCGAAACCGGCGAGGCGATCGAGCTGGCGCGCCGGGAGTCGGCGTACTTCGACAGCGGCGTCGGGCACGTGTACTTGTCCACGAGCAAGGGCGATGCGCAGGTGGTGGTGGTGATGTCGGAGCGTTAGCCCGGATATTTCACACAGCGACCACTGTGCGAGTCGAAGGGCTGATTTGACGCGGGTTTCGAGGCTCGTCTAGTGCACGTCCGCGCGCTCACACCAGTTGATGATGCGCGCCCGGCAGAACCCCGAGTCGCCGCGGAAGATGATGCGCACCTCGGGCCACTCTTGGCGCAGCCGACGCACCAGCAGCTTGAGGATCGCCGCAGCGTGTCGCGCGCCGTCGATGCAACTGGGCCGCAGGTAGGCGCACAGCAGTTGCTGGCCGCAGAACACGTACAGCGGCAAGTAGCAGTAGCTGTCGTAGTAGCCGTGGAAGAAGCGGCCTTCCTGCTGGCCATGCAGCGGGTTGTCGGTGGCTCGTAGTTCTCGAGGTCTTTCGTGTTGCGCAACTTGGGGTGTCCTTTGAGGGATCAGAAAGCCAATGTCGATGCAAGCCGCGATCGCATCTGTTCGTTTCCGCACCCTGTTGACCGCTTACCGTTCTCCACCGCACAGACCGCTGGCAGGGATCAATCTATCTTCGACTTTTCACAGTCTCGCCCCATGCTCGGGGCGTGCTGCTGTCGATGCGACGCACGGTGCAGCAAGTGTTTGACCGACGACTCGGATGAACGAGAGGAAATCTCAGCATGAACGGATGGGCGTGGACGGGTTTGGGACTTGCCCTCCTGGTGGCTGCCGGTACAGGCATGATCGCCTTCGGCAGCGCGCACTGGCGAGCCGCAACACAAGCGCAGATGGCGCGGCTCGAAGCGGCCAGACTGCCGGCGCCTGCGGGTCACTACGACGCACGCGAAATCGACGGCCTGCCCGCGCCGGTTCAACGCTACTTCCGCGCGGTATTGACAGACGGCCAGCCCTTCATCGCAACCGCATTGTTCGAGCTGGCCGGCAACATCAACATGTCGGCCACTGGCGAGAGTTGGAAACCCTTCACCTCGTCGCAGCGCGCCGTCACCCACCGCCCGGGCTTCCTGTGGGACGGCAGCGTGGCCATGCTGCCGGGCCTTGCTGCGCATGTGCACGACAGCTACATCGCAGGCACGGGCACGCTGCACGCGGCGATGTTGGGCCTCTTCACGGTGGCCGAGGTGCAAGGCGGCGGCGAGATCGCCCGCGGTGAACTGATGCGCTACTTCGCCGAGATGGCGTGGTACCCGACCGCGCTGCTGCCGAGCCAGGGCGTGCACTGGGAAGCGGTGGACGACCGTTCGGCCAAGGGCACCCTGGTGGACGGCCCGATCAGCCTGACCTTGTTGTTCAGCTTCGACGAGGCGGGCCTGATCACCACGGTGCACGCCGACGCGCGCGGCGCCGGCGTGGGCAAGGACATGGTCATGCTGCCTTGGGACTGCAGCGTCTCGAACTACCAGCGACGCGACGGGATGATGGTGCCGACCCGCGGCGAGGCCACGTGGCTGCGGCCGGAAGGACGCAAGCCGTACTTCGTTGGCGATCTGACCTCGCTGGTCTACGAGTTCTCACCGTGAATCCGGGATGAAGGGGCTGACGCGGCAGGCCGCGCTGGCCGCGGTAGCGCTGGCGTTGTTGGGCGCGGCGCTGCTCGTGAAGTTGCGGTTCGACAGCGACATGCAGGCTGACCTACAAGCCACCGACGCAAGCAGACTTCGCACCGCCGCTGCCACCCTGGATCGAGAACACGATGATGCGGCTCATCTCGTCGGACTTCCTGTTCTGGTCGGCACTGCACCTGGCGCGCAACCAGGTCATCAAGGTGGTGTTCGCGACCCCGCCTGAACTGCTGCTGCATGCCAACCCGAAAGAACGATCAACCAGCCGTGCGGCGCGAGCGGGGCGTGAGAAACGTGATCACGTCTCCGATTGAAGGGTTTGAGCGGGCCTGCGGCCCGGTCAGGCGCGGGTCAGCAAAGCGCGCAACATCGTCAGCGAAAACGGCTTCGGCAGCGTATCGACCCGCTCCAGCCCGCCGGCACGCGCCATCGCCGCCGCATCCGCCAGGCGTTCGGGCTCGGCGCCGCTGCTGACGACGATGCGTGCAGCGCCGCGCCGCCAGGCCGCGCAGCACCTCTTCGCCCGACATGCCGGGCATCGTCAGGTCGATGACGATGTGGCTCGGCGCCCATTCGTCCAGCACCGCGTAGAAGGCTTCGTGGTGCGTGGTGCGGCGCGTGGCCAGCCCTGCCAGGCGGCCGATGGTTTCGATCAGCACGCCCACGGTCTCATCGTCGTCGAGGATCAGCAAGCGGGCCTGGGTTTCCATGGGGCGATCGGGCTCGACGTTCATGCGCGCGCGGCGGGGCTCGGTAGCTCGGCCAACGCCTCGCGCACGGCGCGATCGAGTTCGTCACGACGGTACGGCTTGCTCAGCAGCCGCGCCCCTTCGTCGAGGCGGCCGTGGTGGACGATGGCGTTTTCGGTGTAGCCCGAGGTGTAGAGCACGCGCAGCCCCGGACGCAGGGCACGCGCGGCGTCGGCCAGCGCACGGCCGTTCATGCCGCCGGGCATGACGACATCGGTGAACAGCAGATCGACGTCAACACGCTGCTGCAGGATGGCCATCGCCGAGGGGCCGTTGGCCGCCTCGACCACGGTGTAGCCGAATGCCCTGAGCTGCACCAGCGCGTACTGGCGCACCGCCTCGTCGTCTTCGACCAGCAGAATGGTGCCTGTGCCGCCCAGCGGCATCGCTGATCCCTGCCCGGCTTCGGCGAAGACGGCGCTCTCGCTGGCCGGGGCACGCGGCAGGTAGAGCTTGACCGTGCTGCCGTGCCCGGGTTCGGAGTAGATGCTGATGTGTCCACCCGACTGCTTGACGAAGCCATACACCATCGACAGGCCGAGTCCGGTTCCCTTGCCGACTTCCTTGGTGGTGAAGAAGGGTTCGAAGACACGCTTCAGATGCTCGGCCGAAATGCCGCTGCCGGTGTCGGACACGGCCAGCATCACGTAGGCGCCGGGCTGCACGTCGCCGTTGCGCGCGGCGTAGTCGGCGTCCAGGCGCGCATTGGCGGTCTCCAGGGTGAGTCGCCCGCCGCCGGGCATGGCATCGCGGGCGTTCAGGCACAGGTTGAGCAGGCCGTTCTCCAGTTGGCCGGGATCGACCAGTGCCGGCCACAGGCCGGCGGCGCGGATCATCTCGATCTCGATGTGCTCGCCCAGCGTGCGGCGCAGCATCGGGTCCATGCCGGCGACGAGCTGGTTCGTGTCGACCGCGCGCGGCGACAGCGCCTGCTTGCGGGCGAAGGCCAGCAGCCGCTGCGTCAGCGCGGCACCACGCTGTCCCGCACTCAAGATCATCTCTGCCAGCGCACGCTGTTGCGGATCGCCGGCGCTGAGTTCCACCAGCAGTTCGGCATTGCCGATCACGACGGTCAGCAGGTTGTTGAAATCGTGCGCCACGCCACCGGTGAGCTGGCCCACTGCTTCCAGGCGCTGCGAGCGGCGCAGGCGCTCGTCGAGCTCGTCGATGTCGCGCCGCTGCTGCTGCAACGACTGCGCGGTCTGGTTCATCCCGGACATCAGCGCGCCGAGTTCACCGCCCGGCAGCGGCGACTCGATGCGCGCCGACAGGTCGCCCGCGGCCAGCTCGCCGGCCATGCGCGTCAGTCGCGCCACCGGCCGGCGGATCGAGGTTTCCGTGAGCACCCAGATGCCGAAGAACAGCCCGACCGCCAGAAGCGCAAGCAAGGCCATGTCCTGCGCCAGGCGCCGGTCGGCCGCGGCCACCAGCATGCGCTTGGACACCCCGGCCAGCACGTGCAGCCGCGTCGGGTCCAGCACCGGCAGATCTGCGCTGGCCCATACGGCGGCGCTGCCGTCGGGCCGGACGATCTCGCGGGCCTGGCCCCGGCCCTGCGCCGCCAGCTCCAGCAGTTCGGCACTCGGCACCGCGGCGCCCGAGGTTTCGCGCTCGGGATCGGTGCGCGAGGTGGCCAGCACGATACCGCGGTCATCGAGAAACAGCAGGCCCGCGCCGGGCACCGAGAAAGCGGCCGTCTCGGCCAGTTTCTGCAGGTTCAGTGAAGCCAGCAGGACGAACTGCAACTCACCCTGTGCCGAACGCACCGGATACGCGATCTGCAGCACCGCCACACCGGTGAGGCGTCCGAAGGCCGGTTCGAGCACCACGCCGTCGTTCTGCAACTGCGCGGTCTTGAAGTAGGCACGGTCGCGCAGGTCGAGTTCGCGACCGCTGTTCAGCGAATCGCAGAACATCCGGCCATCGGGCTTGACGGTCAGGATGCCGGTGTATTGCGGGTAGGCCTCGCGAACCTTCGAAAGGAAGGCCGAGCAGGCGGCGCGGTCGTCGGTGGCCAGATCGCGAGCGCGTGCCAGGCCGTACAGGAGCTGCGTGGTGCCATTCACCCGATCGACAATGGTTTCCGCACTGCGCTGCGCAATGAGCAGCAGGCGCGCCGAGTCGACCTCGATGTTGCGCTCGCGTTCCTGCAGGAAGCGGCCCACCTGCCACAGCGCGGGCAACGCCGTCAGCAACAGTGCCAACAGCATCAACCGCGTTCGGATACTCATGCCTTGCCCCCGGCGTCGTTGAACTTGCCTACCTCGCGCGTCAGTGCAGAGCTGCCAAGCCCTTTCGCAACGTGCCGGCGCCGATGATAGGCGCGACATGGCCCGGGAACTTGCCGGCATGGCGTTGCGCTGCGGCGAAGACAGCGGTGCCGCAGTTCGGCTCCGAGGTGGCCGATCATCACGGCACCAGCACGGCAGCACCGTCGAAGCGGCCGGCACGCAGATCAGCCAGGGCCTCGTTCGCCTGGGCCAGCGGGTAGCGCGTGGTCTTCGTGACGATGCCCATGCGTGGCACCGCGCTCAGGAAGTCGAGCCCGTCCTGCCGCGTGAGGTTGGCCACCGACAGCAGCTGGCGTTCTCCCCACAGCAGGCTGAAGGAGAAGCTCGGGATGTCGCTCATGTGGATGCCGGCGCAAACCACCCTGCTGCCCTTTCGCACGGCCTTCAGTACCAGCGGCACCAGGCCGCCGACGGTTGCGAAAATGATGGCCGCATGGAGCGTCTGCGGTGGCATCTCGTCGGAGCCGCCAGCCCATGTCGCACCCAGACTGCGCGCGAAGTCTTGCGTCTCGTTCGCTGGAATCAGCCCGCAAAGTCGAGCACCACACGCGAAGGCACTTCGCCATGCGCGAGCCGCTCGAACACTCTGTTGATCTCCGAAAGCGGCTGCAATTCGATGTCGGCCTTGACCTTGCCGTCGGCCGCGAAGGCGAGCGCTTCCGCCATGTCTGCGCGCGTGCCCACGAACGAGCCGCGGATGGTGATGCAATTCGCCACCACATCGAACAGTGGGGTCGGGAACTCGCCGGGCGGGATGCCCACGAGCACACAGGTGCCGATCTTGCGGGTCATCGCGATGCCCTGTTTGAAGGCCGGCAGCGAAGGCGCCGTGATCAACACACCGTGCGCGCCGCCATCGGTCGCCTTGACGACCGCGGCCACCGCATCGGCATGCCTGGCGTTAACCACCGCGTCGGCGCCGAGCTTTGTTGCATGGGCGAGCTTGCCGTCGTCGATGTCGACCGCGCACACGTGCAACCCCATCGCCTTCGCGTACTGCACGGCCAGGTGACCCAGGCCCCCAATGCCCGAGACGACGACCCATTGCCCTGGCCGTGCCCGCGTTTCCTTGATGCCCTTGTAGCTGGTGATGCCGGCGCAGATGAGCGGTGCCGCCGCTGCCGGCGCCAGGCCCGCGGGGATGTGGGCCACGTAGTTCGGGTCGGCCACGATGTACGTGGCAAAGCCGCCGTCACGGGTGTAGCCACCGTACTGCGCCGAGGCGCACACCGTTTCCCAGGCTTGCAGGCAGTACTCACAATGGCCGCAGGCCGAGTAGAGCCAGGGCACGCCGACACGATCGCCTTCCTTGACGGCCGTCACGCCAGCGCCGAGCGCCACGACGCGGCCGATGCCCTCGTGGCCCGGCGTGAACGGCAGTGTGGGCTTGGCGGGCCAGTCGCCGTTGGCGGCGTGCAGGTCGGTGTGGCAGACACCGCAGGCCTCGGTCTTGACGAGGATCTGGCCGGGGCCGGGCGTGGGCACGTCGAGCTCCCTGATGACCAGAGGTTGGCCGAATTGTTCGACCCGGGCAGCTTGCATCTTGCGCATCGAATGATCTCCTTGTTGAACGCAGACCATGCGCCCCGCAGCACGAGAGGTCTGTGCGCTACAGCACCCACCCGATCCGAATTTCGGTCATCTGCCACTGTCCCCGAGTCATGGACCGTATGTGACCTACCGCACCGACAGCGCCGGATGCGGCGCCTACCTTGGGTGCCATCGCCTCGGCATTACCCGGGACAGGTTGAATTCGGGAGCTGGAAACAAGATGCAGATTGGAATGATCGGTCTGGGGCGAATGGGCTCGAGCATGGTTCGCCGCCTGCACGCGCAGGGGCACACATGCTTTGCCCATGCACGGCAGGCGTCGGTGGTGGCCGAGCTCGTGGCCATCGGCGCCACGGGTGCTGCGTCGATCGCGGAACTGGTGTCGAAGATGACACGGCCGCGCTCGATCTGGCTGATGGTGCCGGCCGCTGCCGTTGATCAGGTGCTGAGCGAGTGAGGTGGTCGCGCATCTGCGACCGCTGTTCGAAGCACTGGCGCCGGGTATCGCTGCGGCGCAGCGCACACCCGGCCGAAGCGAGAAGTTCGGTGACGCGGTCGGCACCGCCGAACAAGGCTTACTGCACTGCGGCGGCCATGGCGCAGGCCACTTCGTGAAGATGGTTCACAACGGCATCGAGTACGGCGTGATGGCGGCCTACGCCGAAGGGCTCAACATCCTGCGGCACGCCAATATCGGCCAGAACAACGGCGCAGCGGCGCAGCGGCGCATGCCGGTGATGCCGAGACCACGCCCTTGCGCAACCCGGAGTTCTACCGTTACGACATGAACCTGGCCGAGATTTCCGAAGTCTGGCGACGCGGCAGCGTCATCAGTTCCTGGCTGCTCGACCTGACCGCCACCGCGTTGCTGAAGGATGCACAACTCACGGGATTCGTAGGGCGCGTGTCCGATTCGGGCGAAGGCCGCTGGACTCTTCTGGCGGCCATCGACGAGGCCGTGCCGACACCGGTGCTCAGCGCGGCGCTGCACGCGCGCTTCACCTCGCGCGGTGAGGCGCAGTTCGCCAATCAGGTGTTGTCCGCGATGCGAAGCGAATTCGGTGGACATGCGGAAAAGGCGATCGACCAGAGACCTGGCGAGCAAGAGCATCTTCCCGGCGCACTCTTCACCAATTGAGCTTGCTGACCGGCGCAGTGCTGCTCACCTGGCTCCACAACCAAAGTCTCGGCAGCATCCTCGTCGTGGCGCTCTTCCACGCCGCGATCGATGCGGCGTTCACATCGCAGGCTTCGTCGCAGTTCGGCGGGGGTGCGTTGCCGAACAGACTGCCGCACGCAATGCGCTCAGTCTGCGTATCCGAACCGCCCGACCTCGATGAAGGAGCAACACCATGACCACCGATGCACAACTGCAAACCAACGTTCTCGATGAACTCAAGTGGCGCCCGAGCGTCAATGCGGCGCACATCGGCGTCACCGCCAAGAACGGCGTCGTCACGCTGACCGGCCAGGTGGCGCACTACGCAGAGAAGTCGGCTGCCGAAGAGGCTGCCAAGGGCGTCTATGGCGTCAAGGGCCTGGCCAACGACATCGCCGTCGAAATGATCGGCTCGCTCAAGCGCACCGACCAGGACCTGGCCGAGGCGGCACTGAACGCGCTGAAGTGGGACTACGAAGTGCCCAACGACAAGGTCAAGGTCGTGGTGAAGAACGGTTGGCTCACGCTGACCGGCACGCTCGACTGGCAGTACCAGAAAGATGCGGCCGCGCGCAGCGTGCGCAACCTGATGGGCGTCATCGCGGTGTCCAACGACATCACGATCAAGCCCGAGGCGAAGTGGATAGACGTCAAGAGCAAGATCGAAGAGTCGTTCCGCCGCCATGCCGATCTGGAGGCCCGCCGCATCAGCGTCAGCACCGACAACGGGACCGTGACGCTCGCCGGCAGCGTGGCCTCCTGGGCCGAGCGCGATCAGGCGGTGTGGGCAGCCTGGGCCGCACCTGGCGTGACCATGGTCAAGAACGACATCACGATCACGCCCTGACACAGCGTGGAGCCAGGGTCGATTCGATGCAGAGCGCTTCCAGCCGTGACAGACGCAGCACCACGCGCAACATGAGGCGGCACGGCGAATTCCACCGCACATCGCGCATCGGATGGTTGCGCGCGGCCGTGCTGGGCGCGAATGACGGCATCGTCTCGACCGGCAGCCTGATGCTCGGCGTGGCCGCGGCCAGCGCCAGCCACAGCAACATCCTGGTGACGGGGGTTGCCGGGCTGGTGGCCGGGGCCATGTCGATGGCTGCGGGCGAGTACGTGTCGGTGCATTCGCAGGCGGATACAGAAGCGGCTGACCTCGCCCGCGAAAGCGGCGAACTGAAGAGCGACCCCGCGGGTGAACACCGTGAACTCGCAGCGATCTATGTCGGCCGGGGGCTCGATCCCGAACTGGCGAAGCAGGTGGCCGATCAACTGATGGCGCGCGATGCGCTGGGCGCGCACTCGCGCGACGAACTCGGCTTCTCCAAAGACCTGAGCGCCCGGCCGATTCAGGCCGCTCTGGCCTCGGCGGCCAGCTTCGCAGTGGGCGCCGCGCTGCCCTTGTTCGTCGCCACGATGGCGAGCGGGAAGTACCTGATGCCGTGGATCGCAGTGACCTCGCTCGCTTTCCTGGCCTTGCTGGGCGCCATCGCCGCGCAAGTCGGCGGTGCCGGTGTCTGGATCGGTGCCTGGCGGGTCACCTTCTGGGGGGCAATCGCGATGGCGATCACCGCCGCAGTGGGCGCCTTGTTCGGCGCGGTCGCCTGAGGCTGCTCGATCCAAGTTTCAATCACATCTGCGGCGCGTGAATGCGCCGCCACAAGGAGAATTCAATGCCACTCAGCCACGCCGTCGCCTGGATCGACCACCACAGCGCCCAGGTGCTGCAAATCGACGCCGAGCAAGTCGTCGACCAGAAACTCAAGGAGCATGTTCACTACACACGCCAGCACGGCAGCAAGGTGCGCAGCGAACACGAATTCTTCGCCGAGGTCTGCGATGCGCTGGCGGGCATCGAGTCGGTTCTGGTGGCGGGCTCGCACACGGCTCAGGCTGACTTTCGCCACTATGTCGACAAACATCGCCCGGCGGTGGCGGCGCAGATCGTGGGGTGGGAAACAGTCGACCATCCGAGCGAGGGCGAGATCGTGAAGATGGCCCGCGAGTTCTTCGTCAGGCGCGGTGAACTGGTGGCCACACCCCGGATGACTTGAATCGACCGCACCGTCGGCCGCGCTGCCGGTTCAGCCCTTCCAGAAGACCGGGCCGTTCACCGCCTTTTGCAGAGCGCGTTCGCAACGCTCGACGCAGCCGCGCAGGCGAGCCGAGAACCAGCGTCTGGCGCGTTTGGCCGCAAGGCCTGACAAACCACCGCGAAGCGATTCGAGCCCGATCCGGTGGTCGTTGTTGTCGCCGAGCGCGTCCTGGGCTTCGCGCCAGCAATTCAAATACCGACCCACGCGTTTGGCGCCGTACAGCGGCGCGGCAAATTCGGCCAGGTAACGCAATCGCTTCAGGCGTTTTCTCACCCGGTGCTGGCGCGCCGGCGAGAGCCTGCCGAAGCGCTTTGCGTCACGTTTCACCTCTGCGTGCAAACGGGCGAGTCGCGCACCGAAACGTTTTTTCAAACGCCGGCGTGCGCCCTTGACGCGTGGCGTGCTCGGCGTCGCGTGGCAGAACGCCATGACACCGAGCAAGGCCCGCTGGAACGCGGGGTGCTGCACAACGGCTGCGGGGTCAGGTGCCGCAGGCAACGCACGAGAGCCCTCAGCAGCTTCGACACCCGCCGCTGTCATCTCCTTGCGCAACGCGGGCAGCACGGTCACCTCGTCACGGTGAGCGCCGAGCGCCTGGAAGGCGCTTGCGAAGGCCACCTCCCAGGACGGATCGAGGCCATCGGCGAAGCCTGCCAGTTCACGCAGTGCGGTGCGTAGTCGGCGCAGCCCCACACGCAGCTGGTGCACGAGCTCCTCGTCGGCCCCGCCAGCACCGATCTCGCTGGCATTGCCGAGAATCTGCAGCAGACAACTCTCGATCACCGCGACGAGGAATTGCTCCGGCCCCGCGCCGGCATCGACCTTCGGCGCCTCGGCGCTCACCGCATCCACCTTGTCGCCGGAGGCGAGTCGCATGCCACGCCGGGCCTTCGAGGCCGAACTGAGCCACAGAACGTGGCGGCCTGCCCAGTCGGCAGCCAAGTGGAACAGGCCCGACACCGGCCCGGACTTCAACTCCATCTCGAACTCGCAGACCGGAGTCGAAAGGCTGCCGGCGACGATCTCTCCCGAGTCGAGCGCGAGTTCCAGGCATGCACCTTCGAACCGTTCGATGCGCGTCAGCCGCGACACGTCGGTGCGGAAGCGTTCGACCAGCGACACCTGTGCACCACCGTGGCCACGCGTGCGGAGCGCATCGCGAACCGCAAGGCCTGCGGGAGTTCCGTCGTGCAGGCCGAGGTCCAGCGCAGGCACTTCGAGTCCGCGGGACAAGGGCAGCACGACGTTGTGTTCCATGCGTCGAAGCGAGTCGGGTGTCTGCGCCTTGGCCGTTTGAACCCAGCGGCGCCCTTCCCTGCGCAGACGGACCGACACCTTGCCGGCGTCGAGCAAGCCGTCGACGGTGTCGAAGTAGATCGCCAGCAGCCGGCGAATTCGCACCTCGCCTTGTCGCATGTCGGCAGCGATCGCATCGAGCCGGCTGGGCGGGACCATGAACTTGAGTTCGGTCTCCATGTGCGCAACCGATTCGATCACCGGATCGATCATCGCAACGACGTCCTCGGAATTTTTCACGGCGTTCGCGCAGCGCAAGCTACCGAGTCGCGACAGTCAGACCCGACGCGTCCACGCGCTTGACGCCCGCAGGCCTTTTCGAGGCGCGCGCGAACTGCAGCGCGATGTCCGGGCTGACCACCTGGCAGGTGAGTGTCACGACTCCGCGCATGGAGAAGCTGGAGCACAGCGCCACTAGAACGGTGGTGGCATACCGCGTGGCAGTGGCGAAACGCAACGGCCGATGATCCAGAAGCGCTGCAGTGACTTGATTCACGGGTGCAGCAGATGTTGGAAGATCACCCCGGCGCTGTCACTTGACGGCCCCGAGCAGCAAGAGATGGCCGCTTGACGTTGCAGCCTTCAGGTCGTGGATGGACAGCACAGCAGAGCGTTGACCACTGGCGCCCCAGATGACGTCGACGCGCTGGTCGTCGATCGGCTCGACCAGACACGGACCGAGCGGAATGTTCGCCGGCTTCCCACCGGCCTGGACGTACGGAACAGGCCCCACGATGCGACCGCTGCAAAGGTTGGACTGCATGCCTATGGTGTGCCGATCGAATGCCGAACCGATGGCGCATTGCTGGTTGTCATTGAAGCTCCTTTGGACAAGCCGGATGGCGCGGCGGCGGATTTCGACCGGAACCGACCGCATCTCGAATCGGTACCGCACTTGCCTGGCCAGCCGGAGCCGGCCTTTCCGACAGCGACGATCCGCTCCTGTGACAGTAGCCTGCGCCTCAGCCCCTGGATCGTCTGTTCGTTAGCGCCCATAAAGTGGCGCATTGCAGAGGCTGAATTCGTGCTGCTTGTGTGTCACAACGAACAGAGCCGAGGCGCTGAATCGGCCAGACTTGCGATCATGAGACGTACCGGGTTCTCCGATGTCGAACACCTGAAATCCGTCGTTTCCTCACTGACGCAAATCGCAAAGGAGCTTTCGATGACCACCTACCAGGGCGGCAAGGCTCGGCTGCTCGCCAGAGACTTCATGAGCGCATTCGCCGTGTCCAGGATCGACCTCGACACCGATGGCCGGGTCACGCAGGTCGTCTGGGGTGTGATCGACAAGAAGTCGAATCGTTGGGTGAGCGACGAAGAGCTGGCCCCCGTCGCCGACGTGGTGGCTGCGATTCAAAACGGGGATCAGGTGCTGGCCATCTTTCCGCCGGCTGCGGGCAAATTGGCGGAGCGTGAGTTCGTCGTTGTCGAGTTCGACGACGGCATGGAAACCATTGAGCTGGACGAAGTTTCCGGCCCTGCGCCGCGAATTCACGACATGGGAAGAATCGATTTGCACCGGTGACTGCCGCAGTTCAACGGAGATTCGCATGATCGCGTTTCAAGTGAGTGACATGACCAGCGCCCGTTGCGCAGGTGCGGTCGTCAAAGCATTGAAGGCCGCAGACCACCGCGCTCGAGTTCGGGTGGACATGGCCACGTTCACGGTTGAAATCGAGGAAAGCAGTGCCAATGCGCGCGAATTGAGCGATGCCATCAAATTCGCTGGCTACTCCCCGATCGCGGCCTGACTCTTCATCCGCGCGGGTCGAATCGCCGCTTGCTGTGTGCCGCAAGCAGCACCCGCCGGCATTCAGGGCTGCCCACGACCTGGTCGCGCGTCAGCGTGGTGTGCACCCTGCGCTTGTCGCCATCGATGCGGCGTTTGTCCGCCGACCTTGCGGATGCGCTCTGCGATCGGGTCGGTCATGGCGAAGAGTTGTTCGGCCTGTTCATCGAGCAGCAGGTGGTAGTCGCGAAAGTGCGGCCCGCTCATGTGCCAGTGAAAATTCTTGGTCTTCAGGTACAGGGCGAACACGTCGGCCAGGACCGCATTCATGGCGGCGCCGAGGTCGTGTGTGGCGCCAGGCTTCAGATCGGCGCGAGCAGCCGCCAGAACCGCACTTGCGTTCGTTGAAAGTGCGTTTGCCGGCTTCGAGACCGCCAGCAACCGATGGCGCCAGGCAAGCCGGGGGGCCATTTGCGTCTGGGTCTGCAGCGTCAACGACCGACGATCAACGAAAGCCAGTTTCGAAGGCGACTTGAGAAGCTTGGCGACGCCGAGAATGTCGGCAATCGGGTGGGCCGATGCAGCCTGCGAGACGCGGCCTTATTGAGGCGCATCGGCGGCAGGCTTTCGAATTCTCGGCGGCCAAGTTGGGACATGAAGGGCGCTCCTGGAACGGCAAGCCCGAAGTCGACTGCCCGGATCGAACACTACGGGCACATCCTTCAAATGTCTGTTCGCTGCCGCACTGACTCTGGCATACGCCCGGGTTCCTGCCGTTGCTGAATGCGCAAGCCGCTGTGCGGGCTGATCGCCGGCTGCAACGCCACCACCCGCCGCCCGGGCCGGGCCGTCTCGGCATACTGACCGGCATGCTGCTGCGCAAGCGCATCAAGGTGCGGGGCTTCAAATCGAGCGCCGAGGCGGGTAGCAGCCAATGTGCGCCAGCGCCCAGACGACCCGTGGCCGAGGTGAAAGACTGTGCCAAAGCTGCATGTCTAGCAGCCTGAAAGCGAGCGCCATCATGCAAGAGAGCATTGAAACTTTCATCGCAGCCGAAGCCGCCGGGCACACCTGGGAAAGGCGCTCTCCAAGACCGGAAGACGACCACGTGCTGGGGCACACCCAGAACTGGTTGAACGCATTGCCCAAAGGTGTGCGGCCGGTGCACCTGCCGGCGGCTTTTCCGCGCATCGTCAACGAACTTTGCAGCCTCTGGGCTGAAACGGCAGCGCTCGACCACTACTTCGAAGAGAAGGAGTTCAGCGCTCGCCACGACCGCAAGGGGTTCGATCCGCTCATCAAGGAAGAACTGCTGGCGATGCACGTCTACTCGCTGCGCAACCGCGCCGGCCAGTACAGCGAGCGGGTTCCGCAAGGAGCGGCGCTGTTCGGCCGATGAGCGCCATCGGAACCTCCGTGCCTCAGACCGGCGACGAACTGGACACGATCGCCAGCCTCCTGGCTTCGGGTCACACCACGGGTGGCAAACACGCCAGAGTGCGCTTGCTGGAGTACGGGGACTACGAGTGCGCTTCCTGCAGCGAAGCCGAGCGGCAAACCACGTCGACCAGACTCGCGTTGCGGTTCGTCACGGGAACGGCACTCGGCATCGTGCTCTACCAGGCGCTTTTCGGGTTCACCTCGGCATTCCGGGTGTTGCTCGCAGACGGGCGCAGCGCCGGCTTCAGGGCGCAGCTGGTCATGTTCGGCACGGCATGCCTGCTGTTCTTCACCATCGGCTCTGTCGTCGGCCGTCGTCGGCCGTCGGAAGGGTTCGCGTTGTCATCGCACTGGTCCTTTCCGTTCAGCCTGCATGCTTCTTCACCCAGGCGACATAGTGGTCCATCCAGTTCTGCAGGAATTTCCTGCTGTCCGCGCCGATGTTGCCCGTCGCGTCGAACAGCCCTTCCTTGGCATGGATGAAGGCTTCGGGCTGGGCCAGTGTGGGCACGTCGAGATACGCGAGCACATTGCGCAGGTGCTGTTGTGCCAATGCCGTGCCGATGGCGCCCACCGACACGCCCAGAACACCGGCCGGCTTGCCCGCCCACGCACTCTGACCATAAGGGCGCGAGGCATGGTCGATCGCATTCTTGAGAACACCGGGAATCGAGCGGTTGTATTCGGCGGTGACGAACAGCAAGCCGCGCGACCCGGCAATGCCCGCTTTGAGCCGCTTGACCGACTCCGCCTGGTTCGCGTCGTCGTCCTGGTTGTAGAGCGGCAGATCGCCGATCTGAAGTTGCTCGAACGAAAACTCGGGCGGCGCCAGCTTCACGATCGCGTCGGCGAGCTGGCGGTTGAACGACGCCTTGCGAAGGCTGCCGACAACGACAGCGATGGGGTACTGGTTCATGATCGTCTCCTGTGGTGGTTGAGAAGGGTTACGCGCTGGCGAGCATTGTGCGCGTGCGTTCGACAGCGCACGGACGGCCAGGTCGATGCCGCCTACGCTGGGCTTCTTCCACCAGCACGGAAATCGCCATGGTCATGCGCAGGCAACTCCTTCTCGGCGCCATCGCGCCTGCGTTGAGCGGATGCTCGCCCGGTGTGGACGGGAGAGTTGCGGCGCGCGAGTCGCGCCACACGTTGGCGGAAGACGCCGGCAAGCCGTCGTCCCTGCTGCGCGAGCTGGTGCGGTACGCGACGCTCGCGCCTTCGAGCCACAACACGCAGTGCTGGAAGTTCCGCATGCAAGAGCGCTCCGTCACGATCGAACCCGATCTGTCGCGGCGCTGCCCGGTGGTCGACCCCGACGACCACCATCTGTTCGTGTCGCTGGGCTGCGCCACGGAGAACCTGGACCACGCGGCGCTCGCCAACGGCCTGCAGGCCTCCGCCCGCTTCGACGCGGAAGGCCCAGGCCGCGTGGTCGTGGACCTGCAGTCGACGCAAGCCCGCCAATCGCTGCTGTACCAGGCCATCCCCGTGCGCCAATGCACGCGTGCGGACTACGACGGCAGCTCGCTGTCTGCCGAGGAGATGAGCCTGCTCGAACGGGCCGGCAGCGGTGATGGCGTTCGGGTCATGATGCTGATCGAGCCGCGCGCGATGGAGCAGGTGCTGGAGTACGTGGTGGCCGGCAACACCGCCCAGCTGAACGATCCTGCGTTCGTCGCCGAACTCAAGGCGTGGGTTCGTTTCAGTACCGACGAGGCGATCCGCACGGGCGACGGCCTCTATTCGCGCGCCTCCGGCAACCCTTCGGTGCCACGCTGGCTGGGCAGCCGCTTGATGGGCTGGGTCATGACGCCCAAGGCCGACGCCGATCGCTACGCAACGCAAATCCGCAGCTCGGCCGGGATCGCCGTGTTCGTCTGCGCAGCGAGCGACAAGGCGCATTGGGTGGAAGCCGGCCGCTGCTACGAGCGGTTCGCGTTGCAGGCCACGGCCCTCGGCGTGCGCAACGCATTCCTCAACCAGCCCGTGGAGGTCGGTTCGATCCGCCCGCAGTTCGCCTCGATGCTGGGGCTGGGCAGCCAGCGGCCCGACCTCGTCGTGCGCTTCGGCCGCGGGCCGACTTTGCCCTTCTCGATGCGGCGGCCCGTGCAAGCCGTGCTGGCTTGAGTTACAGGGTGCCCTCACCATCGCGACAAACCTGCGTGCCGGTCGTGCCGGCGAGCATGGCTTCGATCTGGCCGAGCGAGCCGATCACCGCTCGCTTGCCTGTCGCGCGCACGAACTCGCAGACCGCCGCAACCTTCGGACCCATCGACCCGGCGGCAAATGTTTGGCTTGCAAGGGCCTGCGGCGTGACCTTGCCGACTGCGCGCTGCGCAGGCGCCCTCCGTGTACGCGGCCGACTGCAAGGCCAGCAAACCCACCTGCGGCCCGTTACCGTGCGTGAGCACCAGTTCGTGGGCCGCCGCCACACGCGCCAGCTGCGCGGTGGCGACGCGGATGTTCTCGAGCTGATTCGCGGCACTCAGCGCCTGGCCGCGGCGCAGCAACGCGTTGCCGCCGATGGCGACGACGAGTCTCATGCCAATGCACTCATGTCGTTTCCCGGTGCCGCAGCGTTCGTCAGCATGTGTGGGTGCCCGGAACCGCGATCACTTGAGAGTTCATGCCGCAAGGTACGAGCCGAGGACGGGTCAGTCTGTGCGCTGGGCTACACAACGGCCCGGAACGGACCGCACGCTCCCGGCTCGGTGCGTCGTGTAGGACACAGCCCACGCCGCTGCGCGGCTGTGACCCCTGAGCGTTCAACGGGAAGTGCTCGAACATGAGACCTGATCAACACATCGAGATTCTCATGAACGCAGCAAGCTGCCCGTTGCCCGACCCGCGCCAGAATCAGCTGCTGGCTCAACTGGGTGAGCCGCAGCTGGAGCGCTGGCTGCCGCACCTCGAGCATGTCGAGATGCCTTTCGGCCAGTTGCTGTGCACCTCGGGCCGCGCCCAGGATCACGCTTACTTCCCCACCACGGCCGTCGTGTCGCTGATGTACGTGACATCTGCAGGTGCGTCGACCGAAACCACGGTGGTGGGCAACGAGGGCGTCGTCGGAATCTCGCTTTTTCTGGGCGGCCGCGCGACCTTGGGCCAGGCCGTCGTTCAGACCGCCGGCCACGCTTACAGACTTGGCGCGCAGATGGTCAGGAGCGAGACCGATGCGGCTGGCCCCGTTCTGAGCTTGCTGCTGCGCTACACGCTCACGATGATGGCCCAGGTCGGCCAGACCGCGGCCTGCAACCGCCACCACTCGATCGATCAGCTCTTTTGTCGTCGACTCGTGATGGCGCTGGATCGTTTGCCGAGCGACCGGATGGAGATGACGCAGGAGTTGGCGGCCGGCCTGTTGGGCGTGCGACGCGAAGGCGTGACGGCTGCTGCGCAAAAGCTGCAGCGCGAAGGAGTGATCGACTACCGCCGCGGCCATGTTGCGGTCCTGAACCGGTCACGGCTGGAAGCGCGCACCTGCGATGCCATTGCATACCGGGCAAGGCTCTGACGGGTCCGCGCGGTACGCAGGTCGGGTTTGAGGCAGATCAACCGGAGTCGATCTACACCTTCCTATGTTCGACAACGTACGGTGTGCCCGGGCGGATAGAACTAGATTTGCTCGCATGAAGACGAGTTTCAGCTGGCTGTGAAGGCGCTGGCGCCGCCACTCCGCCGTTCCTCGCCCGAGTCGCATCCGATTCATCGGCTCTGGCAGATGCGGTTCGCGTTGCCCACGATCATCGTCACGGCGCTGCTGTGCCTTCTCGTCAACGAACTGGCGTACCGCAACGCGGTCGACGCATTGCGTGTGGGCGGCGCCTTCACCGAGGCACGCCTCGCCGCAGCGCAGCAAGCGACGCAAGACTTGCGCGATGCGTACGCCGCCATGAACGGGAGAGCCGATCTGCAGCGCGTCGGTGAACGCCAGAGCGCGCGGCAGATCGCCGAGTCCGGATTGATCGAGGATCGAACGGCAGACTCGCGCGGCATCCTTCGAAGAGGCCTGGTCGTCGCATCGGATCGGCAGAAGGTTCTGCAGGCATCGATCGACGACGCGATGTGGATCAACCGCATCGCCGTCGCGATCCTGGTGGTGTTTGGTGCGGCGGGCCTGGGCTTTCAGCTCCGGCATGTGCGCCTGTACGACCGCGAGCGCGCCGAGCTCCAGCGTGACCTGGAAGCACAGGTCCGGCACCGCACCGTCGACCTGCGCGAGCTCGCCGGCGACCTGGTCACCGCGCGCGAAGACGAAAAGGCCCACCTCGCGCGCGAGTTGCACGATGAACTGGGTGCGGTGCTGACCGCGGCCAAGCTGGACATCGCCCGCATGCGCGGCCGGTCGTCGGCCGACCCGTTGATGATGGAACGCATCGAGCAAGTGAACCAACGCCTGAACGAAGGCATTGCACTCAAGCGCCGCATCGTCGAAGACCTCCGCCCCTCGTGCCTGTCGACGCTGGGTCTGACGATCAGCCTGCTGAATCTGTGCGCCGACGTGGGCGCGCGCCTCGGGATTGCGATCCAAACCGACCTCGACGAGGTGAGCTTGACCGCCGAAGGGGAGTTGTCCCTGTACCGCCTGGTGCAGGAAGGGCTGACGAACGTTGCGAAGTACGCCCACGCGACGGAGGTGCGGCTGTCGGTCAAGGCCGAGGCCGATCAAGTGCGCGTCCATCTCGTGGACAACGGCATCGGCTTCGACGCGAAACTGGCCAAGCCGACGACCCACGGCATCGCCGGCATGCGGTTCAGGATCGAGCGACTCGATGGGCGCATGACCGTCCAGTCGCGCCCCGGAGAGGGTACCCATCTCGACGCGATTCTGCCGGCGCGCGGGCGCTCGGCTTGAGTTCGATCACGCACGGATCTCGAGGCGGTTGGTCTCTACAGTCCGCCAGAAACTTGAACAAGACAGGAGTGAATCCATGACTGCACGCCGATTGATTTCGGGCCCGTTCGTTTCGGTCTTCTTCAGCGCCCTGGTGGCCTCGAGCGCCGCCAGTGCCCAGGACCGCGGCGAGTTGCTCTACGCGACGCACTGCGGTGCCTGTCACACGGTGCAAATGCACTGGCGCGCCGGCAGGTCGGCCACCGACTGGACGAGCCTCAAGGCCCAGGTGCAGCGCTGGCAGGCCGTGGTGTCTCTCGCATGGACCGACGACGACGTAACGGCCGTCTCGCGCTACCTGAACAACAGCGTCTATCACTTCGAGCAGACAGTGCAACGCTCGACCACGACGCAGCTTGTTGCGGAGAAATAGGATGTTCAATCCCTGGTGCATCGCGGCCGCACTGCTGGTGGCCGCAAGCGCCGCGCGCGCCAACCCGGCCGAGAACGACGAGGCGATGGTGCGCGCGGCGACCCGCAGCGGCTGCATGGCCTGTCACGGCATCCTGCCCGGTCCCAGGCGGGCCGACGGCCTGCCTCCGATCGCGCCGGCGTGGCGCGACATCGCCGTAAAGTACCGGGACGACCCGAGCGCTTCGGAGCGGCTCACCCGCATCGTCATGACCGGCTCGAATCCGCGCGCCCGGCACTGGGCGGGCAAGGCGGGTGCCGTCACGATGCCGCCGAATGCAGAGCAGGTCACCGAAGCCGAGGCGCGGGTGCTCGTCAACTGGATACTCGTGCTGGTGCCGTAGCGGGACGATCCCGGGCCGGAAGACCTGTCCCCGACTGTTCCAAACGCCGCCTCGTGCGCCAACGCACAGACATCGCGGTGCAGCGCGTGCATCGTGAACCCTTGCCGAACCGATTCTGCGCCGCTGTGGGCCGCGCGGGTTGGACGGCACCACTGAACAAGGACTCACCATGGCCTACCAGAGCGTCGATCCCAACACCGGCAAGCTCGTGAAGAGCTTCGAACACCTCACCAGTGCAGCGCTCGAAACCAAGCTCGCGGCCGCACAGTCGTGCTTCCAGAGCTGGAAGCTGACCAGCTACGCAGAGCGCGCAGTGATATTGAACAAGGCCGCCGCCTTGCTGCACGCCAGCGTCGACGACTTCGCCAAGCTGGAGACGCTGGAGATGGGCAAACGCATCGACGAAGCGCGGGGCGAAGTGAAGTTCAGCGGCGACATCCTGGCCTATTACGCCAAGCACGCCGAAGCGTTTCTCGCGCCGGCCAAGCTCCACCCCAAAGCCGGCGAAGCCCACATGGAAAGCAGCCCGTTCGGTGTGCTGTTCTGCGTCGAGCCCTGGAACTTTCCGTACTACCAGCTGGCCCGCGTGGCCGGCCCGCAATTGATGGCCGGCAACGTGCTCGTGGTCAAGCATGCAGGTTGTGTGCCGCAGTGCGCGATCGCCTTCGAGAAGCTGTTGCTCGACGCCGGCGCACCGGTGGGCGCCTACACCAACCTGCTGATCTCGCATGAGCAATGCGACCGTGTCATCGACGACCCACGCATCAAGGGCGTGGCATTGACCGGCAGCGTGGCAGCGGGTCGGAAGGTGGCGGCACGAGCCGGGCAAAACCTGAAGAAGTCGTCGATGGAGCTGGGGGGCAGCGACGCCTTCATCGTGCTCGACGACGCCGATCTCGAGAAGACGATTCCCTGGGCCGTGTGGGGCCGCATGTACAACGGCGGCCAGACCTGCTGCGCGGCCAAGCGTTTCATCGTGCTCGATTCGATCGCCGACAAATTCCTGGCGAAGTTCAAGGCGGCATTGGAGGCCTTGAAGCCCGGCGACCCGATGCTTGAAGCGACCACGCATGGCCCGCTGTCCACCGAAGCGGCGCTGGTGCAACTGCTGGCACAGGTCGATGCGGCCGTGAAGGGCGGCGCCAAACTCCTCATGGGTGGCAAACGCATCGACCGCCCCGGCTCGTTCATGCAGACGACGATCCTGACCGACATCGCGAAAGACAACCCGGCGTTCCGCGACGAGTTCTTCGGCCCGGTGGTGTCATTCTTCCGCGTCAAGACCGAAGACGAAGCGATCGCGCTGGCCAACGACTCCGACTTCGGGCTCGGCGGTTCGGTGTGGACAAAAGACGAAGCCCGCGGCAAGCGGGTGGCCAGCCGTGTCGACACCGGCATGATGTTCATCAACAACATCGACTGGCTGGACGCCGAATTGCCCTTCGGCGGCATCAAGGACTCGGGCTACGGGCGCGAGCTGGGCAACATGGGCATCCAGGAGTTCGTCAACAAGAAGCTGGTTCGCATCCATCACCTCGATGCGCCGGCCTGAGCAACAAGGCACACCATGAGCACCACGCCCAGCAGACTTCTCGTCACGGAACCACGGGTGTGGTTCAGCACCGGCCGTTCGACCGGCTTCGGCCGCGAACTGGCCAGGACGGCGCCGTCCTTGACCTCGACGCCGATGCCGGCAGCGTGCACCGAAACTTGCCACCCGAGCTCGGCTGGCACGTCTTGTTGAAGTTCGGTGTCGGTCTTCATGGTCCGGGTTCTCCTGCTTGGCGTGAGCGCCAGCCTGCACCAGGAACCCGAAGAGGTTTGTTCGTTGCAGCACATTGGTTCGGAAGCCTGCACCCATCGATCGACAGCGTCGAACGTGCGACTGCGCACAGACACGCCAGCCGCTGTGCCGCACGCTGCGATCCAGGGTCACGGCATCGGGCGCCGAGACCTGCCTCCACAGTTCATCAAGGAACGAACATGCAACTGGCGCACACCGCATCGTCTCTTCAACCGCCTCCGGTTCGCGACGACCTGCTCGACGAACTTCCTACGGGCCGCGGCTTCACTGCGTTGCTCGCGGCTTTTCGGGCGACCGGCGGCACGGCGCGCGGCGACGACGTGGCGCGTCTGCTGGAAGACCACGGCCTGGGCAACTTCATCGGCCTGGCCAGACTCATCGCGAACGGCGACGTGTTCGGCTTCGACTGGCGCGGTGTGCTTTGGATTCCGATGTTCCAGTTCGAGCTTCGCGACCTCTCGGTGAAGCCGGCCACGCATCACGTGCTGGCAGAGTTGGGCTCCGGGTTCGACGGCTGGTCCTGCGCCACCTGGTTCGCCAGACCCAACTCGCTCCTGAACTTCAGAATCCCGGTCGACCTGCTGGCGACCGACCTGGCCGACGTGCTGCAGGCGGCTCGCACGGACCGGTTCATCGCGGTCGGCTGACAGGAAGGCATGACACGCTTTTCACCGAATCGCACTCACTGGGGCAGCTTCGCGCTGCGCACTACGGAATTCGCACTCGTGGCGGCCCACCGCGCTCATGGCCGCGGGCCGTGCGCACCGACGACGCGCCGTGCGGTGGCGAGAGCATGCGTGCTGCCGGCCCTCGCCAGTTGCGCGCCGGTGACGCCCCGAGGGGAGTGAGGAAGCCGGTGGGCGACCCGCCGCTTCAGAGTTGCCTGCCGAGCCTGGCCTGCGCTGTCAACTCGGCGCGAAAGTCAGGGTGCGCGATCGCAATCAACTCCTGGGCGCGCCGCTTTGCCGACTTTCCGCGCAGCTGCGCAACGCCGTATTCGGTGACGACACAGTCGACGTCGTTCTTGCTGGTGCTGACATGGGTGCCGGGGCTCAAGCTCGAAACGATGCGCGACAACTCGCCATTTTTGGCGGTGGAAGGCAGAACGATGAAAGACTTGCCGCCACGCGACCGGTTCGCGGCGCGCACGAAATCGGTCTGCCCGCCGGTGCCGGAGTAAGGCGCGTAGCCCAGGCTCTCAGATCCACACTGGCCCAGCAGGTCGATCTGCAGCGTGGCGTTGATCGTCATCAGCTTGTCGT
>JBDTTU010000055.1:0-28928 GCA_039930465.1 Burkholderiales bacterium
CATTGGTGCGGCAGGACTCATAAACGTTCCCACAAGAGTGCAACACTACACTAGGGCCTATGCTGTCGCGGTGCGGCACCGGGCCGTTGCCGCAGGAGACAAGAATGGACAGCATCTACGAGCAAGATCTCGACAAGAACACCGCGAACTTCGTGGCGCTGTCGCCGGTGAGTTTTGTCGAGCGCAGCGCCGAGGTCTTCGGCGACTTGCCGGCGGTGGTGCACGGCGCACGCCGCTACAACTGGGCGCAGTTGCGCGAGCGCTCAGCGCGGCTCGCCGCCGCGTTGCGTGCATTGGGCATCGGCCGGGGCGACACGGTCAGCGTGATGCTGCCGAACACGCCCGAGATGGTGGAGGCGCACTACGCGGTGCCGGCGCTGAACGCGGTGCTGAACACGCTCAACACCCGCCTCGACGCTTCACTGCTGGCGTGGCAGATGAACCATTGCGAAGCGAAGCTGCTGATCACTGACCGCGAGTTCGCGCCGACCATGGCTGCTGCGTTGCGATTGCTGAAGGACGAGCATGGTCGAAGCATCACGGTCATTGACGTGAACGACAGCGAATACGGCGGCGTCGGCGAAAGCCTCGGCAGGTTCGAATACGAAGCGCTGCTCGCCACGCACGCGCCGCTGGCCCGGCTGGAAGGCGCGCGCGACGAGTGGGACGCGATCGCGGTGTCGTACACCTCGGGCACGACCGGTGACCCGAAAGGTGTGGTCACGCACCACCGCGGCGCTTACCTGAACGCCGTGAGCAACGCCGCCACCTGGACCATGCCGCACTTCCCGAAGTACCTGTGGACCTTGCCAATGTTCCATTGCAACGGCTGGTGCTTCCCGTGGACGGTGGCGATGCTCGGCGGCACGCACGTGTGCCTGCGGCGTGTTGACGCAGCGAACATCCTGGCGGCGATGCGCGAGCACGCTGTCGACCACTACTGCGCCGCGCCGATCGTGCACAACCTGCTGATCGCGGCGCCCGCCGAGATGCGCGCCGGCATCACGCAGAAGGTGCGCGGCATGGTGGCTGGCGCGGCGCCACCGGCTTCGATGATCGAGGGCATGGCCAAGCTCGGTTTCGACATCACGCACGTCTACGGCCTGACCGAGGTCTACGGCCCGGCCGCCGTGGCTGTGAAGAGGGGCAGCTGGGCCCACGAGACCTTGTCGGAGCAGACCCGCCTGAACGGCCGCCAGGGCGTGCGCTATGCGCTGCAGGAAGGCATGACGGTGATGGGAGCTGCCGACATGACCGAGACCCCGGCAGATGGCGAGACCATGGGCGAAATCATGTTCCGCGGCAACATCGTGATGAAGGGCTACCTGAAGAACCCGGCAGCAACCGCGCAGGCTTTCGAAGGCGGCTGGTTCCACACCGGCGACCTGGCCGTGATGGAGGCCGACCGCTACGTGAAGATCAAGGACCGCAGCAAAGACATCATCATCTCCGGCGGCGAGAACATCTCTTCGCTCGAAGTCGAAGACGCGCTCTACCGGCACCCCGCCGTATTGGCCTGCGCCGTGGTGGCGCGGCCCGACGACAAGTGGGGCGAGACGCCGGTCGCTTTCGTCGAGCTGCGCGCCGACGCCAGCGTGACGGCGGCCGAGCTCGTGGCGCACTGCAAGAGCCTGCTCGCCGGCTACAAGGTGCCGCGTGAAGTGCGTTTTGAGGAGATTCCGAAAACCTCCACAGGCAAGATCCAGAAGTTCACATTGCGCGAGCGCGCGCGTGCCGCCGTTGCATCGAAGTAATCCACAGGAAGCTCCATGTCAGAAACCACCGAAGCACTGGTCTTGAGCTCGCGCGACGCGCGCGGCGTGGTCACGCTCACGCTGAACCGGCCGCAGGCCTTCAACTCGCTGTCGCAGGGTTTGCTCGCTGCCTTGCAGGCCGAACTCGACCGGCTTAAGCACGATGCGGAGGTGCGCGTCGTCGTGCTTGCGGCGGCAGGCAAAGCGTTTTGCGCCGGCCACGACCTGAAAGAGATGCGCGCCGAGCCGTCACTCGCCTACTACCAGGCACTGTTCGAGCAATGCGCGCAGATGATGCTGAGCATTCAGCGCCTGCCGGTGCCGGTGCTCGCGCAGGTGCAGGGCATTGCCACCGCCGCAGGCTGCCAGCTGGTGGCGATGTGCGACCTGGCAGTGGCGGCGAACACGGCAAAGTTCGCCGTCAGTGGCGTGAACCTCGGCCTGTTCTGCTCCACGCCCAGTGTGGCGCTGAGCCGCAATCTCGGGCGCAAGGCGGCGTTCGAGATGCTCGTGACCGGCGAGTTCATCAGCGCGGCGCAGGCGCTCGAGAAGGGGCTGGTCAATCGGGTGGCGGCGCCTGAAGAACTGGGCGCCGCGGTCGAAACACTCGTCGCCAGCATCGTCGCCAAGCCGCGCGTGGCGGTGGCGATGGGCAAGGCGCTGTTCTACCGCCAGCTCGAAACCGGCATCGAACAGGCCTACGAAGACGCCGGCAACACAATGGCTTGCAACATGATGGAAGAGACGGCACTCGAAGGGGTGCAGGCCTTCATCGACAAGCGCCCTCCGCAGTGGTGAGTGCCGTCACATGAACGTAACCGCAGACGACGCCGACGCGTCAGTGCATGAAGACCGCCTGTGGCGCGACAACGGTTGGACCGCGCGTGTCATCAAGAACGAAGACGACGAGGGCTGGGCGGTCGAGATGGTCAAGGATGGCGAAGCCGAGCCGGCACTCATCGGCCCGTGGACCATGGGGCGCGACAAGAAGAACCCGAAACCGCTTGATGTGTCGGCCTTCAACACGCTCGTGAAAACTGCGGCCGAGGTGATCCGGCGCCACGAACAACAGTTGCACGCCACGCTGCACCGGAACGTGGCCGTGACGGTGAACGGCCAGCGCATCACGGTGGCACTCGACATCGTCGCCGATGAAGACGACCCGCACGCGCTGCTGAGCGCGAGCGACGTGTTTGGCGAAACGCTCGCGCAGGTGCGTGTCGGCGCGGGCTTCAAGCTGAATGTGGGCAGCGCGACGGCCTGGATCGAAGCCGACTACCGCAAGCCGGGCTGACGGGCCGCACCGCGCGCGTCACCGAACGCTGCGCCCGTCGAGTTCCAGCGACGTCAACCAAAGCCTCACGTCGAATTCGAGCTGGTGATACGCCGGCTCCATGTACGTGCACAGCGCATAGAACGGCTTGTCGTGCGCGCGCTCTTTCAGGTGTGCGAGTTCGTGCACCACGATCATGCGAAGGAACGGGGCCGGTGCTTCCTTGAACAGGCTCGCGACGCGGATCTCGCGCTTGGCCTTGAGCTTGTTGCCCTGCACGCGCGAGATGCTGGTGTGCGTGCCGAGCGCGTTCTGGATGATGTGCAGCTTCTGGTCGTAGGCCACCTTCGAGAGGGGCTCGGCGTTGCGAAGGTACTGGCTCTTGAGCGCCGACACGTACTCGTACAGCGCGCGGTCGGTGCGCACGTCGTGCACTTCGTCGTATCGCTTGCGCAGGCTCTCGGCAAGGCGGCCTTCGGCGATGAGTTGATGCACCCGATCGAGCAGCTCGGGCGCGTAGCCCGACAGGTACTTCAGCGCCGCGCTCACCGCATCACATGCCGCTGTAGTTCGGCCCGCCGCCGCCTTCCGGTGTGACCCAGACGATGTTCTGCGTCGGGTCCTTGATGTCGCAGGTCTTGCAGTGCACGCAGTTCTGCGCGTTGATCTGCAGGCGGTCTGTGTCATCAGGGTTCTTCACGAACTCGTACACACCGGCCGGGCAGTAGCGGCTCTCAGGGCCGGCGTACTTCGCCAGGTTGATGTTCACCGGAACGCTGGCGTCTTTCAGTGTCAGGTGCGCCGGCTGGTCCTCGTTGTGGTTGGTGTTGCTGATGAACACGCTCGAGAGGCGATCGAAGGTGAGTTTGCCGTCGGGCTTGGGGTACGTGATCTGCGGGCACTCCGACGCGGGCTTCAGCTTGGCGTGGTCGGGCACGGTGTTGTGGATCGTCCAGGGTGGTGCTCTGAAACCGAGCTTGGGCAGCAGCCAGAGTTCAATGCCGTTCATGATCGAAGAAAGGTACAGTCCCTTCTTCATCCACTGCTTGGTGTTGCGCGAAGCGTCGAGTTCTTCGAACAGCCAGCTCTTCGCGAAGGCTTCGGGGTAGGCCGAGAGTTCGTCGTGCTGGCGGCCGGCAGTCACCGCGGCAAAAGCAGCATCGGCCGCCAGCATGCCGGTCTTGATGGCGGCGTGGCTGCCCTTGATGCGCGAGAAGTTCAGAAAGCCCGCGTCGCAGCCCACCAGCGCGCCGCCGGGGAACACGGTCTTGGGCAGGCTCATCAAACCGCCGCAGGTGATGGCACGTGCGCCGTAGCCGATGCGCTTCGCGCCTTCGAGAATCTTGCGCACCGAGGGGTGCGTTTTCCAGCGCTGCATTTCTTCGAACGGGCTCAGCCACGGGTTGCTGTATTCCAGCCCGGTGATCAGGCCGAGCGTGACCTTGTTGTCTTCCAGGTGGTAGAGGAACGCGCCGCCATAAGTCTGGCTGTCCATCGGCCAGCCCAGCGAGTGAATCACGTGGCCGGGTCTGGCCTGGGCCGGGTCGATTTCCCACAGTTCCTTGATGCCGATCGCGTAGGTCTGCGGGTCTTTGCCGGCGTCGAGCTTGAATTTCTCGATCAGCTGTTTGCCAAGGTTGCCACGTGCACCCTCGGCGAAGATCGTGTACTTCGCGTGCAACTCCATACCGAGCTGGAATTCGGCCGTGGGTTGGCCGTCTTTGCCGACGCCGAGGTTTCCGGTGGCCACGCCCTTGACCGAGCCGTCTTCGTTGTAGACCACTTCGGCGGCCGCGAAACCCGGAAAGATCTCGACGCCCAGCGCTTCGGCCTGCTGCCCGAGCCAGCGCACCACGTTGCCCAGGCTGACGACGTAGTTGCCTTCGTTGTGCAGCGATTTCGGGATCAGGAATTGCGGCGTGTTGATGGCGCCGTTTTGCGTGAGGAACAGCATCTGGTCGCCGGTGACGGGCTGGTTCAGCGGCGCGCCGAGTTCCTTCCAGTTCGGCAGCAGCTCGGTCAGCGCGCGCGGGTCCATGATCGCTCCGCTGAGGATGTGCGCGCCGGGCTCCGAGCCTTTCTCAAGAACGACGACGTTGACCTCCTTGCCTTGTTCGGCCGCAAGCTGCTTCAGGCGAATGGCGGTCGCCAGGCCGCCGGGGCCGGCGCCGACCACGACCACGTCGTACTCCATGGCTTCACGCGGGCCGTGCTGGGCGATGAGTTCTGCGTTGTTCATGGTCTTCCTCGGTGCTGTCGTTGGCGCAAGATTCTACGGGCGCGGCAGCACCGGCCAGGGCTGGACCGCACGCTCCGGAGCGAGTTCTCCACGCGGGGCTGCGTGCTATCGTTCTTCGCATTCAGTCGAAGGATTGGCGGAGCAAAACATGAGCTACAACATCGATCTGTCGGGCCGGGTCGCCCTGGTGACAGGCGCGTCGAGCGGCCTGGGCACGCAGTTCGCGAAGACACTGGCCAAAGCCGGCGCCGGCGTGGTGCTTGCCGGCCGCCGGATCGAGCGGCTCAAGGCGCTGCGCGCCGAGATCCAGGCCGACGGCGGCGACGCGCACGTCGTCACGCTCGACGTGACCGACCACGACAGCATCAAGTCGGCCGTGGCCCATGCCGAAACCGAGATGGGCACGATCGACATCCTGATCAACAACTCCGGCGTGAGCACCACGCAGAAGCTGGTCGACGTCACGCCCGAAGACTACGACTACATGTTCGACACCAACACAAAAGGCGCGTTCTTCGTGGCGCAAGAGGTGGGCAAGCGCATGCTGGCGCGCGCCAAGGGTGCAGCGCCGGGCACCTTCACGGGCGGGCGCATCGTGAACATCGCGTCGATGGCCGGGCTCAAGGTGCTGGGCCAGATCGGCGTGTACTGCATGAGCAAGGCGGCCGTGATCCACATGACACGTTCGATGGCGCTCGAATGGGGCCGCTTCGGCATCAACGTCAACGCCATCTGCCCGGGTTACATCGACACCGAGATCAACCACCACCACTGGCAGACCGAACAGGGCAAGAAGCTGATCGAGATGCTGCCGCGCAAGCGCGTGGGGCAGGCGCAAGACCTCGACTCGCTGCTGATGATGTTGTGCGCGAACGAGAGCCACTTCATCAACGGCGCCGTGATCCAGGCCGACGACGGGTTCGCGCTCTAAACATGTCGGCACTGCGGCCGCTTTCGCTGCTCGAAGCGCGCGCGCTCGGTGTGCTGGTCGAGAAGGCCCACACGGTGCCCGACAGCTACCCGCTGTCGATCAATTCGCTCACGCTCGGCTGCAACCAGAAGACCGCGCGCGACCCCGTGCTCGCCGCCACCGAAAGCGAAGTGCAGGCGGCTGTCGATGCGCTGAAGAGCCTGAACCTGGTGTTCGAGGCCAGCGGTTCGCGGGTGACCCGCTTCGAGCACAACATGGGCCGCACGATGGGCCTGCCGTCGCAGTCCGTTGCGCTGCTCACGGTGTTGATGCTGCGTGGCCCGCAGACCGGCTCGGAATTGCGCACCAATTGCGACCGCCTGCACCGCTTTGCCGACATGTCTTCGGTGGAAGGTTTTCTCGACGAGCTGGCCGCGCGCGCGGCAGAGAAGGGCGGGGCGCTGGTCGTCAAGCTGCCGCGTGCGCCGGGGGCGCGCGAGCCGCGCTGGGCGCAGTTGCTGTGCGGGTCTATCGACGTGTCGGCCATGCCGGTGGCGGCGGAGTCGCAAGACTTCGTGGCGGTGAGTGAAGTGGCGGCGCTGAAGGCGCAGCAAGCCTCGATGCAGGCCGAACTCACTGAATTGCGCGGGATGGTCGAGCGGCTTTACGCAGAACTCGGCGTGCAACGTCAATGAAGTGAGGCGGTGATGCGATTCGATCTTCCCGAGCAGATGAAGCTCACGCACGAGATGGTGATTCCGATTCGCTGGGGCGACATGGACGCGATGGGCCATGTGAACAACACGATCTACTTCCGCTACATGGAAGTGATCCGCCTGGAATGGTTGCACCAGGTGTCAGGGCCGCTCGACGTGAACGGCGAAGGCGCGATCATCGTCAACGCGTTCTGCAATTTCATCCTGCAGCTCAAGTTCCCTGGCGACGTGCTGGCCAAACACTACGTGGCCAACCCCGGCCGCAGCAGCTTCGACACCTTCATCACGCTGGAACGCACCGACGAACCCGGCGTGATCTATGCGTCTGGCGGCGCGAAGACGGTGTGGGTGAACTACCCCAAAGCCCGGTCGGTGCCCTTGCCGCACAACGTGCGCAAGCTGCTCGAATAACGCGCCGCGCTCAGGCGCGCAACAGCTTGTGCACCAGGTCGGGGTTGGTCGAAGCGCGGTGTTTTTTCATCAGCCGCGCGCGGTACACGTCGACGGTGCGTGGGCTGATCTCCAGGCGCTTGCCGATCAGTTTGCTCGTCAGGCCCTCGATCAGCAGCGCCGCCACTTCACGTTCGCGCGGCGTGAGTTCCACCCCGATCTGGCGCCGTGCCGACAGGTCCTCGAACGACCAGATACCTTCCGCGTGGGGTGCAGAAGGGTCGAGGGAACGCCCGGACACGTGGCACCAGAAGTGCTCGCCGCCGCGCGGGCCACTGAGGCGCTTCATCACTCGTTCGTCGGCGTACCAGCCGCTCTTGTTGATGCTGGCGACGATGCGTGCGCCGGTGCGTTCGAATTCGGCATGTGAAGGGTAGAGCAGCTCGAAGCTGCCACCCACCAGCTCGTCGCGGTGCGCGCCGAACATTTCGAGCACCTGCTGGTTGCAGTCGACGATCAGCCGGTTGCGCGACAGCACCAGCCCGATAGGCGCGAGGTCGAACGCGCTGCGGTAGTCGAGCGTGGTGCTCATGCGGGCGGGTGGGGTGGGGCGGGGCCGGAAGTATGCTTAGGCGATTCTACGTAACGACTACGTAGTGCACTACGTAGTACGCTCTGCGGCTGCGAACCCCACGGAGACCCTCGATGAAAAAAGTGTTCGCTAGCGCCGCCGAAGCCCTGAAGGGCGTGGTGCGCGACGGCCAGCTGATGGCGGTGGGCGGCTTCGGCCTGTGCGGCATTCCTGAAGCGCTGATCGCCGCCTTGCGCGATTCGGGCGTCAAGGGTTTGAGCGTGATCTCGAACAACGCTGGCGTCGACGGTTTCGGTCTGGGCCTGCTGCTCGAATCGCGCCAGATCAAACGCATGATCTCGAGCTACGTGGGCGAAAACAAGGAGTTCGAGCGCCAGTACCTGGCCGGTGAACTCGAACTCGAATTCACGCCCCAGGGCACGCTGGCGGAAAAGCTGCGCGCCGGGGGCTCGGGCATCCCGGCCTTCTTCACCAAGACCGGTGTCGGAACGCTGGTGGCCGAAGGCAAGGAAATTCGCGAGTTCGGTGGCCAGAAGTACGTGATGGAACTGGCGCTGGTGCCCGAGGTGTCGCTCGTGAAGGCCTGGAAGGCCGACCAGTCGGGCAACCTGATCTTCAGGCGCACCGCACGTAATTTCAACCCTGCTGTGGCGATGGCCGGCAAGGTGACGATCGTCGAAGTCGAAGAGATCGTCGAGACCGGTGCGTTCGACCCCGATTCGATTCACCTTCCTGGCATCTACGTGCACCGCATCGTGCTGAATGCCAACCCCGAGAAGCGCATCGAGAAGCGCACGCTCACCGAAAAAGTGGGAGCCTGATCATGGCCTGGACACACGACCAGATGGCAGCGCGCGCCGCCAAGGAACTGCAAGACGGCTACTACGTGAACCTGGGCATCGGCTTGCCCACGATGGTGGCCAACTTCGTCTCGCCCGACATCGAGGTCTGGCTGCAGAGCGAAAACGGCATGCTCGGCATCGGCCCGTTTCCGACCGAAGACGAGGTCGACGCCGACATCATCAACGCCGGCAAGCAGACCGTGACCACGCTGCCGGGCTCGTCGATCTTCGGCTCGCACGACAGCTTCGCGATGATCCGCGCCGGCAAGATCAACCTCAGCATCCTGGGCGCAATGCAGGTCAGCGAGAAGGGCGACCTGGCGAACTGGATGATCCCCGGCAAGATGGTCAAGGGCATGGGCGGCGCGATGGACCTGGTGGCCGGCGTGGCCCGCGTGATCGTGCTGATGGAACACGTGGCGAAGAAAAAAGACGGCGCGGTCGACATGAAGATCATCCCGGCCTGCACCTTGCCGCTGACCGGCGTGGGCGTGGTCAACCGAATCATCACCGACCTGGCCGTGCTCGACGTGACGCCGCAGGGGCTGAAGGTGGTCGAGCTGGCCGAAGGCGTGACGCTCGACGAGCTGAAGTCGAAGACCGGGGTGCCGCTGCACTGACCCGGTGCGCCGCCAGGCTCAGGGCCTGGCCGGCGCCTGCTGGCGTTGCAGTTCCTTGCGCTTCATCTCAAGGTACTGGTTGCGCTCGAGTTCGTGCAGCTGAATCGGGTAGCGCTCGATGGCCGCATACCAGTCGCGCATGCGGCGTTCGCTCTGCTCTGAAGGTGGCAGCCCGAGCGCGCCGAGGTAGGCCTCGATCGCGAGGTAGTAACGCATCGTGTTGCGTTCGACCACGCCGCGCACGTTGCCCATGTACACCGGCTTGCCATCGCTTCCCTGGCCGGTGATGCTGAAGCCGACCTTGTTGCGGCCGAGCGTGGCGAGGTAAGCCTCCATGGCCATGCGCGCCGTGAAGCCGTAGCCATACGAGTACGACATGTGGATGAAACTGCGCTTCGTATCCAGCGGCACGGCTTCGAGCATCAGCCGGTAGTTCTTCGTCCCCATCGGGCCCGATTCGGCGTTGAGCTGCACATTCAGGTAGTCAGGCGTGGCGGCCGCCAGCTTGTACTGGAATTCGAGGTGGTGCGCGGCGTCGAGCGCCTGATCCCAGGTTCGTGTGACTGCCAGGCTGAGCGTGGGTGGCTGCGCGTTGCCGGCGGCGCGGCAGTCCTTCACGAGCAGGTGCACCATCAACAGGTCGCACCAGTGGTCGGCGCCTTGCAGCGCGGTTTGCACGGCCGCGTACGGCCAATCGACGACCGAGAAAATTTCGCCCCTCAGGTCACCGGCGCTTTGGCTCGACTCGATGTACATCGGGCGCTGGAACTGGTTGTTGGCCAATGAATCCTGCAGGGTGGCGTAGCGGGCGCGCAAGCTCACGGCGTCCTGCGCGCCGGCCAGACCGCTGCCAAACAAGGCCAGCACCGCCGCGCAGCGCCAAACGCTTCGGTAGATGTTGTTGGGGTGCTGCGCTGCGGTCATCCGGGTCTCCGACCTCTGTTGTCTCGGTGAGCGAACTGGCCGACGATACAACACGCTTCGAGCCGACCACCGACTGCCCTGGTCAGCCCCTGGACAACGCCCGCGCGGCTTCGCTCACGAGTTCGGGCCCGCGGTAGATGAAGCCGGTGTAGACCTGCACGAGATCGGCACCGGCGGCGATCTTGGCGCGTGCGTGGGCACCGCTGAATACACCGCCCACGCCGATGATCGGGAAGCTGCTGCCGAGCGCGGCGCGCAGTTGCGCGATCACCCGGTTCGATGCTTCAAACACCGGTGCGCCCGACAGGCCGCCGAGTTCCGCACCGTGCGGCAGATGCTTGACCGCGTCGCGGGCGATGGTCGTGTTGGTGGCGATCACGCCGTCGATGCCGTGACGCTTCAGCGTGGCGGCCAGCGCTTCGACCTGCGCTTCGTCGAGGTCGGGGGCAATCTTCACGAAGATGGGCACCGTGCGGCTGTGCTGCGTGGCGAGCCGATCCTTGCGCGCCTGCACCGCGCCGAGCAGCGCGTCGAGCGCGGTGTCGCTCTGCAGGTCGCGCAGGTTTTTCGTGTTCGGGCTCGAGATGTTGACGGTCACGTAGTCGGCGTGTGGGTAGACCCCGTCCAGGCACAACAGGTAGTCGTCCACAGCTCGTTCAATGGGTGTCGCCGCGTTCTTGCCGATGTTCAGGCCGAGGATGCCGCCGCGGCTGCGAAACATTGACTTCTGCACGTTGGAAAGGAACGCGGCGAGACCGTCGTTGTTGAAACCGAGCCGGTTGATCAGTGCGTTCGCTTCCTTCAGGCGAAACATGCGCGGTTTCGGGTTGCCGGGTTGCGCTTTCGGCGTGACCGTGCCGACTTCGATCGACCCAAAACCCATGGCGCCCAGGCCATCGATACAGCGGCCGTTCTTGTCGAGGCCGGCGGCCAGGCCGATGCGGTTGGGAAACGTCAGCCCGGCCAGCGTCACCGGGTCGCTCACGCGCGCTTGTTGCCACAGACACTGCATCGGAGTGTTCTGGAACCGGTGCAGCGCACCGAGTGTCAACTCGTGGGCGTGTTCGGGATCGAGGCCGAAGAGAAACGGGCGGGCGAGGGGATACGGCAGGAGTGACATTCGGCGGCGGGCGATGCGGGGCGTGGTCCAGGCACACATTGTCGCAAAGCGCTGTGTGGGCATACTGCAGCGTTGACCGAGGAGGCCCAGATGACCGACACCCGCATGGAACGCGACACCTTTGGCGAGATCGCCGTTCTGAACACCAGCCTGTGGGGCGCGCAGACGCAGCGCTCGCTGCACCACTTCGACATCTCCACCGAACGGATGCCGCATGAGCTGCTGATGGCGCTGGCGCTGGTCAAGCGCAGCGCAGCGCTGGTGAACCGCGAGCTCGGTGTGCTCGACGCGAAGAAGGCCGAGGCGATCGTCGCTGCCGCCGATGAAGTGCTCGCCGGCCGACACGACGCGCAGTTTCCGCTGTCAGTCTGGCAGACGGGCTCGGGCACGCAGAGCAACATGAACATGAACGAGGTGCTGGCGAACCGCGCTTCGGTGCTGATGGGGGGCGTGGTCGGCGAAGCGCGCCTCGTGCACCCGAACGACGACGTGAACCGCGGCCAGTCGTCGAACGACGTGTTCCCGACCGCGATGAGCGTGGCGGCGTTGCAGTCGATCGAAAGCCGGCTGCTGCCGTCGCTGGCGACCCTGCGCGACACGCTGGCCGCCAAGTCCGCCGCGTTTGCCGACGTGGTCAAGATCGGCCGCACCCATCTGCAGGACGCCACGCCGCTGACGCTCGGCCAGGAGATCTCGGGCTGGGTCGCGCAGATCGATCACGGCATCCGCCACCTGCGCACCACCCGACCGCACCTGCGCGAGCTGGCGCTCGGGGGCACGGCGGTGGGCACAGGGCTGAACGCGCACCCGGAGTTCGGTGCGCGCGTGGCAGCCGAGCTGGCGCGCGCCACGGGGCTGGCCTTCGCGTCGGCGCCCAACAAGTTCGAGGCGCTCGCGGCGCACGACGCCATGGTGTTCGCGCACGGTGCGTTGAAGACGCTCGCCGCGTCGTTGATGAAGATCGCCAACGATGTGCGCTGGCTCGCTTCAGGCCCGCGTTCGGGGTTGGGCGAGATCACGATCCCCGAGAACGAGCCGGGCAGCTCGATCATGCCGGGCAAGGTCAACCCGACGCAGTGCGAAGCGCTCACGATGCTCGCCTGCCAGGTGATGGGCAACGACGTGGCCGTGAATCTGGCCGGCGCCTCGGGCAACTTCGAACTCAACGTCTACAAGCCGGTGATCATCCACAACCTGCTGCAGAGCGTGCGGCTGCTGGCCGATGGCGCGAAGAGTTTCGAAGAGCACTGCGCGCGGGGCATCGAGGCCGACCGCGAGCGCATTGCCGAACTGGTGCAGCGCTCGTTGATGCTGGTGACGGCGCTGAACCCGCACATCGGCTACGACAAGGCGGCGCAGATCGCAAAGCGCGCGCACAAGGAAGGCTTGAGCCTGCGCGAGGCGGCGCTCGGTTCGGGCTGGGTCACGGCCGAGCAGTTCGAGCTGTGGGTGCGGCCGCAGGACATGGTTGGTGTTCGCTGAGGGCGCGCAGGGATAATGCTGCCCTGCCTTCAACTCACACCTATGACGAGCCCCGAGCGATGACCCAAGACGAACTCAAGGCCCTGGTGGGCCAGGCCGCCACCGCCTACGTGGTGCCCGGCAGCGTGGTCGGGGTGGGGACCGGTTCCACCGTGAACTGTTTCATCGACGCGCTGGCCGGCATGAAGGAACGAATCAAGGGCGCGGTGTCGAGCAGCGAGAAGAGCAGCGAGCGGCTGCGTGCGCATGGCATCACCGTGCTCGACGCGAACGAGGTCGAGCGCCTCCCAGTCTACATAGACGGTGCCGACGAGATCGACCACCAGGGCCACATGATCAAGGGCGGCGGCGCAGCACTGACGCGCGAGAAGATCGTGGCCGACAACGCAGAGCGCTTCATCTGCATCGCCGACGAATCGAAACTCGTGCGCACGCTCGGGGCTTTCCCGCTGCCGGTCGAGGTGATTCCGATGGCCGCGAAGCAGGTCTCGCGTTTGCTCGAGGCGCTGGGTGGCACCCCCACGCTTCGCTCCGGCGTGGTCACTGACAACGGTGGCCTCATCATCGATGTGCGCGGACTGCAGATCACCGACCCGGTGGCCATGGAGCGCGAAATCAACCAGTGGCCGGGCGTCGTCAGCGTGGGCATCTTCGCGCGCAACAAGGCGAGCGTGTGCCTGCTCGGCAGCTCCCAAGGCGTGAAGACGCTCACTTTCTGACACGCACACAAACGTTCGGCGTCGAAAAACGCGTAACCTCGCGCTGTTCACTGTTTCTCTGACTCCGCCAAAAGGACGGCCCATGGCCAAACCAAATTATTCGTTCGAGAAGCGCCAGCGCGAGTTGGCCAAGAAGAAGAAAAAGGAAGAGAAGCTGAAAGAAAAGGCCGGCCGCAAGGCCGGTGACGGCACGTCGGACGACGCCGGCGACGACACCACGGCCGACGGCACCGTTGCGGGCACCGAAGCCGCTCCGGGCCAGCCGGCCCCCTGAGATGCCCCGGCGCCGCAAGCCTCCCGAGGACTCTGCGGCGAGCTACGCTCCGGTGCTGGGCACGGCCCTGCAGGCCACCACGTCAAGCGTGCAAGCCATGCACCAGGCGATTGCCGGCAAGACCTTCGACAGCCTGCAACTCGTGCCCGGCCTGGCAGTGCCCACACGCATCGTGCAGGGCGTGCACGACGCAATCTCTCAAGGTGTGTATGCGGCCGTGCGCCACGGTGGTGGCGCAGCGTTCGCGCTGGCCGCCGGTGTTGAACGCCTGACGACCGATGCATCGCGCGAGCCGCAGGGCAAGGAACTCGCCCTGCGCAGCGCGCTGAACGGCGCGATGGGTGATCATCTCGAAGCCTCGGGCAACCCGCTCGCGGTGCAGATGGGCCTGTTTACCGACGGCCGGCCGCTGCGGGTTTCTTCGGCCGAGTTGGCCCATCTTCCAAAACGTGTGTGCCTGTTCATTCACGGCCTGGCTTGCGACGAACAGAGCTGGAACCTGCGCAGCGATGCCTGGGGTGCGTCGCCCTGGGCCAGCCGTCTTCCGCTGGGCGCGCCGATTCGCTACGGCGCATTGCTGCAAGACGAACTCGGCATCGGGTCGATCTACCTGCGCTACAACACCGGCCTGGCCATCGACCACAACGCGCAGCAGCTTGCGGCGCTGCTCGCCGGGCTGGCGCGCTCCGCACCGCAGGTGAAAGAGTGGCTGCTGGTCGGCCACAGCATGGGCGGGCTGGTCGCACGTGCCGCGCTGGAATACGCGCGTGCCGAAGCTCAGGCCTGGGCCGCGCGTGCGCCGATGCTGATCTGCCTGGGTTCGCCGCACCAGGGTGCCGCGCTGGAAAAGATCGGCCATGTGGCTTCGCTTGCGCTGGGCGTGTCGAAGGTGACGCGGCCGCTGGGCCGCATCGCGAATGCGCGCAGCCAGGGTGTCAAGGATCTTCGCCACGGGCTCAAGGGCCGTGGTGCGCCCCGGGCCTTACCGCCGAATTTGGCGTTGCGCTTCATCTCGGCCACGCTCGGCGACGCGACCGATTCAGTCATGGGGCCGATCATCGGCAAGCTGTTCGGCGATGGCCTCGTGAGGGCATCGAGCGCTTCCGACGAAGGCCTGGGTGGCGATGTGCAGCGGGTCGAGATCCAGGGCATCGGCCACATGGCCTTGCTGAACCACCCGCGGGTCTACGCGGTGCTGCGTGAATGGCTCGGCGCGCCGGCCCTGGCTTGATCAGGGCTTGCGCGCGCGCCGCACCTGGCGCGCGATGAAACGGGCCGGATCGATGGCATCGAGCAGGCTCGCGCCCACTGGCGCGGGGGCACCGGTGATGGCTGAAGCAGCGACCCGTCCGCCGAGCACCGACCAGGTGATGCCCCGCGAGCCCAGCGCCGTGAACACATAGAGGCCGGGCACGCGGGCGACGAAACGCGCTTGGTCGGTGGGGCGGGTCGGCGCCGAGGCTGCCGCCTGGCCCAGGTCGATGCAGGGCATCACCGGCACCGCGCCGATCACCGGCAGGCGGTCGCGGCTGCTCCAGCGCCAGGCCGTTCGGCCCGCCAGCGTGCCGGGGTCGAGCGCCAGTGCCCGGCCGGCGAGGCGCTCCAGTTGTTCGATGTTCAAGCGGTGGTCGGCCTCGCGCACCGAAGCGTCGTCGTCGAGCGCCTGTGCCGTGGCGCCGAACATCACCCGGCCTTCCAACTCGGGCAGCAGGTAGCCGGCACCGGCGACAGGAACGCGGGTGCGCCCGGGCGAGCCTGCCGGCCCGAAAGCGCTGGACGCCGCGTCGCTGATCTGCCCCCGGCGTTTTTCGATTGGCCAGCCGGGCGCGCCGAGCAGCCGCAAGGCATCACCGGCATTGGCCAGCAGCAAGGCAGGCGCTGCGTCGATCACATGGCCGTGTGGGTCGAGTGCCTGCCATTGCCCGGCCGCAAAACGCAGGGAATGCACTTCGATGCCGCCGCGTACCTGGGCACGGCCTGCGGCCCGTTCGAGAAAAGCACGGGCCAACGCTGCAGGCTGCACCCAGCCGCCGCCGGGGTAAAACCAGGCCGGAAACTGCACAAGCATGTCGCACAGGGCGCTCGCCTCGGCGGCGGTGACGGCCTGTACATAGCTCGCGGGCAATGCGAGCGTGTCGAGAACCTTCTGCATCTGCGCGCACTGCATCGCTGTTTCCAGGCGAAGCAGACCCGCGGCGCTGCCTTGGGCCGCATGGGCATCGACCGCGGTCTGCACCGCTGTCGATGCGTGCAACGCAGCAACGCGGTTGAAGCGCGCATGCAGCCCGTCCTGCGCATTGACGATGCCGTGAAACAGGCCGGCCGGGTTGCCCGAGCCTTCTTCGGCCACCCCGGCATGGCGCTCGAGCAAGGTGCTGTGCCAACCTTGCTCGGCCAGCGCCGACGCCGCGGCACAGCCCGCCAGACCGGCGCCGACGATCAACGCGCGCCGCTCTTCGGCGGTGACCACCACAGCGCGGCCGCTCGGCCGGCGCGGCGTGAACTTCGGTTTGTAGTGGGCGATGACGATGCCTGGCGCGGGCCGAACGTCGAACCCCGCCGTCGCCAGGCCAGCACGAAATGCCGGGAATGCGTTCGCAGCCTGCAGCGTTGCGTCCCGGGCCGCGAGGCGGCCAAGGGCTTTGCAGAATCGTGCGTCGCGCGCCCCGGTCACCAAGCCTGTGTTGTCGAGGTCGATGAAAAACGCGTCGACCGAGGCCACCAGCTCAGGCAGCCAGGTGTGGGCTTGGCCCACGGCGAGCATCAAGCGGACCTGGCCCTGCTCGAAGTCGAGGCTGTGAAGGTCGGGCGTGAGCGGTGGCCACGCTTCCAGCAACGAACCCGCGAGGCCAGACAGCGCAGAACCGACGTGGGCACCGAACAGATCACCGCGCGTGGTTGGCTGCGGTTCGATGGCAATGAAACACAGGTTGGCGCAGCGCTGCGGGTCGCGGCGCCACGCCTCCCAGGTGGAAAGGAAGCCTTGCCCGTGCCCGAACCCGGTGGCGAGCACGACGAAGCGCTCGCGGCCTTGCCAGGGCAGCGCCAGCGTCGGCGGCATCGTCATGCAGCGCCGGCCTGCCCGGAAAGCCAGATCAACAAGCGCTCGCGAACCTCGGTGAAGCCGCGGTACTCGAGCACCGCCGCGCTCATGCTGGCGACTGCGTCGTGCAGTTGGCGCGCTGCCGTCGGTGACGCCGCCGCTTCAGCGAGCGGGGTCGTCTCGACGTGGATCGTGAACACCGCCTGGCGCCGTTCAGGAAGCGGAATGAAAGTCTGGCGCTCGGTTCGGAAGAAGCTCGCGGCGGTGAGCGCAGCGGCGTCGTCGCCCGCGGGCCACGCTGCCCGTGCATGGCGCACCGGGTGCTGGTCGAGCCGGCCGGTTGCGGTGATCGTCCAGACAAACCGTTCCCAACGGTCGCTGCTGGTCACGAGCCGCATCAGTTGCGCGCTGGCCGCGAGCAGCAACTGGTTGTCGGCGACCGGCGCATGCACTTCGGTGAAATGCCGCCCCACTTTTTCTTCCGGAGCCCAGCGCGAGGGCAGGCACACGGCGAGCCATTCGATGCCACCGGTGTTCGCATCGACGACGGCGAAGTCTTCGGCAAACGCGAGCGCGAGCAGCGCCGCGAGCCGCTGGTGTGCAGGCAGCGCACGCAGGCAGGCACCGATTTCGCCTTGGCCCTCGCCCGTGACCTCGTCGCCGTTCAAGGCCCAGCCGAGCCGGCGTGCTTCGAAACCGTGGTTGCCGTCGAAGCTGAAATCATTCGGGTGTTCGAGCGCCGCGTGCTGCATCAGCGCCCGGAGCGCGGCGCTGGCGTCGAAACCGGGCGCGCAGAGCAAGGCGTGTTGGGCGTCGTGCTTCAACACGAACAGCTTTTCGATCAAGGCGCGGTCGGCGGGATCGTTCGGCGTGAGTTGTTGTGCACCGGGCGCGAGCTTGCGCAAACCGGGCTGCATGCGAAACGGGGCGCTGACGGCAGAGAAGTCGAACGGCATGCGCGATGATGAAGCAGAACTTGAAACACAAAAAGAAAAGGGCGCCGTAGGCGCCCGCTGATCCTGTTTGCCGAAGGCGTTATACGCGCTTGCGGTACTCGTGTGTGCGGGTGTCGATCTCGACCTTGTCGCCGGTCTGCACGAACAGCGGCACGTCGATCTCGAAGCCGGTGGCGATCTTCGCCTTCTTCAGCACCTTGCCCGAGGTGTCGCCCTTGACGGCCGGCTCGGTGTCGCTGATCTCTCGCACCAGGCTGGTCGGCAGCTCGACCGAGATGGCCTTGCCGTCGTAGAACACCACTTCGACCGGCATCGCGTCTTCGAGGTACTGGATCGCGTCGCCCATGTTCTCGGACTCGACCTCGAACTGGTTGTACTCGGCGTCCATGAACGCGTACATCGGGTCGGCGAAATACGAGTAGGTGCAATCTTTCTTGTCGAGCATCACCTGGTCGAGCTTGTCGTCGGCCTTGTAGACGACTTCGGTGCCGGAGTTCGAGAGCAGGCTCTTGAGCTTCATGCGCACGGTGGCCGAGTTGCGGCCACCGCGGCTGTATTCGGTGCGCAGCACGACCATCGGGTCCTTGCCGAGCATGATCACGTTGCCGGCGCGAAATTCCATTGCGGTCTTCATAGCGTTTCCGTTTGCAGTTCGTTTGATTGTTTGGCGATCTTCGAGCCGCGCGCCTGGGCAGCACGCGAAAAGCCTGCGATTTTAGCGCGTTTGTGCGGCGAAGCCGATCAGCTGGCTGGCCAGATCGCTCTGGCGTGCCAGTGTGTCGCGCCAGTTGCTGCAGTGGCGCTGCCAGGCCGCATCTTCGGGCTCGGTTGGCCACGCCGCTGCGCCTGTGTTCCACGCACTCCAGGTGGCTCGAATTCGGGATGCGAGCGGAGCGTCGGCGAGTGCAAGAAACTGGTCGAGAAAGGCCTGCAGTTTCAGCGCGTCGGCGCCGTCGGCCTGCGGGTAGATCTGCCACACGAAAGGTTTGCCGGCCCATTGCGCGCGCACGAACGAGTCTTCGCCGCGCACGAAATTGAGGTCGCTGGACCACAGCAGGTGGTCGTAGCCGGTCTGCGGCAATGCGGGCAGCAGGTGCGCCCTCAGGGTGCCGCGCCGCAACGACGGGCCGAGCAGGCTTTCGACCTGTCGCGCGGCGTGGCCGGCAGTCGCCAGCAAGAGCGTGGGGCGTTTTGACAACTGCTCCAGCAGCGCAGGCAAGGCCGGCTGTTCGTAGCAGAACAGGCTGACGATGTGCTCGCTGTCCCGCGGGACGACGCCCTGCGCCCGCAGCCACGCGTTCGCATCGAACGATTGCTGACGACGCAGCAAGTCCGATTCACGAATCAACCCACCGGTGCCGGGCGTGAAACCCGGGTAATAGAACCACTTGCGCAGGCCACCGGCTTGCGGCGACGGCAGGCCATGGCAGCGTTCAACGAAAGCTTCGGCGCTCAGGTATTCAAGATTGATCCACACCGGCGTGTGTTCCGTGTGTTCCATCTGCGCCATGCGCGCGACGACGGCCACCGGCAGCTCACATCCGAAGGCTTCGACGACCACCTCAAAGGGCTCGTCACACGGCCCGGCTTCGGGCCACGGCAGCACCGACACGCCGAGGGCGCCGGCCGGTGCCATCCAGGCCAGCGCGGACGCATCGTCGACCCAAAGGCGCACTTTTCGGCCGCGCGCCGCCAGATCGCAGGCCAGGCGCCAGCACACGCCGAGATCGCCGTGGTTGTCGATGACGCGGCAGAAGATGTCCCACCGGCTTGTTGGTTTGTCGACCATCGCAACCATTATCCGGACGACCCGCGCGGCACAATGGCGCCCGATGAACGAGGGTGAATCCACGACCGACGAGAGCGCCGGCAGCGAACAGGCTGCGGCCCACGCACGCCTGCTTGGCGAAGTGGCTGCGTTGCCGAGCCTGCCCGGCGTGTACCGCTACTTCGACGCGAACGACGCGGTGCTCTACGTGGGCAAGGCGCGCGACCTGAAGAAGCGAGTCTCGAGCTACTTCCAGAAGAACCATGGCGGCACGCGCATTGGCCACATGATCACGAAGATCGTGCGCATGCAGACGACCGTGGTGCGCTCTGAAGCCGAGGCGCTGCTGCTCGAGAACAACCTGATCAAGACACTTAGCCCCCGCTACAACATTCTGTTTCGTGACGACAAGAGTTACCCCTACCTGAAGATCGCATCGCACAAGTTTCCGCGCGTTGCCTACTACCGCGGCTCTGTCGATCAGAAGCACCGCTACTTCGGGCCGTTCCCGAGCGCCTGGGCGGTGAAAGAGTCGATCCAGATGCTTCAAAAGGTGTTTCGGCTGCGCACCTGCGAGGACACGGTGTTCAACAATCGAACCCGACCCTGCCTGCTGTACCAGATCAAACGCTGTTCCGGGCCGTGCGTGAATTTCATTTCGCCCGAGGACTATGCGCAGGACGTGAACAACGCCGAGCGCTTTCTGCTCGGCGAGCAGCAGGAACTGATGAACGGGCTGCAGCAGCAGATGATGGCCCGCGCCGAAGCGCTGCAGTTCGAGCAGGCGGCCGAGATCCGCAACCAGCTCGGGGCGCTGTCGCGGGTGCTGCACCAGCAGTCGGTCGAAGACAACACCGGCGTGACGACAAAAGACGCCGACATCCTCGCCGTCAAGGTCGAAGGCGGGCGCGCCTGCGTCAACCTGGCGATGGTGCGCGGTGGCCGGCACCTTGGCGACCGGCCGTACTTTCCGGCGCATGTTGACGACGCAGTCGAGCCACCGCTCGAAGACGAAGGCGAACAGCCGGAACAAGGCAGTGGGTCGAGCCCAGAAGTTCAGGTGCTTGAGGCCTTCATCGCCCAGCACTACCTCGACGGCGGTGTGCCGCCGCTGCTGGTGCTCAGCCACGCGGTGAGCAAGACGCTGATCGAAGCGCTGTCGCTGCAGAGCGGGATCAAGGTCACGGCCCAGCACCAGCCGCGCGAGCCGCGTCGGGCCTGGCTCGACATGTGCATCAAGGGCGCCCAACTCAAGCTGGCCCAGCTGCTGGCCGAAGAGGGCTCGCAGCAGGCCCGCACGCGCGCGCTGGTCGAAGCGCTCGATCTCGCGGTGGAAAATCCCGACACGTTCCGAATCGAGTGTTTCGACATCAGCCACACCGCCGGCGAGTCGACTCAGGCATCGTGCGTGGTGTTCGAAGCCCACAAGATGCAGAGTGCCCAGTACCGCCGCTACAACATCGAAGGCATCATCGGCGGCGACGACTACGCCGCGATGCGCCAGGTGCTGACGCGCCGTTATTCGAAGCTGGTCGAGGCCGCTGCCAAGGGTGAGGCACGCCTGCCCGATCTGGTGCTTGTCGACGGCGGGCGTGGCCAGGTCAGCATGGCGCGTGAAGTATTCGAGGAGCTCGGCATCGATCTGGCGCGCATCGTCGGCGTCGAGAAGGGCGAAGGACGTAAGGTCGGGCTCGAGGAATTGGTGTTCGCCGACGGCCGCACCAAGGTATCGCTGGGGCGCGACTCGGCCGCACTGATGCTGGTGGCGCAGATTCGCGACGAGGCGCACCGTTTTGCCATCACCGGCATGCGGGCGCGGCGGGCGAGTGTGCGCACGGGTGCCAGCAAGCTCGAGGACATTGCGGGGGTCGGCCCGAAAAAGCGGGCCCGGTTGCTGCAGCGGTTTGGTGGTGTGCGCGGGGTCGGGCACGCGAGCGTCGAAGACCTGCTCACGGTCGACGGCATATCGAAAGAACTGGCAGAGGAAATCTATCGTGCGTTGCATTGACCGGCGTGTTCATCTGGGTTTGTTGGCCTTGAGTCTTTTTGCAGGCTGTTCCTCTTCGCCGCCGCCGACCCCTGCGCCTGCCCCGGCACCTGCCACAGCGTCGGGCCAAAGCAGCGCGAAGGCGCCTGCACCCGCCGGCGCGGTGCGCCTGGCCGCGCCCGGCGCGGTGCGCAACTGGAACGAACTGCGCCGGCAGGCCGCGTTGCGCATGGTGGCAGCCAACCCCGGCGGCACCTATACCGGCGTACCGCCCGAGCCGCTGCTCGCCATTCCGGTGCTCGAAGTCGAGCTCAATGGCGACGGCAGCATCCGCAAGATCGAAACGCTGCGTTACCCGCGCGAGGCGAAAGACACGGTTCAGCTGGCCGTCGACGCACTGCACCGGGCGGCACCGTTTGGCGACGTCTCTCGCTTGCCCAAGCCCTGGCGCTTCACCGAGTCCTTCCTGTTCAGCGACGATCGCAAATTCAAGCCGCGCACGCTCGATTGAACCCGCGGGCGTGGGGCGCCGGAAGTTGGTCACAATCGCCGGATGTTTTTCAACCTTCCCACCCTGCTGACCTGGGCGCGCATCGTATCGATCCCGCTGATCGTCGGTGTCTTTCACCTGCCTTTGGCCGAACCTGAGCGCAACCTCATCGCCACCGTTCTGTTCGTGGTGGTGGCCTTGACCGACTGGGCCGACGGTTACCTCGCGCGGCGGCTGAAGATGACCTCGTCGTTCGGTGCTTTCCTCGACCCGGTGGCCGACAAGTTCCTGGTCTGCGCCGCGCTGCTCGTGCTGGTCGAATTGGCGCGGGTGCAGAGCCTGATTGCGCTGATCATCATTGGCCGCGAGATCGCGATCTCGGCACTGCGTGAATGGATGGCACAGATCGGCGCTTCGCGCAGCGTGGCGGTGCACATGCTGGGCAAGGTCAAGACCGTGGTGCAGATGATCGCGATCCCGTTCCTGCTCTACCACGGCAAGCTTTTCGGCATGATCGATACGCAGCAATGGGGCACCGTGCTGATCTACGCCTCGGCCGTGTTGACGATCTGGTCGATGGTGTACTACCTGCAAAAGGCATTGCCCGAAATTCGCGCCAGGGTGCGCTAGTGCAAGGCGCCGAGACCGACCGCCAGCGTGCGCTGGTGCAAGCGATGCCATGGGTGTTCGTGCTGATCTGGAGCACCGGCTTCGTGGTCGCGCGCTTTGGCATGCCGCACGCACCGCCGATGAGTTTCCTGGCACTGCGTTACGCGCTTTCGTTCGGGTGTTTCCTTGCCTGGATCGTGCTGGCGCGGGTCGAGTGGCCGCAGGGCAGGGCGCAGTGGCTGCACCTCGCCGTCGTGGGTGCACTGATCCATGCGACCTACCTCGGCGGTGTGTGGTCTGCAGTGAAGGCCGGGATCGGCGCCGGCACGGTGGCGCTGCTCGTCGGTTTGCAGCCTGTGCTGACGGCCCTCTGGACCGCGGTGACGGCGGCGAGCCCGGGCCAGGCACGCGTGTCCTCGCGCCAATGGTTCGGGCTCACGCTCGGCCTGCTCGGTCTCACGCTCGTGGTCTGGCGCAAACTCGGTGGCGGCGAAGTGACGGCATGGAACCTCTCGCTGGCCGTGTTCGCGCTCGTCGGCATCACGGTCGGCACGCTGTACCAGAAGCGTTTCGTTGCGCCATGCGATGTGCGCAGCGCGAGCGCCGTGCAACTGCTCGCGGCGTTTGCGGTCACGGCACCGCTGGCCACGCTCGAAACCGAGCCCATCGTGTGGCATTCACACCTGGTGGGCGCGATGGCCTGGTCGGTGCTGGTGCTCACGCTCGGAGGCAGTTCGCTGCTCTACATGCTGCTGCAACGTGGCGCTGCCATGCGTGTCACGAGCCTCATGTACCTGGTGCCCCCGTGCACCGCGTTGATGGCCTGGGGACTGTTCGGCGAGTCGTTCACGGCCTTGATGCTGCTCGGCATGTTCCTCACGGTCAGTGGTGTGGCACTGGTGGTGCGTGCGCCGGTTCGGTAGCGGTCGGCAAACCTCTTTTGTCAAGCGAGGAAGCGCGTGCCTCCCCTCGATCGAGGCCTGTTGATTACGAATAGAATCCGCTTCCGCGCTTGACAGTGGGGGAGCACGCGGCTGTAATCAAACGCGCCCGGCAGGCCATTGCCGCGGGGCCCGAACACCACCCGAATTCCATGTGAAAGACCTTTAGAGAGGGGGAGCATCCGTGAACAAAAGTGAATTGATCGAACACATCGCCAAGCAGGCAGACATCTCCAAGGCCGCCGCTGCGCGCGCTCTGGAAGCCGTGATTGGCGGCGTGAAGACCTCGCTGAAGAAGAGCAACTCCGTGTCCCTCGTCGGGTTCGGCACCTTCAGCGTCGGCAAGCGCGCGGCACGCAGCGGGCGCAACCCGCGCACCGGAGCCACGATCAAGATCAAGGCCGCGAAGGTGCCGAAATTCCGGCCCGGCAAGGCTCTGAAAGATGCGGTCAACTGAAGACCGATACACGGAACAAGGCATTGCGGGTGCTTAGCTCAGTTGGTAGAGCGGCGCCCTTACAAGGCGTAGGTCGGGGGTTCGAGCCCCTCAGCACCCACCACCGGTTTGTTGGCCGGGCCACCGGCTAGAATCTCCGCAGCCATCCAGCCAAAGGCGAACCTCGGTTCGCCTTTGTTGCTTCTGGGCTCGAACCGCGGTTCGATGCGCGTGGCGCGTACAACCATTCCCGCACCTGCGCGCTGCCACACAGCTGCGCGGCTTGTTGACAGAGGCTTTCGATGTTCGAATTTTTCCGCAAGCACACACGCGTGTTGCAGTTCCTGCTGGTGCTGCTGATCTTCCCGTCGTTCGTGTTTTTCGGCATCCAGGGCTACAGCGGTTTCAGCGGCGACGCCAATGCTGCGGTGGCCAAGGTGGCAGGGCAAAACATCACGCGCACCGAATGGGAAGCTGCACAACGTGAGCAGATGGAGCGCGTGCGCCAGCAGATGCCCAACGTCGACCCCAAGCTGTTCGACACGCCCGAGATGAAACTGCAGTCACTCGACGGCCTAGTGCGCGAGCGTGTGATGCTGGTCGCTGCCGACAAGCTCAACCTGCAGACCACCGAAGAGCGCGTGCTGCGGGTGTTCAAGAGCGACCAGCAGTTCGCTTCGCTGCGCGACGCCGACGGCTTCATCAACAAGGACGCGTTGTCTGCACTCGGCATGTCGTCTGACATGTTCGTGCAGCGTCTGCGCCAGGACCTGACGCGTCGCCAGGTCATGCTCGGGGTGTCGGGCACCGCATTCGCGCCAGTCAGCGCCACCGCTGCGGCGCTCGATGCGATGTTCCAGCAGCGTGAAGTGCAGGTTCAGCGCTTCGACACCAAGGCATCGCTTGACAAGGTCTCGCCGAGCGATGCCGACATCGAGAAGTTCTACAAAGACCCGGCCAATGCGCTGCAATTCCAGGCGCCCGAGCAGGCCTCGATCGAGTACGTGGTGCTTGACCTCGACACGATCAAAAAGGGCATCAACGTACCCGAAGAGGAACTGCGCAAGTACTACGCCGAAAACGAGAAGCGCTACACCACGCCGGAAGAGCGGCGTGCCAGCCACATCCTGATCAAGGCCGAGAAGGGCGCTTCCGAGGCCGACCGCGCCAAGGCCAAGGCCAAGGCCGAGGGCCTGCTCGCTGAACTGAAGAAGAACCCCGCGGCATTTGCCGAACTGGCCCGCAAGAACTCCGAAGACCCGGGTTCGGCAGAGAAAGGCGGCGACCTCGACTTCTTCGGCCGCGGCGCGATGGTCAAGCCCTTCGAAGACGCGGCCTTCGGGCTCAAACCCGACGAAGTGAGCGGGGTGGTCGAGAGCGACTTCGGTTACCACATCATCAAGCTCGCGGCGGTGAAGGGTGGCGAGAAGCGCAGTTTCGACGCGGTGCGCCCCGAACTCGAAGCCGAGGTGAAAACGCAGCTGGCCCAGAAGCGCTTCTCCGAACTCGCGGTCGAGTTCACCAACATGGTCTACGAACAGCCCGACAGCCTGAAGCCCGCGGCCGACAAGTTCAAGCTCGAACTTCGCACGGCGCAGAACGTGAAGCGTGTGGCCGTGCCGGGCACCGTCGGCGCGCTGGCCAATGCCAAATTTCTCGACGCATTGTTTGGCGCCGACGCGTTGCGCAACAAGCGCAACACCGAAGCGATCGAGATCGCCCCGAACACGATGGTCTCGGGGCGCGTATTGCAGTACGCCGCCGCGCATCAATTGCCGCTGGCCGAAGTGAAGACGCGGGTGCGTGAGCGTCTGGCCACGGTTCAGGCCGCAGCGCTGGCGCGCAAGCTCGGCGAAGAGCGCCTGGCGGCGCTGCGCGCAGCGCCCGACACGGCGATGGCCGAACCCGCGCTGCTGGTGTCGCGTGCTCAGCCGCGCGAAGTGCAGTCCGCCGTGCTCGATGCCGTGTTGAAAGCCCCCGCGGCAACGCTGCCGGCGTATGTCGGCGTCGACCTCGGTGAGCAGGGTTATGCGGTCGCCAAGATCGGCAAGGTGCTCGGCCGTGACCCGGTGGCGGCCGACGCCAGCCGCGGCCAGGCCCAGTATGCGCAAGCCTGGGCCGATGCCGAATCGCAGGCCTACTACGGCGCGCTGAAGTCGCGATTCAAGGTCGAGATCAAGGCCGACGCGCTGAAGACCGCCGAGCAGGCTGCCAGCGCCGCGCCGAGCTGAAGGCCGGCACGCGCTTTGCGCCAGGCGCTGCAGAGGCATCCGCTATAATTTCAAGCTCTACGGTGGCTGTAGCTCAGTTGGTAGAGTCCAGGATTGTGATTCCTGTTGTCGTGGGTTCGAGCCCCATCAGCCACCCCAATTTTCGCAGAGCCGCCGAGTTCTTCGGCGCGCTTCACCTGATCTGACACTTCCCTCGCGGGGCCGGCTTCACTGCCAGCGCTTCGAGAGTTCGCGAATGACGACGCGGCAGCTGATGCCGTGCGGGCGCACCTCGCGCCATTCGACCTCGCCCCCAAGCTGCTTCACGCGCTTGCGCACCCCGCCCAGGCCCAGGCCACGCGACCAGGCGCGCGGGTCGCGGCCCATGCCGTTGTCGGTGATCGTGAGATCGATGCGGTCGCTGTCGAGACTGAAGTGAATCTCGATCTGCTGCGCCTTGGCGTGGGCGATGACGTTGCTGACAAGCTCGCGCAGAACACGCGTCAGCGCGGACCAGTGCACCACGGTGAGCGTGATGTCTTCGTCGAAGACGAAGGTCCATTTCAGTTCGATATGCGCGGCGGTGAGGCGCTGCGTGAGATCGGCCTTCCATTCGCCAGCAGCGTGTGAGAGCCGATGGTTCGACGCCGCGAGGCCTCGCGTGAGCGTCTTCAGGTCTTGCAGCGTGTGCCGCAGGTACTCTTCCATCTCGGGCGACTGGGCCTTGTACATCAGCGTCAGCAGGCGCGCGCCGATGTCGTCGTGCAGGTCTTGCGCCAGCCGCATGCGCTCTTCGCTGCGGCCCTGCTCCACGGCTTTGTCGAAGCGCACCGCGCGGCGCAGCTGCTCGACGATGCGGTCGGTCAGGCGAGCGTCTTCCGCGGTGAAGAGGCGCCGCCCGCGTTGCGCGAATCGGACCATGACCGAACCGTGCAAGGCCTGCGGGTCGTCGCTGAGCACCGGCACGGGTACCAGCATGCTCGAACCGTCACCGGTCACCCGCGTGCGCCGTGAGCTGCGTTCGACCACGCTCACCTCGAGCGGCTCGAACAACTCGGCCAGCAACTGCGACAGCAAGTGCGGTGTGCGCTCGGGGTGCGTCTCGACCTCTCGGGCGATGCGGTAGAGCTGCTCGAACATGCGCTCGGTGGTGAGCATGCTGCTGCCGAGCAGGTGGTTGAGGATCCACTGCCGCGCGCCCGAGTAGACCGCCAGCGACAGGAACAGCGACAGCGTCAGCGAGGCGAACTGGCCGAGCGAGAACACGGCAACGAAGAGCAGATCGAGCGAGGTCGCCACGGTGCTGATGGCGGCCAGCAACGAGAACTCGCGCATGAAGGTCTGTGAGCGCGCCAGGAACGGTATGAGCAGCAGCAGCGAGCCGAGGAACACATACCAGACCATCGAACCGATGTCGGCGATGTTGTGCGGCATGCCCGACAGGCGCGACGACGCTCCGAGCGCGAGCGTCAGCAAGACCCAGGTCGCGAGCGTGGCGGTGCCGAAACGGCGCATCACGATCGCGTAGGGGTGCGGCTCGAGCTGGTATGACCAGCTCAACAGGCCGATCGCCAGCGCGCCGAGTGCCATCACGCCGCCTTGTGTCCACCACCAGGCGTGAGGCAACAAGCCTGCTGCGAACAGGCCGATCAGCAGCGGCACGGCGGCCCAGCCGGCGAGCGCGATCCAGCCCGAACCGGGCAGGCGGCGCGGGTGCAGGCACACGGCATTCACCATGGCTGCCGCCGTGATCAGGTCGAACCCCATTCGCGCCGGCATGTCGAGTTCGAGGAAAGGCATGCGCAAGCCGAGTTCTATCGTCGACTCGACCGCGATGAAGAGCAGGTTGGCCGCCTGGCACAAGCCCATCACCGCGTAGACCACGTTGCGCGACGACGGGTGCGCCAGCACCACCACGCACGAGACAAGGTACAGCGCCAAGGCAAAGGCCGCGAGCATCCAGAAGATCACCGGCAGCTTGCTCAAGCCGCGCGGTTCGGGCACCACCGTCACGGCACGGCCATCGGAAAAGCCGAGCGTCACCGTCGCCTGCGATTGCGCATGGAACAGTTGCTCGTGCATCTGGCGCTGGCGCGCTCGTTCGCTGTCTTCGACCATCCAGCGCGGCGAGCGCTGCAGGGCGAGCTCGTCGACCGTGAAGGGCGGCAGGGCACCACCGCTCATCGACACGAGTGATTGGCCTCGGTGCAAGGCGAGCACCGGGTCGACGCTGTTCGAGAGTTCGACCTGGCCCTGCGCCGTGGCGCGCCAACTGGCCGCGAGGTGCGGCGCCGCCGCCAGGGTTCGTGTCAGCGCGAACACCGCCAGGCAACCGAGTAGCGCGCACAACACGAGCAGGCGCAGCCGCCATCCCATCCAGCGCGACATGGCGAGCCCGGTGGCGCCGGGCAAGTCGTTCAGAATCGAATCGATGCCGGAATCCTGCAGGCTGTGCAGCCCGGAAGACTGTGCTGATGAACGTGTGCCGGCGGCGGCGCGACGGCCGGCGCGCAGCGGTTCAAGGCCGTCGTGTGCCACGACGAACTACCGCGCAGTTTCGCGGTGGAGCCTGTTCGTGCCCATGGCGTTAACAGGCCCTAGACCAGCCCTTGTTTGCTGGCCAGCACCGCGGC
>JBDTTU010000056.1:0-27821 GCA_039930465.1 Burkholderiales bacterium
GCACGCGGCCGTCGGGCGTGACGCGGCTGAGCGTGCCGCGCGCGATCTCGACCAGCAGCACCGAGCCGTCGTCCATGGCGACCGGGCCCTCGGGGAACTGCAGGCCGGTGGCGATTTCGCGAATCTTCATGAGGAGTCTCCGGTTGTCGTTGGGCTTTGTTGGGGTGATTGCCGCAGCACGCCGCTGGCGATGAACACGCCACCGGCGACCATCGTATCGACCCGCAATTCTTGCAAATGGGGCGCGAGCAAACTCCACGGGCTGCCGAGCCCGGCCAGCGAGGTGACCGAGTGCCGGGCCGCGCCGAGCACGAACAGGTTCACCGGCCAGGCCCAGAAGCGTGCCCACTGCAGCCCGCAGGCCACAACGTGCGCGCCGGGCCGCAGGTGGCTCAGCACGTTGGCGATGGCCAGCGGCTCGCGCAGGATGTCGTGGGTGAAGTGGAACAGCGCGGCATCGGCGTGCCCCTTGAGGCGCGCGGCCTCGGCCGGCGCTTCGATCAGTGCGACGTTGTGCCAGCCGTTCCGGGCCACGCGCTCACGCGCCAGCGCCATCATCTCGGGGCTCTGTTCGATGCCGACGATGCGGCCTGTGGGGCCCACCTCAGGCTGCAGCAGCGGCAGGCTCAGGCCGGTGCCGCAGCCGACGTCGAGCACCAGGTCGCCAGGGCGCAGCACGAGCCGTTCGACGGCGCGGCGCCGCACCGGCTCGAACAAGGCGAGCTCCAGGTCGTAGACCGCGGCGCGGCGCCGGTATTGGGCAAGCGCTGCGCTGTGGTCGGGGGGTCGGCGGGGGGCGCGGGTCATGCGGGTCTGGCGAGCGGGCGAGGTCATGCTACGCCGACCCCGGGTGCGCGCGGCACCGCACAATGCCGACCATGCTGGACCTGACATCAAGAGTCTTCGGCCCCTGGGTGCGCCATCTCAGCGCACAAACGCTGCGCGCCGACCTGATCGCCGGCGTGCTCGGGGCGCTGCTGGTGCTGCCACAAGGTTTTGCTTTCGCCACGCTCGCCGGGCTGCCACCCGAGTACGGCCTGTACACCGCGATCGTGCCGTGTGTGATCGCGGCGCTGTTCGGGTCGAGCTGGCATGTGGTGTCGGGCCCGACCAACGCCAATTCACTGGCGTTGCTCGCGATGCTCGCGCCGCTGGCCGCCGTGGGCTCGCCGGCCTACATCCAGCTCGCGCTCGCGGTCACGGTGCTGGTCGGCCTGATGCAGTGGCTGATCGGCGCGCTGCGGCTCGGATCGATCGCCAACTTCATTTCGCCTTCGGCGCTGCGGGGGTTCACAAGCGGCGCGGCGCTGTTGATTGCGCTGCACGCGCTGACCGACGCCTTCGGACTGGCCGCGCCGGCCGAGCACGGCACCCGCGCCTTGCTGGTTCTGCTCGGTGAGCAGCTCGGTGTGCTGCGCCCGGCTGCGCTCGGCGTGGCCGCCTGCACGCTCTTGGTGGTGCTGGTGGCAAGGCGTGTGCTGCCGCGCTGGCCGGGCATGCTGCTCGGGTTGATGGCGGGCACTGCGCTGGCTGCCGCATTGAACAACCTGTCGCCTTGGCCGCAATCGAGCAGCGTCGCGGTGGTCGGCAGCCTTCCGGCGATCTGGCCGCGCTTCTCGCTGCCCTCGGTGCCGATCAAGAACCTGCCCGAGCTCTTGTCGATCGCCTTTGCGCTGACGATCGTGGCGCTCGGGCAGTCGATCTCCATCGCCAAGCTCGTGGCCGCACGCTCCGGCCAGGCCGTCGACGCGAACCGCGAGTTCCGCGGCCAGGGTTTATCGAACATCGTCGGCGGCTTCTTCTCGTCGTATGTTTCATGTGGCTCGCTGAACCGTTCGTTGCCAAATCTGGAGGCCGGTGCGCGCACGCCGCTGGCGGCGGTGTTCTCGTCCGTGTGGTTGCTCTTGTTGCTGGCATTCACCGCGCCGCTGCTGGCGCTGATCCCGCTGCCCGCGATTGCCGGGCTGTTGCTCGTGGTGGCATGGTCGCTGCTCGACGTGCCCGGTTGGCGCCGTCTCTGGCGCGATGGCCGGCACGACTTCGCGATCGCCGCGGTGACGGCGCTGGCCACGGTGACGATCCGGATCGAGATGGCGATCGTGCTCGGCACCTTCCTGTCGCTGGTGGTCTACCTGCACCGCACCTCGCGGCCTTACATGCGGGTGATGGGCTTCGACAAGGTTGGTGACAAGAGCGCCGTGCCCGAGCGGCCCTTCGTCGTGCGCGCCGATGTGCCGGCGCCGCTGCCCGAGTGCCCGCAGCTGAAGATGATCCGCATGGAAGGCGAGGTCTATTTCGGCGCCGTGCCGCATGTGGCCGACCAGTTGCGCGACATGCGTGCTGGCGCCGAGGCGCCCAAACACTTGCTTGTTATGGCCAAGAGCATGAACTTCATCGACCTGCCGGCGGCCGAGCTGTGGCGGGCCGAGCTGCAGACGCGCCGCAGCGCGGGCGGTGACCTGTACTTCCACCGCCCGCGCCCGCCGGTGCTTGAACTCTGGCAGCGTGTGGGTTTCACGCAAGAGCTGGGCAGCGACCACATCTTCCCGACCAAGCGCGTCGCCATCGCCACGATCTTCAAATGCCTTGACCGCAAGGTGTGCGCGCGCTGCCATGTGCGGGTCTTCGAGGAGTGCGCCACGCTGCCGCCACCCGCGGCGCTTTGAGAACGGGTCGTACACCCGCCATACTGGCGCCATGGCTACTCGCTTGCCCGGCTTGGCGCGTTTACAGGAGATTGGTGCCGCCTTCTACACCGGCACGCGCAGCCGCGACGAAGCGCGATCCGACGTCGTCGACGTGATCGCGGGCCAGCTGAAATGCTCGCGTGTCAGCCTGTGGCGCTTTGACGGCACGGCGGGGGCGCTGAGGCTGCTGTGCCTGGCTTCGAAGGTGTCGGGTGGTGAGCTCGTCACCAGCGAACGCAGTCTGCACGAGGCCGAATACCGAGAGTACTTCGATGTGCTTGTGCGCACCGGCATGTACGTAAGCCACGACGCGATGCACGACCCGCACCTGCGGCCGATGCGCGAGCACTACCTGCTGCCTGGCAATGTGTTGTCGATGCTCGACGCCGCCTTCACCGTCAACGGGCGCGCTTACGGCATGGTGTGCTGCGAGCAGACCGACCGCTTGCGTGAATGGCGGGCCGAAGAAGTCCGCGACCTGCGCGCCATCGTCGCCAAGCTGGCCCTGCTGATGGCCGCAGCCGGCGACGAGGTGCTGTGGGCTTCGCCTTCGCGCCCCATGGCACCGATCCGACGGTTGCCCTAACCGATTTCGCGCCGGCCCTTCGCCAGCGCGTTGTGCACAGGTCTGGTAACTTCCGCCCCAAGATAGATTTTGAGGAGACGCGCATGAGCGTTTTGCACCAACGCCTGCGAGCGCTGACACAAGCGCAACTGCGCGGCATGCTGCGGGGCGTCGAAAAAGAGAGCCTGCGCGCGCGCCCCGATGGCGGCCTCGCGCTCACGCCGCACCCGGCCGCGCTCGGCTCGGCGCTGGCCCACCCGAACATCACCACCGACTTCAGTGAATCGCAGCTCGAGTTCGTGACCGGCGTGCACGCCAGCGCGCAAGAGTGCCTGGATGAACTGACGCAGATTCATCAGTTCACCTACCGCGAGCTGAAAGAGCAGGGCGACGAGATGTTGTGGGTGTCGAGCATGCCCTGCGGGCTGCCGACCGACGAGACGATTCCGCTCGGGCGCTATGGCTCGTCGAACGTGGGGCGCGCGAAGAGCGTGTACCGCATGGGCCTGGGCCACCGCTACGGTCGGCGCATGCAGACGATCTCGGGCATTCACTACAACTGGTCGATGCCGGGGGTGTCGACAGAGCAGTATTTCGACCTGATCCGCAACTTTCGCCGCCACTCGTTTCTGCTGCTGACGCTGTTCGGCGCCTCGCCGGCCTTGTGTTCGAGCTTCGTTGCCGGCCGCGAGCATGAACTGCAGCCGCTCAAGGGCCACACACAGCACATGCCGCACGGCACCTCGTTGCGCATGGGCCGGCTCGGCTACCAGAGCGACGCGCAATCGTCGCTTTCGGTCAGCTACAACAGCCTGGAGAGTTATGCGGCCTCGCTGCAGGAAGCGCTGACGAAGCCGTACCCGGCGTATGAAGCGGTCGGCATCCGCAACCCGGGCGGCGACTACAACCAGCTCGCCACCAGCCTGCTGCAGATCGAGAACGAGTTCTACGGCACGATCCGCCCGAAGCGCGTGATCTTCTCAGGCGAGCGGCCATTGCACGCGCTGCGCGAGCGCGGCGTTGAATACGTGGAAGTGCGCTGCATGGATCTCGACCCCTTCGAGCCGGTCGGCATCGGCGCGCCGACCATGCAGTTCATTGACCTGTTCCTGTTGCACTGTCTGCTCAGCGACAGCCCACCCGATTCGCCCGAAGAGATCAAGGCCCTGGCGCGCAACCAGCAGCGTGTGGCCGCGCGCGGGCGCGAGCCGGGCTTGATGCTCGAGCGCGGCGCGGGCGAGGTGAGCCTGGTGGCCTGGGGCATTGAGCTGTTGAGGGCGTTCGAGCCGATCGCGACCACGCTCGACGCACTGCACGGTGGATCGCCGTACCGCGACGCGCTCGCTGCGGCAAGCGCCACGCTGGCGGATACCGACACCGCACCGTCGGCAAGGGTGCTGGCCGCGATGGCGCGCGACTTCGACAGTTCTTACGTGGCCTTTACCCGCGCCCAGTCGGAGCAGACGCGCAACCGGCTGCTCGCACTGCCGTATTCGAGCGAAACGCAGGCGAAGTACGCGGCCTTGTCGAAGGCTTCGGTCGAAGTGCAGATGAGCATCGAAGCCAACGACAGCATGCCGTTCGAGATCTATCGCCAGCAGTACCTTTCGGTCGAGCGGCTCGGTGTCTCGGGCAAGCGCACACCGGTGCACGCGTAGCGCTGCCGGCAGGTTCGTGGCGCCAGCGCTAGACTCCGGCGCCATGAGCACCTTCACCCCCGTTCCCCTCGGCCGCAGCGACCTGCGCGTCACCCCCATCTGCCTCGGCACCATGACCTTCGGCGAGCAGGTCGACGAGCCCACGGCGCACGACCTGCTCGACCATGCGCTGGCGCGGGGCATCAACTTCGTCGATACGGCCGAGATGTATTCGGTGCCGGTGCGGCGCGAGACTTCAGGCTCCACCGAAAGATTCATCGGCACCTGGCTCGCCAAGCGGCCCGGTGCGCGCAACAAGATCGTGCTCGCCACCAAGGTGGCCGGCCCGTCGCGCGCTACCGACTGGATCCGCAACGGCAGCGCCAACGTCACAGCTTCCGAGATCGCCGAAGCCTGCAACGACAGCCTGAAGCGCCTGAAGACCGATGTGATCGACCTCTACCAGCTGCACTGGCCAAACCGCAACACACCGTCGTTTGGCTCGGTGTACTTCGACCCGTCGAAGGACAAAGAATTCAGCAGCATCCGCGAGCAGCTTGAAGCCTTCGCGGGCCTGGTGCGCGCCGGCAAGGTGCGACACATCGGCCTCAGCAACGAAACGCCATGGGGCTTGTCGGAATTCGTGCGCCTGGCCGACGAACTGGGCCTGCCTCGCGTGGCGACGGTGCAGAACCCGTACACGCTGGTCAACCGCACTGTCGACAACGGGCTCGACGAAGTGATGTACCGGCAGGGCGTGTCGCTGCTCGCGTACTCGCCCCTCGGCTTCGGCACGCTCACCGGCAAGTACGACACCGGTTTGTCGAACCAGGGCCGCATTGCCTTGTTCGAATCGGTGCGCAAACAACGCTGGGGGCGGCCCGAAACCTTTGCCGCTGCGCGCCTGTACAACGAACTCGCGGTGGCCAACGGCCTCACGCCGACGCGCATGGCACTGGCGTTCTGCTACACCAACTGGCGCGTGGCGAGCACGATCATCGGCGTCACGACCCGTGCTCAGCTCGACGAAAACATCGACGCCTGGGGCACGACGCTGTCGCCCGACTTGCTGGCCAAGATCGACGCCATCCGCTGGACCCACCGCGACCCGGCCCAGTGAACCCGTGAAAAAGAAGGCGCACGTCAGCGAAACGCCGGCGACGCAATTCCTGCGCGAGAACGGCGTCTCGTTCACCGAGCACGTCTACGACTACGTCGAGCACGGCGGCACGGCCGAGTCGGCGCGCCAGCTCGGTGTGCCCGAGGCCGAGGTCATCAAGACGCTGGTGATGCAGGACGAGCGCAACCAGCCGCTGATCGTGTTGATGCACGGCGACAAGCAGGTCAGCACCAAGAACCTGGCGCGGCAGATCGGCGCCAAGTCGGTCGAACCCTGCAAGCCAGAGGTGGCGCAGCGCCACAGCGGCTACCAGGTGGGTGGCACCTCGCCGTTCGGGCTGCGCAAGGCCATGCCGGTGTACGTGGAAGAAACGGCGTTGGCGCTGCCACGCATCTGCATCAACGGCGGGCGGCGCGGGTACCTCGTGGGTATCGAACCGGCGGCGTTGACGCGCCTGCTCGGCGCCAGGCCGGTGAGCTGCGCGCTGTGAATCGGGCTGCGCTTTTCCCGAGCGCAAAATAGCGGTCCTCCTCCTTTCGCCTTTGCTCCCATGCAGACCCTGTACCCGGCGCTCGCCACCCTGGCGGCTTACCTGATCGGCTCGCTCTCGTTCGCCGTGATCGTGAGCCGCGCAATGGGCCTGAACGACCCACGCACCTACGGCTCGGGCAACCCGGGAGCGACCAACGTCCTGCGCTCGGGCAACAAGGCCGCGGCCGTGTTGACGTTGTTACTCGACGCCCTGAAGGGCTTCGTTCCGGTCGTGCTCGTTGATCAGTTCGGCCCGCGTTTCGGCCTGGGCGAAGGCACGGTTGCGCTGGTGGCGCTTGCCGCGTTCTTGGGCCACCTGTGGCCAGTGTTCTTCCGCTTCCAGGGTGGCAAGGGCGTGGCCACGGCGGCTGGCGTGTTGCTGGGCCTGAACCCGTGGTTGGGGCTGGCAACGCTGGCCACCTGGGTCATCATCGCGGCCTTCTTCCGCTACTCGTCGCTCGCAGCCATCGTCGCGGCTGTGTTCGCGCCGTTCTACCAGTTGCTGATCTGGGGTGGCGGCCCGGCCGCGATCAGCGTCGCGGTGATGGGCTTGTTGCTGGTCTGGCGCCACAGCGCCAACATCCAGAAGCTGCTCAAGGGCACCGAAAGCAAACTCGGACAGAAGGCCGCCGGCGCAGCTGCTGTGCACGCACCGGCCGCGAAGCAGGCGCACAAACATTCCCACAAACATTCAACCAAGCACGGAGAGAAAACATGAGCCAGGGCCTGCGCCGATTCCACGTCGGTGACCGACTGTCGGAGATGACGATCCACAACAACACGGTTTACCTCGCCGGCCAGGTGGCCAGCGACGCCACCCAGGACATCCGCGGCCAGACGACGCAGGTGCTCGCCGCGATCGACAAGCTGCTGCATGAAGCCGGCACCGACAACGCGCACATCCTGATGTGCCAGATCTTCATCCGTGATCTGGCCGACTTCCCGGTGATGAACGAAGTCTGGGAAGACTGGCTCGCCCCCGGCGACGCACCGCCGCGCGCCACAGTGCAGGCCAACCTGGCCAAGCCCGAATGGCGGGTCGAGCTGGTGGTGACGGCGGCCATCTGAATACTTCGAATCAGCGGCTGCCTTCATGACCCAACGTGTTCTCACCGGCATCACCACCACCGGTACACCGCACCTCGGCAACTACGTGGGCGCGATCCGGCCGGCGATCGAGGCCAGTCGCGAGCCGGGCGTGGAGAGTTTTTTCTTCCTGGCCGACTACCACGCGCTGATCAAGTGCGACGAGCCGGCGCGCATCGAACGCTCGCGCCTCGAGATCGCAGCGACCTGGCTGGCCGCGGGGCTCGACACCTCGCGCGTGACCTTCTATCGGCAGAGCGACATCGTCGAGATCCCCGAGCTCACGTGGTTGCTGACCTGCGTCGCGTCGAAGGGTTTGATGAACCGTTCGCACGCCTACAAGGCCGCGACCGATGCGAACGCGGCGGCCGGCGAAGACCTGGACGCCGGCATCACGATGGGCCTGTTCAGCTACCCGATCCTGATGGCCGCCGACATCCTGATGTTCAACGCGCACCGTGTGCCGGTGGGGCGCGACCAGGTTCAGCACATCGAGATGGCGCGTGATCTGGGGCAGCGTTTCAACCACTTGTTCGGCGCTGGGCGCGAGCTGTTCGTGCTGCCCGAAGCGAACATCGACGAACGTGTGGCGATGCTGCCGGGGCTCGATGGCCGCAAGATGAGCAAGAGTTACGACAACACCGTGCCGCTGTTCGAAGGCGGTGCGAAAGGCTTGCGCGAGGCGCTGGCCCGCGTGGTGACCGACTCGCGCGCGCCGGGCGAAGCGAAAGAGCCGGAAGGCTCGCACCTGGTCGCGATCTACGAAGCATTTGCGCTTGATGCCGAGCGTGCCAAGCTGCGTGCCGATCTGCGCGCGGGCATGGCCTGGGGCGACGCGAAAGCGGTGGTGGTCGAGCGCATCGAGCGCGACATCGGCCCGATGCGCGAGCGTTACGCCGATCTGATCGCGCACCCGGAACGCATCGAAGAAACGCTGCTCGAAGGCGCACGCAAGGCGCGGGCTGTGGCGGCACCGTTTCTTGCAACACTGCGTGAGGCGGTGGGCTTGCGGCGCATGGTGGCGGTGGGTACGACGGCGGGCTCGGTGGCGCCGAAAGCGAAACTCGCGCTGCCCACGTTCAAGCAATACCGCGAGGCCGATGGCAAGTTCTACTTCAAGCTCGCCGCCGCTGATGGGCGCTTGCTTCTGCAGAGCGCGGCCTTCGACTCCGGCCGCGACGCGGGGCAGTGGGTGAGCCGTCTCAAGACTGAGGGCGCACCCGCGCTCGCCGAAGCGCCCGTTTTGCGCAGCGAAGGCGTGAGTGCGCAAGACGTGGGCGATGCGCTCTCGGCCCTGGCGGCTCAGTAGCTCGGCTGCGTGACCTCAGATCATTCGCGCAGCGAAGCGCGCACCATGAAGAACATCGTCATTCTCATCTCAGGCCGCGGCTCGAACATGGAAGCCATCGTGCGTGCTTGCGCCAGTGAAGGCTGGCCGGCGCAGGTGGCGGGCGTGCTCAGCAACCGGGCCGACGCGCAGGGGCTGGCGTTCGCGCGCGAGCACGGTATTGCCACCGCGGTGGTCGATCACAAGGCGTTTGGTTCGCGCGAGGCCTTTGACGCCGAACTGGCGCGCACGATCGATGACTTCGAGGCCGACCTGGTCGTGCTGGCCGGCTTCATGCGCATCTTGACCGACGCCTTCGTCACGCGCTACGCGGGGCGCTTGGTCAACGTGCACCCGTCGCTGCTGCCGGCCTTCACGGGGTTGAATACGCACCGCCGTGCCATCGAGGCCGGTTGCAAGCTGGCCGGCGCGACGGTTCACTTCGTCACGCCCACGCTGGACTTTGGTCCGATCATCGCGCAGGCGGCGGTGCCGGTGCTGGCAAGCGACACACCCGATTCGCTGGAAGCGCGTGTGCTCGAACGCGAACACGAGATGTACCCGCGTGCGGTGGGCTGGCTGGTGCGTGGCGAGTTGCGCGTGGCAGACGGCGTGGTCACGCAGACGCGAGGCGAATCGCAACTGCTCTAGAACAGGCTCGCCGCCATGTTGATGGTGAACGCCAGGATGCTCGTGTTGAAAGCGAACGACAGCAGCGCCTGCAACAGCACCAGGCGGCGCATCACCCGTGTCGAGACGATCACGTCGGAAGTCTGCGACGCCACGGCCATCGTGAACGAAAAGTAGAGAAAGTCGCCGTAGTCGGGCCTGAAGTCTTTTTCGGTGTCGGGGAACTGCAGGCCCACGCCTTCGTGACGGCGGTAGAACAGGCTCGCGTAGTTCAGCGCGAACAAGGTCGGCACCAGCAGCCACGAGCCCACCACCGTGGCCAGCACGTACAACAAGCGCGGCCAGGCCTGCGCCGACCCCGGTGTTTTCGCAATCGAGAGTTCGTAGACCACGGCACCCAGGCTCACGGTGGCCGCCACCGTGACGATGACGAGCACCGCGAGCGCCCCTTCGGCCTGTGCCATCGCCATCTGCTTGACCCGTTCCGGCGCCGTGCGCGTCATCATCCACGCGACCGAGATCAGGTAGAGCCAGACGCTCACGTTCCAGCCGAGCAAGGCGCGTGTCACCGGGTTCGTGATGCCGGGCGCGGCGAGCGCGGCCAGAATGCCGACTGCGCCTGCCAGCATCAAACGCGGATGCGCGCGCAGGTGGCTGACGATCATTTTCACGGGCTGGCCACGGGTTCGAAACGCAGGCGCTGCGTGCCGTCGATGACGATATTCTCGAAGAACATCGCATGCGGCCGAACCCACCAGCCGGTGCTGTTGTACAGCGGCCGATAGACCACCATCGGCTCGTTCGTTTCGCTGTGTCGGGCGACGCCGATCACTTCGTATTCGCCGCCCTTGTAGTGGCGATAGCGCCCGAGGGGCGTTGTCGGCAGGGCAGGCAAGTGATCTTCGGTCATGAGGCCAAGGATAATCCGCCGATGCACCCGAACGCCTTGCTCGAACTCGCCACCGAATTGCTGCACCGTGTGCTGCAACTTCAGCATCCCGCCGATGGCGTGGTTTCCGACTTCTTTCGCCAGCACCGAGCGCTCGGCATCCGCGAGCGCCACACGCTGGCCGAGACCGTGTACACGGTGCTCCGGCAGCGCTTGTTGTTCCAGCATCTGGCCCAGTCGGGCAAGGGCGAGATGGAGCGGCGGCTGGTCGTGCTCGCCTGGCAGGGCAATGACGGTTTTCTGCGCGCGGCATTGAACGACACCGAACAGCAGTGGCTGCAGCAGGTGAGCGCTGTCGACCGCAGTGCCCTGCCGGAAAAACTGCGCCACAACCTGCCCGAGTGGCTGGCCGACATCCTCAAACCCGCACTCGGCGACGAGTTCTGGCCGCTGGTCGAGAGCATGAGTGGGGCGGCGCCGCTCGACCTGCGCGTCAACACCTTCAAGGCCAAGCGCGAGGCGGTTCAGGCGGCATTCAAGGCCGAGGGCATCGAAGCCGTGCCGACACCGTACTCGCCGCTCGGCCTACGCATCGACGGCAAGCCGGCGCTGCACAAGCTCGACGTTTTCATGCGTGGCGATGTCGAAGTTCAGGACGAAGGCAGCCAGTTGCTTGCATTGATGCTCGGCGCCAAACGTGGCGAGATGGTGATGGACTTTTGTGCTGGCGCCGGTGGCAAGACACTCGCGCTCGGCGCCGAGATGCGCAACACCGGGCGTTTGTATGCATTCGACACTTCGGGCCACCGGCTGGCGTCGCTCAAGCCGCGGCTGGCGCGCAGTGGCTTGTCGAACGTGTTCCCGGCGCAGATCGCGCACGAGCGCGACGAGCGCATCAAGCGTCTGGCCGGCAAGCTCGACCGGGTGCTCGTCGATGCGCCGTGCTCGGGGCTGGGCACGTTGCGCCGCAACCCCGACCTCAAATGGCGCCAGACGCCAAAGGCGGTCGAGGAGCTGCGCGTCAAACAGGCCGCGATTCTGGCCAGCGCCGCGCGCCTGCTCAAACCTGGCGGCCGGCTCGTCTACGCGACCTGCAGCCTGCTCGACGCTGAAAACGAGGAAATCGCCCGCAACTTCACGTCTGAACACGAGAGTGATTTTCAGATGCTGCCGGCGCAGGAAGCGCTGGCCCGCGCCCACGTGAGCCGGGCCGAATCGCTGGTTCGCGGTGATTTCATGCGCCTGTGGCCTCATCGCCACGGCACCGACGGGTTTTTCGCGGCCGCGTGGGAGCGCCGCTGAACGGGCAAGTACCAGCTCAAGGCCATTTCGGCACCGGTTTGCGATACCTCAAGATGGCCTTGTCCAGCCCGGCAATTCGCTGCTTCCGGGCGTAGTGCGCGCATACAATCTGTCACCCGCCATTTATCGCGGACATAAGGTACTCATGAATTCGTTGATGTCGATCTGGGACGCCACCGTGGCTCTGCTGGCCAACGGTTTGATCGAAACGACCTGGTGGGAAGTGGTTCTCGTCACCCTGGTGATGACACACATCACCATAGCTTCGGTCACGATTTTTCTGCACCGTGCGCAGTCGCACCGCGCGCTCGACCTGCATGCGATCCCTTCGCACTTTTTCCGCTTCTGGCTGTGGCTGACCACGGGCATGGTGACCAAGGAGTTCGTGGCGATTCACCGCAAACACCACGCCAAGTGTGAAACCGAAGAAGACCCGCACAGCCCGCAAACGCGTGGCATCAAGACCGTGCTGCTGACCGGCGTCGAGCTGTACCGCGCCGAGTCGAGGGTCAAGGAAACGATGGTCAAGTACGGGCTGGGCACGCCGGACGACTGGATCGAGCGCAACCTCTACACCCGCTTCAGCTGGCAGGGCGTGGGCGTGATGCTGCTGCTTGACCTGGGCGTGTTCGGCGCCATCGGCCTCACGGTGTGGGCGATCCAGATGTTGTGGATCCCGATCATGGCGACCGGCATCATCAATGGCCTGGGCCACTGGTGGGGTTATCGCAATTTCGAAGCCCCCGACGCGTCGACCAACGTGTCGCCCTGGGGCATCGTGATAGGCGGCGAAGAGTTGCACAACAACCACCACACCTACCCGACCTCGGCCAAGTTCTCGGTCAAGCCCTACGAATTCGACATCGGCTGGGGTTACATCCGCGCCCTCGAACTGATGGGCCTGGCCAAGGTTCGCAAGACCCCGCCGCTGCTCAAGCTCGGCAGCATCAAGCCGGTGGCCGACGACAAGACGCTCGAGGCCGTCATCGCCAACCGCTACGAAGTGATGGCGAAATATGCGCGCAACCTGCGCCATGCCAGCCACGCCGAAGTGCAGCGCCTGAAGGCTGAGGGTTCGTCGAGCGCGGCGAAGCTCGAGAACATGCTCCTGGCCAAGCGCTGGCTGCACCGCGACGAAGACAAGATCCCGGTGGCCGTGAAGGCGCGCGTGGCGATGGCCGTGGAGCACAGCCCGGGCCTGGCCAAGCTGGTGTTGATGCGCGAAGAACTTCGCCAACTGTGGACCCGCACCAATGTGTCGGCCGAGCAACTCGTGGCCGACCTTCAGGCCTGGTGCAAGGCTGCTGAAGAAAGCGGCATCGCAGCCCTGCAGGAGTTCTCGCTGAAGTTGCGCGCCGCTCACGCATAACGCCTTCGACAGAAGGCGATGAAGGGGTCGCTTGCGACCCCTTTTTGTTGCCTGCCAGGTTTCCAGGCAACAAAAAACCCGCCACTCGGGCGGGTTCTTCGGGGAAGCGCCGGGCGCTTACTTCAGCTTCGTTTCCTTGTAGGTCACGTGCTTGCGTGCCTTCGGGTCGAACTTCATCATTTCGAGCTTTTCCGGCGTTGTCTTCTTGTTCTTGTCGGTCGTGTAGAAATGACCGGTGCCGGCGCTGGATTCCAGCTTGATTTTTTCGCGTCCACCTTTTGCCATGATCAGCTCCTAGTGTTCAGATTTCACCGCGGGCGCGGAGATCGGCGACGATCTTCTCGATGCCCACCTTGTCGATGAGGCGCAGAGCGGCGTTGGTGATGCGCAAACGCACCCAGCGGTTCTCGGCCTCGATCCAGAAGCGGCGGTACTGCAGGTTGGGCAGGAAGCGGCGCTTCGTTTTGTTGTTGGCGTGGGAGACATTGTTTCCCACCATCGGGCGCTTACCCGTGACTTGACAGACGCGTGCCATAACGCACTCCAGTAAATGATGCCGCAATAAATGATGCCGTCGGATTTTGGCAAAGAGGACGATTATAGCCCGATTTGTTCGGCCGCCTACTGTTCCAGAAATCGCTGCGCGTCCAGCGCCGCCATGCAGCCGGTGCCGGCGCTGGTGATGGCCTGCCGGTAGACGTGGTCCTGCACGTCGCCGGCGGCAAACACACCCGCAACGCTCGTCATCGTGGCCATGCCAGCCAGACCGCTCTTGGTGATGATGTAGCCGTCCTTCATCTCCAGCTGACCCTTGAAGATGTCGGTGTTGGGCTGGTGCCCGATGGCGATGAAACAACCGGTCAGCTTGATCTCGGACGTGCCCTTGTCCTGTGTGCTCTTCAAGCGCACGCCGGTCACACCCGACGCATCGCCCAGCACTTCGTCGAGCGTGTTCCACAGGTGCAGTTCCATCTTGCCGGCAGCGACCTTCTCGTGCAGCTTGTCCACCAGAATCGCTTCGGCGCGGAACTTGTCGCGGCGGTGGACAACGTGCACCTTGCTGGCAATGTTCGACAAGTACAGCGCTTCTTCGACCGCAGTGTTGCCGCCGCCGACCACGCAGACTTCCTGCCCGCGGTAGAAGAACCCGTCGCAGGTGGCGCAGCCGCTCACGCCGCGGCCCATGAACGCTTCTTCGGAGGGCAGCCCGATGTACTTGGCCGAAGCGCCGGTGGCGATGATCAGCGTGTCGCAGGTGTATTCGCCTGAGTCGCCCTTGAGTGTGAAGGGCCGGCGGCTCAAGTCGACCGTGTTGATGTGGTCGAAGATGATCTCGGTGTTGAAGCGCTCGGCGTGTTTCTGGAAGCGCTGCATCAGCTCGGGGCCTTGCACGCCGTCGACGTCGGCAGGCCAGTTGTCGACGTCGGTCGTGGTCATCAGTTGCCCGCCCTGGGCGATGCCGGTGATCAGCACGGGCTTGAGGTTGGCGCGGGCAGCGTACACCGCGGCCGAGTAGCCGGCGGGGCCCGAACCGAGGATCAGGACTTGTGCATGGCGGGGAGTTGAGCTCATGGGTCTTGGTATGAAGGGTTGGATTCGGCACGTGCGCGACACATGCCGGGCCGAGAGTCTGACATGGGGTTGATTCCGGCTGACGCCCAGCCCCGTAATCGTCACAATAGCGAAAATGTGAAAATCGTGAGCTTTTACATAAGAATGCCGCAACAGGGTGATGCGGCACATTGACAGCAACAACACGAAAGGCGTTCCAGTATGGCCATGCTTTCCAATCTCGACCTGATCCGGCGGGTGCCTCTGTTTTCCCTGCTGACCAACGACCAGGCGCAGGGCATTGCCGACAGCGTGGTCAAGCGCCGCTTCAGGCGTGGCGAGATCGTGGTGGAACACAACAAGAAGTCGAACGCGCTGTTCATTCTGCTGACGGGCCGAGCGCGGGTGCTGACTGCCGATTCGCGTGGCCGCGAGGTCATTCTGGCCGTGCTGCAGCCGGGCGACTACGTTGGCGAAATGAGCCTGATCGACAACGAGCCGCATTCAGCCACCGTGCGCGCCGAAGTCCAGACCGACATGCTGATCCTGGGCCGGGCCGAGTTTGCACGCTGTTTGCCCGAGAACTCCAGCCTGTCGTACGCGATCATGCGTGGCCTGGTGCAGCGCCTGCGCAGTGCCGACCGCCAGATCGAATCCTTGGCCCTGCTCGACGTTTACGGCCGCGTCGCGCGCACTCTGCTCGACATGGCCGAAGCCGATGGCAACACCAAGACCATCCGCAACAAGGTCTCGCGCCAGGATCTGGCCAAGGTGGTGGGGGCGTCGCGTGAAATGGTCAGCCGGGTCATGAAAGACCTGGAAGAGCGCGGCATGATCGAGACCCAGGAAAACGGCTCGGTGATCATCAAGGAACAGCTCACCGGTTGATGCACTTGGGCCGGCGCCGTGCTCTGGAAGCGGCGGCCGGATCGTCCACAATCGAGCGATGACCTTTCCTCTAGGCTCGCTCCGCTCCGAAGGTGGCCCGTCTGCGGCTGCCGCAAAAGCCGGCTCCCACAGCCGCGATTCCTCGACCTCACCGGGCCCGGCGCACCACGCCGCAGGCTGGCGTGCGCAGTTGCTGCTGCTCGTCACCGGTGTGTTGTGGTTGCTGGCAGTGCTGGCCATGGCCACGCACAGCGCGGCCGATCCGGCGTTCTCCACCTCGGGCAGCGGCGCCGCACTGGCCAACAAGGCCGGTGTGGCCGGCGCCTGGTTCTCCGACCTCGTCTATTTCATCTTCGGCTATTCCGCCTGGTGGGCGGTGCTGGTGGCACTGCGCACATGGCTGGGTGCGCTCGCCCACGTGCTGCGCGGTGACGTGGCTTTTCCGGTGAGCACGTCGCCCTCGCGCCACCCCGTGTGGTTGTTCTGGCTTGGCCTGGCGCTGTTGCTCGCGGCCAGCGCGTCGCTCGAATGGACTCGGCTCTACCAATGGGAAGCGCGTGTTGCCGGGGGCAACGCGGGCGGCGTGGTCGGTTATTCGCTCGGCAGGATGAGCCAGCACGTGCTCGGTTTTGCCGGCTCGGGCGTGCTCTGGATCGCCGCGCTGGTCGCCGGCATTTCGCTGGCGTTGCGGTTTTCTTGGCTGCGCGCGGCCGAGGGCATCGGCGCCTGGGTCGAGTCGCTGCGCGAGCGCCGCGTCGAGCGCATCGAGCGCGCCGAAGACGTGCGCGCCGGCGCGCAGGCCCTGCGCGAGCGCGAGCTGGTCGTCGACGTGGAACACCAACTGCACGAAGACCATCTGCCTATCGTGATCGAAGCGCCGCTGATCGAGGTGCCGCCGAGCGCGCGTGTCGTCAAGGAACGACAGAAGCCGCTGTTCGTCGAACTCGCCGACACCCGGCTGCCGCAGGTCGACCTGCTCGACGCCGCGCCGGGCCGCATGGAGAGCGTGGCGCCCGAAACGCTGGAGATGACCTCGCGTCTGATCGAGAAGAAGCTGAAAGACTTCGGCGTCGAAGTGCGCGTGGTTGCGGCCTCACCGGGCCCGGTGATCACACGCTACGAGATCGAGCCGGCCACCGGCGTGAAGGGCTCGCAGGTGCTGAACCTGTCGAAAGACCTGGCCCGTTCGCTCAGCCTCGTGAGCATTCGCGTTGTCGAGACGATTCCCGGCAAGACGACGATGGCGCTGGAGCTGCCCAACCCCAAGCGCCAGATGATCCGCCTGTCTGAAATTCTCGGCTCGCAGATCTACAACGACGCTCAATCCCAGCTGACCATGGGCCTGGGCAAGGACATCGTCGGCAACCCGGTCGTGGCCGACCTGGGCAAGATGCCCCATTGCCTGGTGGCCGGCACCACCGGCTCGGGCAAGTCGGTCGGCATCAACGCGATGATCCTGAGCCTGCTCTACAAGGCCGAGGCGCGCGACGTGCGCTTGATTCTCATCGACCCGAAGATGCTCGAGATGAGCGTCTACGAAGGCATTCCGCACCTGCTGTGCCCGGTCGTCACCGACATGAAGCAGGCCGCCAACGCGCTCAACTGGGGCGTCGGCGAGATGGAGCGGCGCTACAAGCTGATGAGCAAGATGGGCGTGAGGAATCTCGCCAGCTACAACAAGAAGATCGCCGAAGCGAAGGAGAAGGGCGAGTCGATCGGCAACCCGTTCAGCCTCACGCCGGAATCGCCCGAGCCGCTCGAGCGGCTGCCCTTCATCGTCGTCGTCATCGACGAGCTGGCCGACCTGATGATGGTCGTCGGCAAGAAGATCGAGGAGCTGATCGCCCGGCTGGCGCAGAAGGCCCGGGCCTCGGGCGTGCACCTCATCCTTGCGACCCAGCGGCCGAGCGTCGACGTCATCACCGGGCTGATCAAGGCCAACATCCCGACGCGGCTGTCGTTCCAGGTCAGCAGCAAGATCGACTCGCGCACCATCCTCGACCAGATGGGCGCCGAAGCGCTGCTCGGCATGGGCGACATGCTCTACATGCCCTCGGGAACCGGATTGCCCGTGCGGGTGCACGGCGCGTTCGTCAGCGACGACGAAGTGCACCGCGTCGTCAGCTACCTGAAGAGCCAGGGCGAGCCGAACTACATCGAAGGCATTCTCGAAGGCGGCACGATCGACGGCGAGGGCGGCGACGTGTTGACCGGCGAAAGCGGTGTGATGGGCGGCGGCGAGGGCGACGCGATGTACGACCAGGCCGTGGCCATCGTGCTGCAGCACAAGCGCGCGTCGATCTCGCTGGTGCAGCGCCATCTGCGCATCGGCTACAACCGCGCCGCACGTTTGCTGGAACAAATGGAGAAATCCGGGCTCGTATCGAGCATGTCCACCAACGGCAACCGCGACATCATCGTCCCGGCCCGCTCAGAATGAAAAAGAGCCTGATCGCTACGTTGTTCATGCTGGCCTCGCTTGCCGCACACGCCGATGGCGTCGATACGCTGCGCGAATTCATTCGCGACGTGAAGACCGGTCGCGCGCAGTTCACGCAGACCGTTACCTCGCCCGACGGCGTGAAGAAAAAAACCTCGAGCGGCAGTTTCGAATTCTCGCGCCCGAACCGGTTCCGCTTCGCCTATGCCAAGCCGTTCGAGCAGGTCATCGTGGCCGATGGCCAGAAGGTCTGGATCTTCGACGCCGACCTGAACCAGGCCAGCTCGCGCAAGTTCTCTTCGGCGCTGGGTGCCACGCCGGCGGCTCTGCTCGCCGGTGGCTCGCTCGACAAAGACTTCGCGCTCTCGGCGCTGCCCGCGAAAGACGGGCTCGAATGGGCGCAGGCCACGCCAAAAACCAAAGACGGCGCGTTCAAGTCGGTGCAGGTCGGCTTTCGTGGCAAAGACCTTGCCGCGGTCGAGATCGTCGACGCTTTCGACCAGCGCTCGCTGCTGCTGTTCAGCCAGTTTGCCGCGGGCGTGAGCCTGCCGGCCGACACCTTCCGTTTCACACCGCCCGCGGGCGCCGATGTGATCGAGCAGTAAGGCCGCGTTGCGCGCGATGAGTTCGCTGCCCCTGCCGCTCGAACAAGCCCCCGGCCACGCGCCGCTGGCCGAGCGGCTGCGCCCGACAACGCTCGACGAGGTGATCGGCCAGCAGCAACTGCTCGGCCCCGGCAAGCCCTTGCGCGCCGCGTTCGAATCGGGCCGTTTGCACTCGATGATCCTGTGGGGCCCGCCGGGCGTGGGCAAGACCACACTGGCGCTGCTGGTGGCACAAGGTTTCGATGCGCAGTTCATCGCGATCTCGGCTGTGCTGGGTGGTGTGAAAGACATCCGCGAAGCGGTCGAGCGCGCGCAGGTGGTGCGCGCCAGCGGCCGGCGCACCGTCGTGTTCGTCGACGAGGTGCACCGCTTCAACAAGGCCCAGCAAGACGCTTTCTTGCCGCACGTCGAATCGGGCCTGTTCACCTTCATTGGCGCAACCACCGAGAACCCGTCTTTCGAAGTCAACTCGGCCTTGCTGTCGCGCGCGACGGTGCATGTGCTCAAGCCGCTCGAAGCCGCGGACCTGGTCGAGCTGCTGGGCCGCGCCAGTGCCTTGCTCGAAGCGCCCGCGTTCAGCGACGCTGCGCGCGATCGTTTGATCGCTTATGCCGACGGTGATGCGCGGCGTTTGCTCAACGCCTTCGACAACCTGATCGGCATGTGCGGCGCCGTCGACCTGATCGACGAAGCGCTGCTGGAAAAATCGCTCGGTGAACAACTGCGCCGCTACGACAAGGGCGGCGAGCAGTTCTACGACACCATCTCCGCGCTGCACAAGGCGGTGCGCGGCAGCGACCCTGATGCCGCGCTCTACTGGTTCGTGCGCATGCTCGATGGGGGCGTCGACCCGCGCTACGCCGCGCGCCGTCTCGTGCGCATGGCCAGCGAAGACATCGGCCTGGCCGACCCGCGCGCGCTGCGCCTGACACTCGACGCCGCCGAGACCTACGAGCGCCTCGGTTCCCCCGAAGGCGAACTCGCGCTCGCGCAGGCCGTGGTCTACCTGGCGGTGGCGGCCAAAAGCAATGCCGTCTACACAGCCTACAAGGCGGCGAAGGCCTTCGTTCAGCAAGACGGCACCCGACCGGTGCCTCTGCGCCTGCGCAATGCACCTACTGCGTTGATGAAGACCCTCGACTACGGCAAGGGTTACCGTTACGCGCACGACGAAGAAGGTGGTTTCGCAGCCGGCGAACGTTACTGGCCCGACGGTATGGATGCACCGCAGTTCTACCGGCCCGTCGATCGAGGTCTGGAAATTCGTATCAGCGAGAAGCTCGCTGAACTGAAGCGCCTGAACGACTCCGCGCAGAAGCCGCGCTGAAGGTCAAGCCCCGGGAAAGTCTGTGGCGGGCGCGCGGAACAGCGAACCTAGAATTCGCTGCGCTCGGGTGCCTGCCCATCAGGTCGGCCCCGGCGGTTCGAGACCGTGGCCGGAATATTGCTACCGGTAACAGACACGGCAGGTGCCCCGCAACGATGCAGGTGCTCAGAGGTCGGCGAGGCCGGGTTTCGCATGGAGCCACGGCGCTTCAGCGGCGGCCCGGGTTGACAACGCAGGAGAGTCAGAAATGGACACCTTCATCCAGCAGATCATCAACGGTCTGGTGCTCGGCAGCGTGTATGCGCTGGTGGCACTGGGCTACACGATGGTCTACGGCATCATCAACCTCATCAACTTCGCGCACGGCGAAGTCCTGATGGTGGGCGCACTCACCAGTTGGACGGTCGTGGTCGGCCTCGCCGGCCTGGGCCTGCCGGGCTGGCTGATGCTGCTGATCTCGCTGATCGCGGCCATCGTGGTCTGCTCGGTGCTCAACTATTCGATCGAGAAGATCGCGTACCGGCCGCTGCGCAACGCGCCGCGCCTGGCGCCGCTGATCACCGCCATGGGCATGAGCCTGCTGCTGCAGACGCTGGCCATGATCATCTGGAAGCCCAACTACAAGTCATACCCGATCCTGTTGCCGAGCGACCCGTACAACATCGGCGGCGCGGTGATCAACAACGTGCAGATCATGATCCTGGTCGTCACCGCGATCGTGCTCACCGGCCTGATGTACCTCGTCAACAAGACCAAGCTCGGCCGCGCGATGCGGGCCACGGCCGAGAACCCGCGCGTCGCCGGCCTCATGGGCGTGCGGCCCGACACCGTAATCTCGGCCACTTTCGTGATCGGTGCTGCGCTCGCCGCGCTGGCGGGCGTGATGTACGCGGCCAACTACGGTTCGGTGCAGCACACCATGGGCTTCCTGCCGGGCCTGAAGGCGTTCACGGCGGCGGTGTTCGGCGGCATCGGCAACCTGGCCGGCGCGATGGTCGGCGGCGTGCTGCTCGGCCTGATCGAATCGCTCGGCGCGGGCTACATCGGGGCGCTCACCGGCAATGTGCTGGGCAGCAACTACCAAGACATCTTCGCGTTCATCGTGCTCATTCTCGTGCTGACGCTGCGCCCGCAGGGCCTGCTCGGCGAGCGTGTGGCCGACCGGGCCTGACCAGGAGCGATCACCATGAAAAACAACAAGATTCTCCAGTACCTGCTGATCGGCATCGGCCTGCTGATCCTGCCGCTGATCGCGCAGCAGTTCGGCAACGCCTGGGTGCGCATCATCGACATCGCGCTGCTCTACGTGCTGCTGGCGCTGGGCCTGAACATCGTGGTCGGGTACGCCGGTCTGCTCGACCTGGGTTACGTGGCCTTCTATGCGGTAGGTGCCTACATGTTCGGCCTGCTCGCGTCGCCGCAGCTGACCGACACCTTCCCGGCCATCGCGGCCATGTTCCCGAACGGCCTGCACACCCCGTGGTGGGTCGTGATTCCGCTCGGCGCCGTGCTCGCGGGCCTGGCCGGCGTACTGCTTGGCGCCCCCACGCTGAAGCTGCGCGGGGACTACCTCGCGATCGTCACCCTCGGCTTCGGCGAGATCGTGCGTGTGTTCATGAACAACCTCGATGCGCCGGTCAACATCACCAACGGCCCGAAGGGCATTGCGCAGATCGACGACATCTCGATGTTCGGCATTCACTTCGGCAAGACCCAGCAACTGTTCGGCATGGAGTTCCCGAAGGTCACGAACTACTACTACCTGTTCCTCGCGCTGGTGCTGATCGCCATCCTGGTCTGCTACCGCCTCGAGCGCAGCCGCATCGGCCGCGCCTGGATGGCGATCCGCGAAGACGAGATCGCCGCCAAGGCGATGGGCATCAACACCCGCAACCTGAAGCTGCTGGCCTTCGGCATGGGTGCCACCTTCGGGGGCGTGTCGGGTGCGATGTTTGCCACCTTCCAGGGCTTCATCTCGCCCGAATCGTTCAGCCTGCAGGAGTCGATCATGATCGTCGCCATGGTCGTGCTCGGCGGCATCGGCCACCTGCCTGGCGTGATCGTCGGCGCCTTGTTGCTGTCGGCCTTGCCCGAGGTGCTGCGCTACGTGGCCGGCCCCTTGCAGGCCATGACTGGCGGGCGGCTCGACGCCTCCATCCTGCGCCAGTTGCTGATTGCGCTGGCGATGATCGGCATCATGCTGTCGCGCCCGCGTGGCCTGTGGCCATCGCCCGAACACGGCAAGGCCGCGCCGGCCGCGCCCATGCCGACCCCTTCGAAATGAGAAGGAGCACCCCATGAGCGAAACCATTCTCAAGGTCAGCGGTGTCTCCAAGCGTTTCGGTGGCCTGCAGGCGCTTTCCGAAGTTGGCATCACCATCCTGAAAGGCCAGGTCTACGGCCTGATCGGCCCGAACGGCGCTGGCAAGACCACCTTCTTCAACGTGCTGACGGGCCTGTACACCCCCGACTCCGGCTCGTTCGAGCTCGGCGGCAAGCCCTACAAGCCGACGGCGGTGCACGAGGTCGCGAAAGCCGGCATCGCCCGCACCTTCCAGAACATCCGTCTGTTCGCCGAGATGACGGCGCTCGAGAACGTGATGGTCGGCCGCCACGTGCGCACCGAATCCGGCCTGATCGGCGCGGTGTTTCGAACCAAAGCGTTCAAGGCCGAAGAAGCCGCGATCGCCAGCCGCGCGCAGGAACTGCTCGACTACGTGGGCATCGGCCGCTTCGCCCAGTACAAGGCGCGCACGCTGAGCTACGGTGACCAGCGCCGCCTCGAAATCGCGCGCGCGCTGGCCACCGATCCGAAGCTGATCGCGCTCGACGAACCCGCGGCCGGCATGAACGCGAGCGAAAAAGTGGTTCTGCGCGAGCTGATCGACCAGATCAGAAAAGACGGCAGCACCATCCTGCTGATCGAACACGACGTGAAGCTGGTCATGGGCCTGTGCGACCGGCTCACCGTGCTCGACTACGGCAAGCAGATTGCCGAAGGCACGGCCGCCGAAGTGCAGAAGAACGAGAAGGTGATCGAGGCTTACCTCGGCGCCGACCACAAAAAACACTGAGGGCCGAGAACATGACCACTACCTTGCTCAAGGTCACCGGCCTGAAGGTCGCCTATGGCGGCATCCAGGCGGTGAAGGGTGTTTCATTCGAAGTGCATGAAGGCGAACTGGTCAGCCTGATCGGCGCCAACGGGGCCGGCAAGTCGACGACGCTGAAGGCCATCACCGGCCTGCAGCCGGCTGCGGCCGGCGACATCGAGTACCTCGGCAAGTCGATCAAGGGTCAGGGCCCCTGGGACCTGGTCAAGCAGGGCCTGGTCATGGTGCCCGAGGGCCGCGGCACCTTCACCCGCATGACGATCACCGAGAACCTGCAGATGGGCGCGTTCGTGCGCAACGACGACGCGCAGGTCGAGCTCGACATCGAAAAGGTGTTCGCGATCTTCCCGCGCCTGAAAGAGCGCCGCAACCAGCTCGCCGGCACCATGAGCGGCGGCGAACAGCAGATGCTGGCGATGGGCCGCGCGCTCATGGCCAACCCCAAGGTGCTGCTGCTCGACGAGCCGTCAATGGGCCTGAGCCCGATCATGGTCGACAAGATCTTCGAAGTGGTGAACGACATCCACAGCCGCGGCACGACCGTGCTGCTGGTCGAGCAGAACGCCAGCCGTGCCCTGCAACTGGCCTCGCGAGGCTACGTGATGGACTCCGGCGAAGTCACCATGAGCGGCGAGGCCAAAGCCCTGCTCAACGACCCGAAGGTGCGCGCCGCTTACCTCGGCGAATGAGCCACGCGCCCAGCAGCGCGTGCCGGGCCGGTGCAGGGGTGGGCGATACAATTCGGCCGCCATGAACACGCCTGTCACCCCCTTGTCCGGCCACGCCAGCACGCGCGGCGCGCGGGCCGCACGCCGTGCCGCCCATGATGTCGAGGCGCCGGCTCCGTGACCCTCGAACTGCAAGCCCCGGCCCACGTGTCTGACGTGTCTGTTTCGCCGCTGGTTTTTCGCCGGGGGCAGGCCGCTGCGCCTGCGCAGCGCTTGCTCGGTGGCCGCGCCGTCGGGCCGGGCACCGAGCTGTTCGGCAACGAGTTGCTGGCGCCAGGCGCGGCGGTGTTCGACCATTGGTCGGGTGACCAGGCCGTGCAAACGCAGCGCCACGGCTGTGTGCAGTTCAGCAGCGACGGGCAATGGCTGCACGGGTGCGCCGAAGTCGACGACTCGGTGGCCGAAGGTGGCCTGCACGGCGCCACCCAGCGCGCCTATGCCGACCTGTTCGCGGTGCTCGGGCAGAGCCGCAGCCCGCACCTGCTGCGGCTGTGGAACTACGTCGCCCACATCAACACTGCCGCCCCCGATGGTCAGGAGCGCTACCGTCACTTCAACGCTGGCCGGCAGCAGGCCTTCATTGACGCGCGCCGCAGTGCCTTCGATGGCACGCCAGCGGCTTGCGCGCTCGGCACCGCCGAGGGTCCGTTGCGAGTGCTTTTCCTGGCCGGCCCGCGCGTGCCGGTCGCGATCGAAAACCCGCGCCAGATCAGCGCGTACCGCTACCCGGCAAGTTACGGCGCCCGCAGCCCCACGTTCTCGCGCGCGGCGCTGGCCGATGTGGGCGCTGGCCGCCAGGCGCTGTTCATCTCGGGCACCGCCAGCATCGTCGGCCACACCACGCTGCACATCGGCGACGTGCGCCGGCAGACCGAAGAAAGCCTGGTCAACATGGCGGCGGTGCGCGAGATCGCTGCCTTGCGTGCCGGCACCGCGTTCGATGCTTCGGCCCTGATCTACACCGTCTACGTGCGCCAGCGCAGCGACTTTGCTACCGTGCGCGAAGTCTTCGAGCGCCACGTCGGCCCGCACAGCGCCGCCGCGCGCGAGGCCGTGTACCTGCAGGCCGACATCTGCCGCGCCGATCTGCTGGTCGAGATCGAGGCCCATGCCATCGTCGATCAGGAGTCGTCGTCTTGAAGTTGCGCCTCCAGATCGCGGGCTTGCTCGCGGCCGCTGCTTGCCCTGCGTGGGCCATCGAACCGGCCGCCGCGCCCGCTTCCGCGCCCGCCGGATTGCACGTGCCGCAGCCTGCGGTTGAAACCAGCACCAGCACCAAGCGCCCGCTCTGGGAACTCGGCATTGGCGTGGCGGGTTTGAGCCTGCCCGACTACCGGGGCTCCGACCAGAGCAGCGCCTACCTGCTGCCCTTGCCCTACGTGGTGTACCGCGGCACCTTCCTGAAGGCCGACCGCGACGGCACACGTGCCTTGCTGCTCGAGTCGCAGCGCGTGAAGGTCGACGTGAGTGTGGCCGCTTCCACGCCCGCGCGCAGCCGTGACAACGTGGCGCGCCAGGGCATGCCGAACCTGCCGGGTACTTTCGAGATCGGGCCCAACGTCAACATCACGCTGTTCGGCTCGGCCGACCGGAAACCCCGGCTCGACCTGCGCCTGCCCCTGCGCGCGGCCATCACCTTGCAGCGCTCGCCGAAGTCGGTGGGTGCCACGTTCTCGCCGCACCTGAACCTCGACCTGGCCGAGGTGGCCGGCGGCTGGAATGTCGGCATGCTGATTGGCCCGCAGTTCGGTGACCGGCGCTTCCACCAGCAGTACTACGGCGTCGACGCCGCCTATGCCACGGCGCAGCGTCCGGCCTACAGCGCGCGTGGTGGTTACGCTGGCTGGGACGCGATCGCCGCGACCTCGCGGCGCTTCGGCAACATGTGGGTCGGCGCCTTCGTGCGTTACGACAGCGTGCGCGGCGCCGTCTTCGACGACAGCCCGCTGGTGCGGCGCAACTCGGGCGTGACGGCCGGCTTCGGCGTCTCGTGGGTGCTGGACACCTCGTCCGAGCTGGTTGTCAGCCCAAACTGAGGTGCTGTTTGAGGCTCTTGCTGCGCTTCGTTCACAGCGTGATGTTCTACGTGCTGCTGGCCCACCTGGCCATGATGTCGCTCACGTGGAGCCTGGTCTCGCTCGTGTTGTACCCGCTGCTCTCGCGCGAGAACGGAGTGATCGTCGGTCGCGCCGCGATCTCGTCGGTCTACCGCGGCTTCTGGAGCTGCGCGCAGGTGCTGGGCCTGATGCGCATCGACTACGAGGCGCTCGACGTATTGAATGACGATGCCGGCCTGATCATCGCCGCCAACCACCCGAGCATGCTCGACGCGATGCTGGTCGTGGCGCGTGTGCCGCGTGGCATCTGCATCATGCGCGCCGGGCTGATGCAGAACCCCTTCCTCGGCGCCGGTGCGCGCCTGGCGCGCTACATCCGCAACGACCCGCCGCGCGGCATGATCCGCAGCGCCGTGCGCAACCTGCGAGCCGGCGGCCAGCTCGTGCTGTTCCCGGAAGGCACCCGCACCGTCGCGCCGCCGATCAACCCGTTTCGCCCCGGCATGACGCTGATGGCGCACATGGCGCAGGTGCCGATCCAGACCGTCATCATCGAGAGTGCGTCGCCGTATCTCGGCAAAGGCTGGCCGATCTGGCGCACGCCGCAGTTCCCGGTGGTGTTCAGCGCGCGGCTCGGCCAGCGCTTTGCCCCCGAAACCGACCACATGGCGCTGCTCAAGCGCATCGAAGTCTATTTCGCAGGCGAGCTCAGCAAATGACGGCCGCATCGACCACGCACCTGGTGCTGATCCCCAGCTACAACACCGGCCGCACGCTGCTGCAAACGGTGCGCTCGGCGCGTGCGCAATGGAGCCCCGTGTGGGTCGTGGTCGACGGCAGCACCGACGGCAGCGCAGCTGGCGTGCGCGAACTTGCGGCGAGCGATGCGGGGCTGAAGCTCATCGAACTCGAAGTCAACAGCGGCAAGGGCGCGGCCGTGCTGCACGGCCTGCAGGCCGCACGCGACGCAGGCTTCACCCACGCGCTGACGATGGACGCCGACGGCCAGCACCCGGCCGACCTGATCCCCGCGTTCATGCAAGCCTCGCTGCAGCACCTTGACTCGATGGTGCTCGGTCGGCCCGTTTTTGATGCTTCGGCGCCGCTCTTGCGCGTGCGCGGCCGCAAGGTCTCGAACTGGTGGACCAACCTCGAAACACTCGGCGCCGGCATCGACGATTCCTTGTACGGCTTTCGGGTCTACCCGGTGGCCGAGCTGATCAAAGTGATGCGCCGCCAGCCCTGGATGCGCCGTTTCGACTTCGACACCGAAGCCGTGGTGCGCCTGGCCTGGCGCGGCGTGGCGCCGATCAACCTGGCGGCACCGGTGAAGTACCTGTCGGCCGATGAAGGCGGCGTGTCGCACTTTCGCTATGGCCGCGACAACGTGCTGCTGACCTGGATGCACCTGCGCCTGATGCTCGAATTCGTGCTGCGCCTGCCGGTGCTGCTGTTCCGGCGCTTGACTGGGCGCCCACCGTTTCAGCACCGCTGAACGTCGCCGGCCAACTCAGATCATTGCGCCGTTGACCGAGATGACCTGCCCGCTGATGTAAGCGGCGTCATTTCCCGCCAGAAACGCCACCAGCGCAGCGACTTCTCCTGCGGTGCCGGCGCGCTTCATTGGCACCAGGCGTTCGATCAGCGCCTTGTCGAATACCGCTTCGGCCATGCCGGAATCGATGATGCCGGGCGCGACCGCGTTGACCGTGATGCCGCGGCTCGCCACTTCGAGCGCGAGTGCCTTGGTGGCGCTGTTGAGCGCCCCCTTGGCTGCGGCGTAGTTCACCTGGCCGCGGTTGCCTGTGAGCGAGGCCACCGACGAGATGTTGATCACACGCCCCCAGCGGGTGCGGATCATCGGCAGCATCAGCGGCTGCGTCACGTGGAAAAAGCCGTTCAGAGACACGTCGATCACGTGCTGCCACTGCTCATCGCGCATCGCGGGGAACACCGCGTCGTCGTGCGT
>JBDTTU010000057.1:0-27516 GCA_039930465.1 Burkholderiales bacterium
TGAACTCTTCGATCTTGTCGAAGTTCAGGTACTGGTAGACCTTGTCGCTGGCGGCGGTCAGCACACCCATGTTGGCCATGTATTCGGCGCGCGTCGGAATTCGGCCCAGCTTGGAGCAGATCGCGGCCAGTTCGGCCGAGCCCAGGTAGACGTTGCTGTTCTTGCCGAGCCGGTTCGGGAAGTTGCGTGTGCTGGTGCTGAACACGGTCGCTCCTTCCTTCACTTGCGCCTGGTTGCCCATGCACAGGCTGCAGCCCGGCATTTCCATGCGCGCGCCGGCGTTGCCGAGCACGCCGTAGTGGCCTTCGTCGCTGAGCTTCTTCGCGTCCATCTTGGTCGGCGGCGCGACCCACAGCTTGACGGGGATGTCGCGCTTGCCTTCGAGCAGCTTGCTGGCAGCACGGAAATGGCCGATGTTGGTCATGCACGAACCGATGAAGACTTCGTCGATCACGGCGCCCGACACTTCGCTGAGCGTCTTCACGTCGTCGGGGTCGTTCGGGCAGGCGACGATCGGTTCATGCACGTCGGCCAGGTCGATCTCGATCACGGCGGCGTATTCGGCATCGGCGTCGCCCTTGAGCAGTTGCGGGTTCTCGAGCCAGGCTTCCTGTGCCTTGATGCGGCGCTCCAGCGTGCGTGCATCGGCGTAACCCTCGGAGATCATCCACTTCATCAGCGTGATGTTGCTGTTGATGTACTCCTTGATCGGCTCGGGGTTCAGGTGCACGGTGCAGCCGGCCGCGCTGCGCTCGGCCGAGGCGTCGCTCAGTTCGAAGGCCTGTTCCACCTTCAGGTCGGGCAGGCCCTCGATCTCGAGGATGCGGCCGCTGAAGATGTTCTTCTTGCCCTTCTTCTCGACCGTCAGCAGCCCGGCCTTGATCGCGTACAGCGGGATCGCGTTGACCAGGTCGCGCAGCGTCACGCCGGGTTGCAGCTTGCCCTTGAAGCGCACCAGCACGCTCTCGGGCATGTCGAGCGGCATCACGCCGGTGGCGGCGGCGAAAGCGACGAGGCCGGAGCCGGCCGGGAAGCTGATGCCGATCGGGAAACGCGTGTGGCTGTCGCCGCCGGTGCCCACGGTGTCGGGCAGCAGCAAGCGGTTGAGCCAGCTGTGGATCACGCCGTCACCCGGGCGCAGCGAGATGCCGCCGCGGGTGCTGATGAACGCCGGCAGCTCGTGGTGCGTCTTCACGTCGACGGGCTTCGGGTAGGCCGCGGTGTGGCAGAAGCTCTGCATCACCAGGTCGGCGCTGAAGCCGAGGCAGGCCAGGTCTTTCAGCTCGTCGCGCGTCATCGGGCCGGTGGTGTCTTGCGAGCCGACCGAAGTCATGCGCGGTTCGCAATACGTGCCGGGGCGCACGCCTTGCTGGTTGCCACCGATGACCGGCAGGCCGCAGGCGCGGCCGACCATCTTCTGCCCGAGGCTGAAGCCCTTTTTCGTGTCGGCCGGGTTTTGCGGTAGGCGGAACAGCGTGCTCGGTGCCAGGCCCAGTGCCTCGCGTGCCTTGGCGGTGAGGCCGCGGCCGATGATCAGCGGGATGCGGCCACCAGCGCGCACTTCGTCGAACAGCACGTCACTCTTGACCGTGAACTCGGCGATCACCTTGCCGTCTTTCAGCGCCTTGCCTTCATAGGGGCGCAGCTCGACCACGTCGCCCATGTTCATCTGGCTCACGTCGAGCTCGATCGGCAGCGCGCCCGAGTCTTCCATCGTGTTGTAGAAGATCGGCGCGATCTTGCCGCCCAGGCAGACGCCGCCGAAACGTTTGTTCGGCACAAACGGAATGTCTTCGCCGGTGAACCACAGCACCGAGTTGGTGGCCGACTTGCGCGAAGAGCCGGTGCCGACCACGTCGCCCACGTAGGCCACGAGGTGGCCTTTGGCGCGCAGGTCTTCGATGAACTTGACGGGGCCGCGCTTGCCTTCTTCTTCGGGCGCGGCTTCGGGCGACTGGCCGGGGCGCGAATTCTTGTGCATCGCCAGCGCGTGCAGCGGAATGTCGGGGCGGCTCCAGGCGTCGGGGGCCGGCGAGAGGTCGTCGGTGTTGATTTCGCCAGTCACCTTGAAGATGCTGACGGTGATGCTCTTGGCCACTTCGGGGCGCGAGGTGAACCACTCGGCGTCGGCCCAGCTCTGCAGCACCGCTTTGGCGTTCGCGTTGCCCTTGCCGGCCTTTTCCTGCACGTCGTGGAACTGGTCGAACATCAGCAGCGTCTTCTTCAGCCCTTCGGCGGCGGTGGCGCCGACCAGTGCGTCGTCGAGCAGGTCGATCAGCGGGTGGATGTTGTAGCCGCCCAGCATCGTGCCCAGCAACTCGGTGGCACGCTTGCGGTCGATCAGCGGGCACTTTTCGGTGCCGTGCGCCACCGCGGCGAGGTAAGAGGCCTTGACCTTGGCGGCATCGTCGACACCGGCCGGCACACGCTGTGTGATGAGTTCGACCAGCGTGGCTTCTTCACCGGCGGGCGGAGCCTTCAGCAGCTCGATCATCTGGGCGGTCTGCTCGGCCGACAGCGGCAGCGGCGGAATGCCGAGCGCAGCGCGTTCGGCAACATGTTGGCGGTAGGCTTGAAGCATGGTCGTGGCTCCTGGGAAGGTCGGGTGAAGATGGGCCGGAAGGTCAGGGTGCCTTGGGCACGATGACTTTCAAACCCTTGAAGTAGTCGCGGAAGAAACCCGCGTCGCGTGTGATCAGTGCGCTGCACTGAAGCAAGGCATGTGCCCCGACGATGAAGTCGGGCACGGTGCGCTGGCGCAGGCCGCCACGTTGTCGGTAGCGCCGCTGCATCTCGCCTGCACGCACCGCTGATTTGGATTCGACGGCCATGTATCCGATGCCCATCTCTTCGAGTACGCCCAGCGCTTCGGCACCGTCGCGCAGCGCGGTGGTGATCTCGGCGAGAACCACGTCGCAGACCACCACCGGGCCGATCGCCAGCGAATGACGCAGGCTTGCTTCTGCACCGTCGGAGGTGCCGACGTCATTGGAGAGCAGATCGATGATGACGGACGAGTCGATGGCGATCAAAGGATGGCCTCGATCTCAGGTGTCCAGCGGGTCACCGGGTGCCCGGCCGCGGATGGCGCGCATCGCGTCGTCGGTCGATGCGAATCCGTCGAGCTTGAAGCGGCCGCGGGCACGAGAAATGGCGTCGTCGACGTTCTTGCGCAGGATGATCCTGCCGCCGTCGAGTTCGACCTTGAGCTGGGTGCCCTTGGTCAGGCCCAGTGCGTCACGCACCGCCTTGGGCAGGGTGATCTGGCCGCGTTCGGCAACGGTGGCTTCCATGCGAGGCTCCCGACTTGAGTATGCTTACAGTATACATACTCATCGATGCATACTCAAGTGCTGGTCGGGGTCGCAGGCCCGCAAGCCGAGTCGGTGGGCCTGCGCGCGCTCACCGCCGGACGCCGCCGCGTCCGGAAGGGCAGGCGATCAGGTCTTGGCTGCCAACGCCGCAGCGTCGCGCTGTTTTTCATTCACGCAACCATCGACCACACGCTGGCCCACCTTCGTGTCCATCATCATCGACTTGTTGGCGATCTGGATCAGCAACATGTCGCCCTTGACGCCTTCCAGGCGTAGTGCGCCAGTCGAAGAAACGACGGGCTTCATCGTGTAGGTCTTGGACTTGAACTTCACGTCGACGTAACCAGGGGTCTTCGGATTCATGCCGACGTCGATGGACTGGTCGAGTTCGCAAACGTAGTTGCCAAAATAGGTGCGCTCGGCGGCATCGAGCTGCGCCTGGTCGGCCGGCATCAATGCCGCAGGCGCCGGGGCGGCCTTCTTGGCCGGCGGGGCCTTCTTTGCCGGTGCCGACTTGCTTGCCTTTTTTGCAGGTGCGGTTGCTTGCGCATTGGCGAGGCCGTGAGCCAGGCCCAGAGTGACGGCGACGGCAAGGGCTGCGTGCGAGAGGTGGTTCATATACAGGTGCTCGTGAAAACTCGGGGCCTGATTGTGGAATGGCGCCATGTTTCAAATCCCGCCAAAGATGCAACAAACTGATGCTGCGCGGGCATGTGCCACACCTTGTGCGGCTTCATCGTCAGTTGGCCAGTGGCGCGGCCGCGGCCGTCACGAAAGTGGTTCGGTGAACCAGGCTTGCCGGGCGGCTGCAGGCAAGTCGGCGCCGGTGCGGTGGGCGCGTTCCAGCACCTGCCAGAAATAGCGGTAGCTGGCCCGGTCGTGCAAGCTGTCTCGGTACCGAACCGGTGCCCAGCCGGCGCGCTGAGCCGCGTCGATGATCTCTGCGGCCAGCGAGACTTCGTCGGCATCCGGCGCGAACGCGGCCACGATGGGCCGGATCTGGTTCGGGTGGATGCTCCACATGCGCGTGTAGCCGAGCTCGCGGCAGGCCTTTCGAGCCGCCGCCGCAATGGCTGCGGTGTCGTTGAATTCCGTCACGACGCAATGCGAAGGTGTTTTGCCGTGGGCATGGCAGGCGGCCGAGATTTCTAGCTTGGCGCGCAGCACCAGCGGGTGGCCAAACTGGCCGGCGGCGCTCATGCCCGCCGCGGGAATGGCGCCTCGATGAGCCGAAACGAAGTCCATCAGCCCGAACGACACCGACTCGATGCGAGGGTGGGCCGCGATGGCTTGAACGTCTTGCAGCGCGCCGTGGGTTTCGACCAGCACGTGCACCGGCACCTGGCGGCCGTGGCCGTGCACGCGGATCTGGTGGTCGATCTCGCTGCAAGCACGGTCCACGTCGGCGAAGTTGCGCGGCTTCGGCACCATCAGGTAAGCGAGCCGGCTGCCGGCGCGGTGGATCAGTGTGCTGATCTCTTGCGCGAACGCCGGGTGCTCGACCGGGTGCACGCGCGCCCCGACGCGGCCGTGCTTGTTCGCCGCTGACATCAGCATCTCGGCGACGAGGTGCGCGTGCTCGGCTTCGCCGCCGACCGCGGCACCGTCTTCGCAGTCGAGCGTCACGTCGAACACCGGCCCGAGTTCGGCTTGCAGCTCCAGGCTCTTGCGCATGCGCACTTCAACGCCGGCGTAGTGGTCGCACACCGGCAAGGGCGTGCTGCCCTCGTCGGTGTCGAACAGGGCCTGGCGCGGGTGAACGAGTTTGTCGCTCATGACCGCGGCGCGCTCAAAGCAGGTGCTTCACGCCGTCTTGTTCGCCTTGCAGCTCGGCCAGCGTCAGGTTGACGCGCTCCTGGCTGAAGGCGTCGATCGGCAGGCCCTCGACGAGCTTGTACTCGCCGCCAGCGCAGGTGACCGGGAGGCCGAACATCACGTCTTTCGGAATGCCGTACTGCCCGTCGGACGGGATGCCCATCGTGACCCATTTGCCGTTGGTGCCCAGGGCCCAGTCGCGCATGTGGTCGATGGCCGCGTTGGCGGCCGAAGCGGCCGACGACACACCACGCGCCGCGATGATGGCCGCGCCGCGCTTGCCGACGGTCGGCAGAAAGGTATCGGCGTTCCAGACCTGGTCATTGATCATGTCTTTCACGCTCGCGCCGCCGATCGTGGCGAAGCGGTAGTCGGCGTACATGGTCGGCGAGTGGTTGCCCCAGACGGTGAGCTTCTCGATGTCGGCGACGGCTTTGCCGGTTTTCGCGGCGATCTGGCTCAGCGCGCGGTTGTGGTCGAGGCGCAGCATTGCGGTGAAGTTCTTGCGTGGCAGGTCGGGTGCGCTCTTCATCGCGATGTAGGCGTTGGTGTTGGCCGGGTTGCCGACCACCAGCACCTTCACGTTGCGGCTGGCCACGGCGTTGAGCGCCTTGCCTTGCGCGGTGAAGATCTCGGCGTTGACGGCCAGCAGCTCGGCGCGTTCCATGCCCGGGCCGCGCGGGCGCGAGCCGATCAACAGCGCGTAGTCGGCGTCCTTGAACGCCGTCATCGGGTCGCCGTGGGCTTCGATGCCGACCAGCAGCGGGAAGGCGCAGTCTTCGAGTTCCATGATCACGCCCTTGAGCGCTTGCTGCGGCTTTTCCATCGGCACTTCGAGCAAGCTCAGGATGACCGGCTGGTCCTTGCCGAGCATTTCGCCCGAGGCAATGCGGAACAGCACGGCGTAGCCGATCTGGCCTGCGGCACCGGTGACGGCAACGCGAACGGGGTTTTTGCTCATGGGAAATCTCCGAATAAGGGTAGGCACGAGGAAGATGGAAATGGTGCGCGACAGGCTCGCGGCGAGCCCTGAAGTTTAGGCCAGGCCGGCGCCCGGATCCGGGATTTCCCGGCCCCGATAAGTCTTATGTCTTGCATAAGACATCATTCTGAAGAACCGTGGACGGTGCCCGGCGCATGTGATGCAATCCGGGCATGCCCGTTTCCGCCCCGTCTTCCACGCTGGTGCCGCCCTCGGCTGACGAAGCCACAGACGGCCCCGCCTTCAGCCCGCTGTACCAGCAGATCAAGGCGCTGATGACGCGCAGCCTCCAGCAAGGCGAGTGGCGGCCCGGCGAGGCGATTCCGAGCGAGATGGAGTTGGCGGTGCGCTTCAAGGTGAGCCAGGGCACGGTCCGCAAGGCGATCGACGCGATGGCGGCAGAAAACCTGCTCGTGCGCCGCCAGGGCAAGGGCACGTTCGTGGCGACCCACGCCGAAGAGAAGATCCAGTTCCGGTTCCTGCGCCTGATACCCGACGCCGCCGCGCGCGGCGGCATGACACGCCGTTTCATCGACTGCCAGCGCCAGCGTGCGCCGGCTGAACTGGCGCGCGCGCTGAGCCTGAAACCGAGCGACGCCACGATCCGGGTGCGCCGGCTGCTGTCGTTTCGGGGTGCGCCGGTCGTGCTCGACGACATCTGGCTGCCGGCCCAGCTTTTCAAGGGCCTGACCGCCGAGCGCTTGAGCAACTACCGCGGCCCGATGTACGGCCTGTTCGAAACCGAGTTTGGCGTGCGCATGATCCGCGCCGAAGAAAAGATCCGCGCCGTCGCCGCCGACGAGTCGAGCGCGGACTTGCTCGGGTTGGCACCGGGCGCACCGCTGCTCAGCGTCGAGCGTCTGGCCATGACCTATGGCGACAAGCCGGTCGAGTTGCGTCGCGGCCTGTACAGCACGGCGTCGCACTACTACCGGAATGAACTCAGTTGATCCGGGCTTCCCGCGCTCTGTTTCGGCCCATTCCGACCGGGCGGTTCATGCACTCTGCTGCGTTGCAATAAACTCTACAGGTTACGCAGGGGTTTCGTTCCTATTGAACTACGTTGAGAGGCAAGGCTGAACATGGCGCTTACAGCAAAACCAAGACCGGGCGAGAACATGCGGCTGCTCGACGCACTCGGCTACCGCCTGCCGCTGGCGGGCCTGGTCTCGATCCTGCACCGCGCCAGCGGCGGCCTGATGTTCATCCTGATGCCGTTCATCATCTGGATGTTCGACACCAGCCTCACGTCTGAAATTTCTTACGCTCGGTTCACTGCGGTGTTCGCCGGCGGGGTCGGTTTTCTGCCCGGCTGGTGTTTCAAGCTCGTTGCGCTCGCCCTGATCTGGGCCTATCTGCACCATTTCATTGCAGGCCTGCGCCATTTGTGGATGGACGCCACCCACGCCGTCACGCTCGAGTTCGGCCGCAAGTCGGCCGTCTTCACGCTGGCCGCGAGCGTCGTGCTCACGCTGGCGCTCGGCGCCAAGCTCTTCTTCTGAGGCGACGAAAAAACCATGGCACAGAATTTTGGTTCCAAGCGCATCGTCGTCGGTGCGCACTACGGTCTGCGTGACTGGCTCTCGCAGCGTGTCACGGCCGCGCTGATGGCGCTGTTCACGCTCGCCGTCATCGTGCAGGTGCTGCTGCCCGGCGAGATGGGCTACGACAAGTGGGCCGGCATCTTTTCGCGCCAGTGGATGAAGGTGCTGACCTTCGTCGTGATCGTGGCGCTGCTGGTTCATGTGTGGGTTGGCATGCGTGACATCTGGATGGACTACGTGAAGCCGGTCGGCGCACGCCTGGCCGCCCAGGTGTTCACCATCGTGTGGCTGGTCGGCTGCGCGGGTTGGGCCATTCAAGTGCTTTGGAGACTTTGACGATGCAAGCGGGTACCTCTCCCCTGTCGGCCGGCACGGCTTCCGTGACCCGCCGCAAGTTCGATGTGGTGATCGTCGGTGCCGGGGGTTCCGGCATGCGCGCATCGCTGCAACTTTCGCTCGCGGGCCTGAACGTCGCCGTGCTCTCCAAGGTGTTCCCGACACGCTCGCACACGGTTGCGGCGCAGGGCGGCATCGGCGCTTCGCTCGGCAACATGAGTGAAGACAACTGGCACTATCACTTCTACGACACCGTGAAGGGTTCCGACTGGCTCGGCGACCAGGACGCGATCGAGTACATGTGCCGCGAGGCACCGAAGGTGGTGTACGAGCTTGAGCACTTCGGCATGCCGTTCGACCGCAACCCCGACGGCACGATCTACCAGCGCCCGTTCGGCGGCCACACCGCAAACTATGGCGAGAAGCCGGTGCAGCGCGCCTGCGCCGCGGCCGACCGTACCGGCCACGCCATGCTGCATACGCTGTACCAGCAGAACGTCAAGGCCCGCACCAACTTCTTCGTCGAGTGGATGGCGCTCGACCTGATCCGCGATGCCGACAGCGACGTGGTCGGCGTGACCGCGCTCGAGATGGAAACCGGCGAAGTGCACATTCTTGAAGCCAAGACCGTGCTGCTCGCCACCGGCGGGGCAGGGCGCATCTTTGCGGCGTCGACGAATGCCTTCATCAACACCGGCGACGGCCTGGGCATGGCGGCGCGCGCCGGCCTCCCGCTCGAAGACATGGAGTTCTGGCAGTTCCACCCGACTGGCGTGGCCGGCGCCGGTGTGCTGCTGACCGAAGGTTGCCGCGGTGAAGGCGCGATCCTGCGCAACAGCGATGGCGAGCGATTCATGGAACGTTACGCACCGACGCTGAAAGATCTTGCGCCGCGCGACTTTGTCTCGCGCTGCATGGACCAGGAAATCAAGGAAGGCCGCGGCTGCGGCCCGAACAAGGACTACATCGTTCTCGACATGACGCACCTGGGCGCAGAGACCATCGCCAAGCGCCTGCCCAGCGTGCTGGAGATCGGCCACAACTTCGCTAACGTCGACATCACGAAAGAGCCGATTCCCGTGGTGCCGACCATCCACTACCAGATGGGCGGTGTGCCGACCAACATCCACGGCCAGGTGGTGGCGCCGAAAGACGGCAACCCGAACTCGGTGGTCAACGGTCTTTACGCGGTGGGCGAATGCTCGTGCGTCAGCGTGCACGGCGCGAACCGGCTCGGCACCAATTCGCTGCTCGACCTGCTGGTGTTCGGCAAGGCCGCCGGGGACCACATCGTCGCCAGCAGCCTGAAGGCGAAAGCCCACAAGCCGCTGCCGCCCGACGCTGCCGACTACACGCTCGCCCGGCTGGCCCGGCTCGACGACTCGGCCGGCGGCGAGTACGCGCAAGACGTGGCCAACGACATCCGCAACTCGATGCAGCAGCACGCCAGCGTGTTCCGCACCCAGAAGCTGATGGACGCCGGCGTGGTCGAGATCAAGGCCTTGGCCGAGCGCGTGAAGGGCATTCACCTGGCGGACAAGAGCAAGGTGTTCAACACCGCGCGCATCGAGGCGCTCGAAGTCGACAACCTGATCGAGGCCGCGATGGCCACCATGATCTCGGCCGCGGCGCGCCACGAGAGCCGTGGCGCCCACACGGTCGACGACTACGCCGACACGCCAGAACACCCGAACGGTCGCAATGACGAGGTGTGGATGAAGCACTCGCTCTGGTACTCGGACGGCAACCGCCTCGACTACAAGCCGGTGCAACTCAAACCGCTGAGCGTCGATTCCGTCCCGCCCAAGGTCCGCACGTTCTGAAAGCAGAAAGCACCCGATGACGAAACGCACCTTTCAGATCTACCGCTACGACCCCGACACCGACGCCAAGCCGCGCATGCAGACGCTCGAGGTCGAACTCGACGGCAACGAGCGCATGCTGCTCGATGCGCTGAACAAGCTGAAGGCGGTCGACCCTTCATTGAGCTTCCGCCGTTCCTGCCGCGAAGGCGTGTGCGGGTCGGACGCCATGAACATCAACGGCAAGAACGGCCTGGCCTGCCTGACCAACATGCGCACGCTGCCCGGCGTGATCGTGCTCAAGCCGCTGCCCGGCTTGCCAGTGATCCGCGACCTGATCGTCGACATGACGCAGTTCTTCAAACAGTACAACTCGATCAAGCCGTATCTCGTGAACGACGAGACCCCGCCCGAGAAAGAACGCCTGCAGTCGCCCGAAGAGCGCGACGAGCTGAACGGCCTGTACGAGTGCATCCTGTGTGCGAGCTGCTCGACGAGCTGCCCGAGCTTCTGGTGGAACCCCGACAAGTTCGTCGGCCCCGCCGGGCTGCTGCAGGCCTACCGCTTCATCGCCGACAGCCGCGACCACGACACTGGAGGCCGGCTCGACAACCTCGAAGACCCGTACCGCCTGTTCCGCTGCCACACCATCATGAACTGTGTCGACGTCTGCCCGAAGGGCCTGAACCCGACCAAGGCCATCGGCAAGATCAAGGAACTGATGGTGCGCCGCGCCGTCTGAGTGCTGCCGGCGTCAGCGAATCCTCATGCAGGCCATGCACACCGTCATCGACGAGCGCGCCCTGAGCAAACTGCGCTGGCGTTGCAGGCGCGGCCTGCTTGAAAACGACCTCTTCATCGAGCGTTTTTTCAAGCGCCATGCGCTGACGCTCACGCAACATCAGGCCCAAGGCTTGCAGGTGCTGATGGATCTGTCGGACAACGACCTGCTCGATCTGCTGCTGGCCCGCAAGGAACCGGAAGGCGAGTTGTTGCGCGACGATGTGGCGCAGGTGTTGCAAATGATGCGAACGGCCCCGTGACCAGGTGCCCGCGTCCCGTTAAACCCAGGAACTTCAAGGAAAGCCCATGACCCCGTCCGACGTGAAAGCCACTTTGTCCTTCTCCGACGGCAGCCCGTCCATGGACCTGCCGCTTTACAAGGGCTCGATCGGCCCGGATGTGATCGACATCCGCAAGCTCTACGCACAGACCGGCAAGTTCACTTATGACCCGGGCTTCCTGTCGACGGCGTCGTGCAACTCCACGATCACCTATATCGACGGCGACAAGGGCGAGCTGCTGTACCGCGGATACCCGATCGAGCAGTTGGCCGAGAACTGCGACTACCTCGAAACCTGTTATTTGCTGCTCAAGGGCGAGCTGCCCAACGAGACGCAGAAGACCGACTTCACCAAGCTTGTGACCAACCACACCATGGTCAACGAGCAGATGCAGTTTTTCCTGCGCGGGTTCCGCCGCGACGCCCACCCCATGGCCATCATGACCGGGCTGGTCGGCGGGATGTCCGCCTTCTATCACGACAGCACCGACATCAACAACCCGCTGCACCGCGAGATCTCGGCGATCCGCCTGATCGCCAAGATGCCCACACTGGTGGCCATGGCCTACAAGTACACCGTCGGCCAGCCCTACATCTACCCGAAGAACGACCTCAGCTACGCCGGCAACTTCATGCGCATGATGTTCGCCACGCCGTGCGAAGAGTACGAGCCTAACGACGTGCTGGTGCGCGCGATGGACCGCATCTTCATCCTGCACGCCGACCACGAGCAGAACGCGTCCACCTCGACCGTGCGTTTGTGCGGCTCGTCGGGCACCAACCCGTTCGCAGCCATCGCCGCTGGCGTGGCTTGCCTGTGGGGTCCGGCACACGGCGGCGCGAACGAAGCGGCGTTGAACATGCTGTCCGACGTGCAGAAGGCCGGCGGCGTCGAGAAGATTGGCGAGTTCATCAAGCAGGTGAAAGACAAGAACTCGAACGTCAAGCTGATGGGTTTTGGGCACCGCGTGTACAAGAACTATGACCCGCGCGCCAAACTGATGCGCGAGACCTGCCACGAAGTGTTGGACTCGCTCGGCCTGCACAACGACCCGATCTTCAAGCTGGCGATGGCGCTCGAGAAGATCGCCCTCGAAGACGACTACTTCGTCTCGCGCAAGCTCTACCCGAACGTCGACTTCTATTCGGGCATCGTGCAGCGCGCGATCGGCATCCCGGTGCCGCTGTTCACCGCCGTGTTCGCGCTCGCCCGCACCGTAGGCTGGATCGCGCAGCTCAACGAAATGATCGGCGACCCCGAGTACAAGATCGGCCGCCCACGCCAGCTCTTCAACGGCTCGACCCAGCGAAACGTCACCCCGATCACCAAGCGCGCCTGATTCGCCGGCGTGCGACTTGCGAAGCCGCCCCTGTGAAGGGTGCGGCTTGCGCCTAAAATCAGCGTTTTGCTTGGCGCTTTAGGGCGCCGCGGTGACCATGCCACGCACGCTGTACGACAAGATCTGGGACGAGCACGTCGTCCACACCGAAGACGACGGCACGGCCGTGCTCTACATCGACCGGCACCTGGTCCATGAAGTCACGAGCCCGCAGGCCTTCGACGGGCTGACGCTTGCCGATCGCAAGGTCTGGCGCCTCTCGGCCAACCTGGCGGTGAGCGACCACAACGTGCCGACCACCGACCGGTCGCACGGCATTGCCGACCCTGTCTCGCGCCTGCAGGTCGACACGCTCGATGCCAACTGCGACCGTCTCGGCATCACGCAGTTCAAGATGAACGACCGGCGCCAGGGCATCGTGCACGTGATCGGTCCCGAACAGGGCGCCACGCTGCCGGGCATGACCGTCGTCTGCGGCGACTCGCACACTTCTACCCACGGCGCGTTCGGTGCGCTGGCGCACGGCATCGGCACGAGCGAGGTCGAGCATGTGCTCGCCACGCAGACGCTGCTGGCCAAGAAGGCGAAAAACCTGCTGGTGCGCGTCGAAGGCAGGCTGAGCCTTGGCTGCAGCGCGAAAGACATGGTGCTGGCCATCATCGGCAAAATCGGTACAGCCGGTGGCACCGGGTACACCATCGAATTCGCAGGCTCCGCGGTTCGCGCGCTGAGCATGGAAGGGCGCATGACGGTCTGCAACATGGCCATCGAAGCGGGCGCACGCGCCGGCCTGGTGGGCGTGGACGACACGACGATCGCCTACGTCAAGGGCCGCCCGTTTTCGCCGGCCGCGGGCCTTGAATGGGACCAGGCCGTTCGCTACTGGAGCACGCTGCATTCCGACGCCGGTGCGCATTTCGATCTGGTGGTCGAACTCGACGCGGCGCAGATTCGCCCGCAGGTCACCTGGGGCACCTCGCCCGAGATGGTGCTGTCCATCGAAGACCGTGTGCCCGATCCCGAGCGCGAGAAAGACTCGAACAAGCGCGGTGCCATCGAGCGCGCCCTGGCGTACATGGCGCTCGAACCCAACAAGCCGATCGCCGACATCCTGATCGACAAGGTGTTCATCGGCTCCTGCACCAACTCGCGCATCGAAGACCTGCGCGAAGCTGCCGCGGTGGTTCGCCGGATCGGGCGCAAGGTCGCGTCGAACGTGAAGCTGGCGATGATCGTTCCCGGCTCGGGGCTGGTCAAAGAACAGGCCGAGCTCGAAGGGCTCGACAAGGTCTTCAAGGCCGCCGGCTTCGAGTGGCGCGAGCCAGGCTGTTCGATGTGCCTGGCGATGAACGCCGACCGGCTGGAGCCAGGCGAACGCTGCGCCTCCACCAGCAACCGCAATTTCGAGGGCCGGCAAGGGGCGGGCGGCCGCACCCATCTCGTGAGCCCGGCGATGGCGGCGGCGGCGGCCATCGAAGGCCACTTCGTCGACGTGCGCCGGCTCGTCTGACGCCACCACAGGGCCGCACACCATGACCCCTTTTCGCATTCACGCCGGCCTGGTCGCGCCGATGGACCGGGAAAACGTCGACACCGACGCGATCATTCCGAAGCAATTCCTGAAGTCGATCAAGAAGTCGGGCTTCGGCCCCAACCTGTTCGACGAATGGCGCTACCTCGACCATGGCGAGCCCGGTCAAGACCCGGCCTCGCGGCGGCCCAACCCCGACTTCGTGCTCAACCAGCAGCGCTACAAGGGTGCATCGGTGCTGCTGGCGCGCAGGAACTTCGGCTGTGGTTCGTCGCGCGAGCACGCACCCTGGGCGCTCGACCAGTTCGGCTTCCGCGCCATGATCGCGCCGAGCTACGCCGACATCTTCTACAACAACTGCTTCAAGAACGGCCTGCTGCCGATCGCGCTGCCCGAGCATGAAGTGGCGAAACTGTTCGATGAGGTCGCGGCCTTCGTGGGTTATTCGCTGACGATCGATCTGGAGCGCCAGGTCGTGATCAAACCCGATGGCGCCACGCTCGAGTTCGACGTGCAACCGTTCCGCAAATACTGCCTGCTCGGCGGCTTCGACGACATTGGCCTGACGCTGCGCCACGCCGACAAGATTCGTGCTTTCGAGGCCGAGCGTCTGCTCAGCAAGCCCTGGTTGGCGCACCGCATCTGAACAATGGCAGACGCGCCGTACAGCCGCCTCTATGCGTTCCTGGCCAAGCGTTGGTGGGCTGCGTTCGTTCTGCTCGGCGTGAGTTTTGTGATCGGCGGGCTCATCACGCTGAACCTGCTGCACATGCTCAGCGCCAACCTCGAGTTTTTGACTTCCTACGGGATCGAAGCCCTGCTTGATGGCGGCTTCAGGCAGTTGATCGAAATCGTGGTGTCGGGTTATTTTGCTGCGGCGTGTTACGTCGTTTTCAAGCTGTGCGAGAAGGTGCTGGTGGAGCGCCTCTCCAGGAAACAATAGAAGGAACTGACTCGTGAAGATCGCGATCCTGCCGGGTGACGGCATCGGCACCGAAATCGTGGCGCAAGCCGTGCGTGTGCTCGGCGTGCTCGACCTGCACTTCGAGACCGAACAGGCGCTCGTCGGCGGTGTCGCCTACGAGGCTCACGGGCACCCGTTGCCTGAATCGACCTTGCGATTGGCACAGGCGGCCGACGCCGTTCTCTTCGGCGCGGTGGGCGACTGGAAGTACGACACGCTGGAGCGCGCGCTGCGCCCCGAGCAGGCGATTCTCGGCCTGCGCAAGAGCCTGGGCCTCTTCGCCAATTTCCGCCCGGCGATCTGCTACGAGCAGCTCACGCACGCGTCGAGCCTGAAGCCCGAGCTGGTGGCGGGGCTAGACATCCTGATCATTCGCGAGCTCACCGGCGACATCTACTTCGGCCAGCCGCGCGGCCGGCGCGAATCGCCCGACGGCGCATTCGCCGGCGCCGAAGAAGCGTTCGACACGATGCGTTATTCGCGCCCAGAAATCGAGCGCATCGCACACGTTGCATTCCAGGCCGCGCGCAAGCGCAGCAAGCGCCTTACCAGCGTCGACAAGGCCAACGTGCTCGAGACCTTCCAGTTCTGGAAAGACATCGTCACCGAAGTGCACGCGCAATACCCCGACGTGGCGCTCGACCACATGTACGTCGACAACGCGGCGATGCAACTGGTGCGCGCACCGAAGAAGTTCGATGTGATCGTCACTGGCAACATGTTCGGCGACATCCTTTCCGACGAAGCCGCCATGCTCACCGGCTCGATCGGCATGCTGCCCTCTGCCTCACTCAACGCGGCGGCCAAGGGCTTGTACGAACCCAGCCACGGCAGCGCGCCCGACATCGCCGGCAAGGACCTGGCCAACCCCTTGGCTACAATCTTGTCTGCCGCCATGATGCTTCGATACTCCCTCAGCCAGCCCGCCGCCGCCGATCGCATTGAATCGGCGGTGCAGCAGGTGCTCGCCTCGGGTTTGCGCACGCCGGACATCTGGTCCGAAGGCACGAAGAAGGTCGGCACCCACGAGATGGGCGACGCTGTTGTCGCCGCGCTCTCGGGCAGCATCACCAAGAAGACGATCAAGGGCTAGCACGCTCGGTTCGTCTCGCCCCTGCACCGGCGAACGAGCCGGGCAGCAAGAGGTTTCGATAACTTTCTGAAAGGGCGAACGATGAGACTCACAGGTTTGGTTGGTTGGCGCGGCATGGTTGGTTCTGTGCTGATGGAACGCATGCAGGCCGAAGGCGACTTCGACCACATCGAGCCGATGTTCTTCAGCACCAGCAACGCCGGTGGTCGCGCGCCGGTCATGGCGAAGAACGAGGCGAAGCTCTGCGACGCCTACGACATCGAAGCACTCAAGCGCTGCGAGATCATCATCACGGCGCAAGGCGGCGACTACACGAGCGACGTGTTCCCGCGCTTGCGCGCGGCCGGCTGGAAAGGCCACTGGATCGACGCTGCGTCCACCCTGCGCATGGAGCGTGATGCCGTCATCGTGCTCGATCCGATCAACATGCCGGTGATCAAAAACGCGCTGGCTGCCGGCGGGCGCAACTGGATCGGCGGCAACTGCACCGTGAGCTGCATGCTGATGGGCGTGGGTGCGCTCTACAAGGCTGGGCTCGTCGAGTGGATGAGCACGATGACCTACCAAGCTGCGTCGGGCGGCGGCGCGGCGCACATGCGCGAGCTGCTGACGCAGTTCGGCACGCTCAACGCCGAGGTGAAGCCGCTGCTCGACGACCCGAAGAGCGCGATCCTCGAGATCGACCGTTTGCTGGCAGCCAAGCAGCGCGGCCTCGGCGAAGCTGAAACCGTGAACTTTGGCGTGCCGCTCGGTGGCAGCCTGATCCCCTGGATCGACAAGGACCTGGGGATCGGGAAGCAGCCCGACGAGACGGGTTGGGGCATGAGCAAGGAAGAATGGAAGGGCGGAGCCGAGACCAACAAGATCCTCGGCCAGGGGGCAGGCTTCGGCACGCCGGCCGTTCCTGTTGACGGGTTCTGCGTGCGGGTCGGCGCGATGCGCTGCCACAGCCAGGCCATGATGTTCAAGCTGAAGAAAAATGTGCCGATGTCAGACATCGAAGCGCTGATCGCGAACGACAACGCGTGGGTCAAGGTGGTGCCGAACACGCGCGAAGCCAGCATGCGCGACCTGACGCCGGTGGCGGTCACGGGAACGATGTCGATCCCGGTCGGGCGTTTGCGCAAGATGGCGATGGGCCCGGAGTATCTGGGGGCGTTCACCATAGGCGACCAACTGCTCTGGGGGGCGGCTGAACCGCTGCGCAGAATGCTCAAGATCGTCATCGAGGCCTGAGGCGGTGCCAACGGCGATTCGCGTCGTTGCCGCATTGCAACATGGAGGTGTGCAAAACTCTCGGTTCCCGTTCGCAGGGCAACGTCAGCCATTGCATGAGCTTGTCAGCGTATCTCATTGATGCTATTGTGATTTCTGGTAATTCACCGAAAATTTACGTGTTTCACGTCATCGACAGTTACGTGATTGCCGGGCTTCTATGGCTGCCCGTTTCGTCCAATTGGGAGACGCCTTGAAAAGAAAATCGACGTTCTCGGGGCGTTTCGCCCTGACCGGGGTGGCTGCTGCCGCGCTTTGTCTGGTTGCTCCCGCTGCGTGGGCGCTGGGCTTGGGCAAGTTGCAGGTGCAATCGGCCTTGGGCGAATCGCTGCGGGCCGAGATCGACATCACCAGCCTGTCGGCCGAAGAAGCGTCGAACCTGCGCATTCGCGTGGCCCCGCCCGAGTCCTACAAGGCCGCCGGGGTCGACTACAACCAGGTACTTCCGGGAACGCAGGTCGCACTGCAGCGGCGCGCCGATGGCCGGCCTTACTTGCGGATCACGAGTGACCGCGGCGTTCAGGAACCCTTCGTCGACGTGATCCTCGAGATCACCTGGTCGACCGGGCGCCTGGTGCGCGAATACACGCTGCTGATCGACCCGCCGACGGTCACGGCGCGTGCGCCGGCCCCGGCGCCAGCCGCACCTGCGGTGGCGCCGACGATGTCGGCCGCGCCGGCCGCACCTTTCCCGGTTCCTGCGCGCTCGGCGGAGCGCAAGCCCGCTCCTGCAAGGGCCGATGCCGAACCCGCGGCGCCGCGTGCGCCGCGAGCAGCGGCAGCGCCCACGAGTACCGGCAACGAAGGTGTCGATGAATACCGTGTGAAGAACGGCGATACGCTGTCGAAGATCGCCGCTCGCACGCAGCGCGGCGGTGTGTCGCTCGACCAGATGCTGGTTTCGCTGTACCGCAGCAATCCGCAGGCCTTTGTCGGCAACAACATGAACCGGCTCAAGTCGGGTGTCGTGTTGTCGGTGCCGAGTGCAGAAGCAGCGAAAAGCGAGACGCCCTCCGAGGCCCGCCAGGTGATCCAGGCGCAAAGCGCTGATTTCGGCGCCTATCGCCAACGCCTGGCCGGTGCGGTTCCGGCGGCCAAGCCCGAGGGCAGCGCGCGTCAGGCAAGCGGCAAGGTTCAAGCCTCCGTTGAAGACGGCAAACGCGGCGCCGCGCCTACGCCCGACAAGCTCACGCTGAGCAAGGGTGCTGCGCCGGCCGGTGCGGCTGCCAGTGCGGAAACCCAGATCTCGAAAGACCGCGAGAAGAAGGCCGCCGAAGCACGCGTTGCTGAACTCGCGAAGAATGTCGATGAACTGAAGAAGCTTTCCGGGGCCGCTGGCGGGACCGGCGCCTCCAAGCCGGCTGCCGGCGTGCCGACGCCTGCCGTGGTGGTGGCCGCCGCGCCCCCGCCGGCGCCCGCGCCTGCGCCGGCCGTTGTGGCAGCTGCGCCAACACCCGCCGCCCCGGCATTGTTGCCACCGCTCGTGGCCTCTGCGCCGACGACGCCGGCTGCATCCGCGCCGGCCTTGGCCGCGGCCGTTCCAGCATCGGCGCCTGTGGTGGTGGCTGCAGCAGCCCCGGCATCGACCGCGAGTGCTGTGGCACGCCCGGCGCCCGCCGCAGCATCGCGCCCGGCCATGCCCGCTCCGGCCCCGGTGGCCGAGCCCGGTCTGCTCGACACCTTGCTCGAAAACCCCTTGGCACTTGGTGGCGGCGCATTGGCCCTGTTGCTGGGCGGCCTGGGCTTCTACGCCTACCGCAAGCGTGGCAAGAAGGACAGTGGCGAAACCTCCTTCCTCGAAAGCCGTTTGCAGCCCGACTCTTTCTTCGGCGCCAGCGGTGGTCAACGCATCGACACACGTGATGCCGCAGGCGCTTCTTCGTCGATGAGTTATTCGCTGAGCCAGCTCGACGCGATCGGCGACGTCGACCCCGTGGCCGAGGCCGACGTGTACCTCGCCTACGGCCGTGATCTGCAAGCCGAAGAAATCCTCAAGGAAGCGATGCGCAGCAGCCCGGAACGCATGGCGATCCGCACCAAGCTGCTTGAGGTGTATGCCAAGCGCCGCGACACCAAGGGCTTCGAGTTGCTCGCCACGCAGCTCTTTGCGTTGACGCGCGGCACCGGTGAAGACTGGGCCAAGGCCCAGGAGCTCGGTGCCGAGATCGACCCGGAAAATCCCCTGTTCCGCCCGGGCGGAACGCCTGTGGTCGTCACGGGCCACGGTGGCGAGATCATCGAACCGCTGGGCGCCAGCACGATGCCGCAGTCGGTGCTTCCGTCGCCTTCCCAGTACGGGGCTGCGGTCAGCGGCTTGCCGACACTGGACGCTGGCGATGACCTCGATCTCGATCTGGGTGAGCCCATTGATCCCACGGCACCTTCACCGCTTGAAGCAACACAGTCTTTCGCGCCCCCGGCCCGGCGGCCTGAGGCCGACGACTCGATGTCGCTCGACTTCACGACCTCGAAGTCGGCTCCGCTGCACAGCGGACCACTCAGTGCCAAGCTTCCCGAGCCCGAACCTTTCGATCTGTCGGGCATCTCGCTCGACCTCGATCTGCCGGCCGGCGCAGACGACGAGAAGACCGTACCGCGCTTGTCGAAGCAGAACGCCAAGTTCGACGACAGCGACCTGCCGTCGCTCGACGATGACGGTAACGATGACCCGCTGGCGCGCAAGATCGAACTCGCCGAAGAGTTCCGCCAGATCGGCGACAAAGACGGCGCACGCGACCTGCTGAACGAAGTCGTGGCCAAGGCCACCGGCGCCGTGAAGTCGAAGGCGCAGAGCATGCTGGCCGACCTGGGGTGATCCCCCGGCCCCGGCGCGACGCTCTGTCGGTCTTCGGCGGAGCTTGAAGATGAGAGTCGCGCTGGGTGTCAGCTACCGCGGGCAGGCCTACCAGGGATGGCAGAGCCAGCCCGGCGGCAACACCGTGCAAGACAGGCTCGAACTCGCGTTGTCGCGCTTTGCCGATGACAAGCTGCGGGTGATGTGCGCCGGCCGCACTGACACCGGCGTGCACGCGCTCAACCAGGTTGTGCACCTCGACACCTTGATCGAACGCGAACCGTTCTCCTGGGTTCGTGGCACGAACCGCTACCTGCCGCCGGACATTGCCGTGCAGTGGGCCCAGCCGATGCCCGAAGACTTTCATGCCCGCTTCAGCGCGCGGGGCCGTCGGTACGTCTACGTTCTGCTGGAGTCGCCGGTTCGCCCGGCCGTCGAGCTGGGGTCGGTCGGCTGGAGCCTTCGCGCGCTCGACGAGTCGGCCATGCAGTCGGCGGCCAGCTTGCTACTGGGCGAACACGACTACAGCGCGTTCCGGTCGGCCGAATGCCAAGCCGCTTCACCGGTCAAGACGATCCGCAGCATTGCCATCACGCGGCGCGGTGCGTACTGGCGCTTCGAATTCGACGCCAACGCCTTCCTGCACCACATGGTGCGCAACCTGATGGGCTGCCTGCTGACAGTCGGTTCGGGCGCGCGCAGCGAAGGCTGGTTGCAGAAGGTTCTGCAGTCGAAAGACCGGCGTCTCGCCGCGGCCACTTTCCCGGCCGATGGCCTCTACTTCATCGGGCCGTACTACGATGCGGTGCATGCGATTCCAAACCAACCCGTTGCCCTCGACTGGCTGCCCTGAGTCGCCGAAGGGAAGCGCCTATGAAATTGCACACCGTAGGCGACTCAACTCAGGCCTACCCTGCCCAATTGGCACAAGGGCTTCGGTCCGGCCTGAGCAGCCGCTGCGCCGATGAACCCGCGCACCCGCATCAAGATCTGCGGCTTGACGCGCGAGGCTGATGTCGACGCTGCGGTCGAAGCCGGCGCCGACGCGATCGGCTTCGTTCTGTACGACAAGAGCCCGCGCCACGTCAGCTTGCAACGCGCCGCCGAACTTGCGCGGCGCCTGCCAGTGTTCGTGATGCCAGTCGGCCTGTTCGTGAACGCGAGCGAAGCCGAACTCGACGCCGCCATGCAAGCCATCCCGCAACTGCTGCCGCAATTCCATGGCGATGAAACGCCACAAGCCTGCCGGCGCCTGGGCCGGCCCTACCTGCGCGCTGCGCGCATGGCAGCGGGCTTCGATTTGTTAGACTTCGCCTCTCCATTTTCAGACGCCCAGGCGCTTTTGCTCGACGCCCATGTCGACGGCTACGGTGGCGGTGGAAAGGTTTTCGATTGGTCCGTCATTCCGCACAACGTGCCCCTTCCAGTCGTTTTGTCTGGTGGGTTGCATGCAGGAAATGTGATCCCTGGCATTCAGCTCGTCCGGCCCTGGGCCGTTGACGTGAGCTCCGGCGTGGAGTCGGCCAAAGGCATCAAGGATGTCGAGGCCATCCGCCGGTTTTGCGATGCAGTGCGCGAGGCCGATGCCCGTTGCGCTGCATCGGTTGCCTGACGAATATTCACCCACCATGTCGAACTACCAACAACCCGATGCCAGTGGCCATTTCGGCCCCTATGGCGGCAGCTTCGTCGCCGAAACACTCGTGCATGCGCTCGATGAACTCAAGCGCTGTTATGCCGAGGTGCAGAACGATCCCGAGTTCATCAAGGAATTCAAGTCGGAACTGGCGCATTTCGTGGGCCGGCCGAGCCCCATCTACCACGCTGCGCGCATGAGCCGCGAACTGGGCGGGGCGCAGATCTTCCTCAAGCGTGAAGACCTGAACCACACCGGCGCGCACAAGATCAACAACACGATCGGCCAGGCGATGCTCGCGCGCCGCATGGGCAAACCGCGTGTGATCGCCGAAACCGGCGCGGGCCAGCACGGTGTGGCCACCGCCACCATCTGCGCGCGCTACGGCATGGAGTGCGTGGTGTACATGGGCAGCGAAGACGTGAAACGTCAGTCGCCCAACGTGTACCGCATGAACCTGCTGGGCGCAACGGTCGTGCCGGTCGAAAGCGGATCGAAGACGCTGAAAGACGCGCTCAACGAAGCGCTGCGCGACTGGGTCACGAACGTCGAGAACACCTTCTACATCATCGGCACCGTGGCCGGTCCGCACCCGTACCCGACGATGGTGCGCGACTTCCAGCGTGTGATCGGCGACGAATGCCTGGTGCAAATGCCGCAGATGACCGGCCGCCAACCCGACGCCGTGATCGCCTGCGTGGGCGGCGGCAGCAACGCCATGGGCATCTTCTACCCGTACATCGAACACGCCGGCACCAGGTTGATCGGCGTCGAGGCCGCAGGGCAGGGGCTCGACACCGACAAACACGCCGCGTCGCTCAGCAAGGGCTCGCCCGGCGTATTGCACGGCAACCGCACCTACCTGCTGCAGGATGCGAACGGCCAGATCACCGAAACACATTCAATCTCTGCCGGGCTCGACTACCCCGGCGTCGGCCCGGAGCACGCCTACCTGAAGGACATCGGTCGCGCTGAATACGTCGGCATCACCGACGACGAAGCGCTGGTCGCGTTCCACCGTCTGTGCCGCACCGAGGGCATCATCCCGGCGCTCGAATCGGCCCATGCCGTGGCCCACGCGATAAAGATGGCACCCACCATGCGCAGCGACCAGCATTTGCTCGTGAACCTGTCGGGCCGCGGCGACAAGGACATCGGCACGATCGCCGACCTGTCAGGCGCCGACTTCTTCTGCCGGCCGTCGTGCCAGGGACAGAGCGCCAAGGGTTCCGCAGCGATCATGAAGGGCCCGAAATGAGCCGCATCGCTGCCACCTTCGCTGCGTTGCAGCTCAGCGGCCGCAAGGCGCTCATTCCGTACATCACGTCGGGCGACCCGTACGCCGACGCCACGATCGACATCATGCTGGCGATGGCCGAGGCCGGCGCCGACGTGATCGAACTCGGCGTGCCGTTTTCCGATCCGATGGCCGACGGCCCGGTGATCCAGAAGGCTGGTGAGCGCGCGTTGGCCCGAGGCATCGGCATGCCGCAGGTGCTGGACTTCGTGCGGGGTTTCCGCCTGAAGAACGATCAGACCCCGGTCGTGCTGATGGGCTATGCAAACCCGATCGAGCGCTACGGTGTTGACCGCTTCGTGGCCGACGCCAAGGCCGCTGGCGTCGACGGTGTGCTCGTGGTCGACTACCCGCCCGAAGAGTGCGAAGACTTCGCTGCCACGCTGAAGGGCAGCGGCATCGACCCGATCTTCCTGCTCGCGCCCACCTCCACCGAAGCGCGCATGCAGCACGTGGGCCGCATCGCGAGCGGCTACGTGTACTACGTGTCGCTCAAGGGTGTGACCGGCGCCGGCCACCTCGACACGGCGGCCGTGGCTGCCATGATCCCGCGCATCAAGACCTTCGTGAAATTGCCGGTGGGCGTGGGCTTTGGCATTCGTGACGCGAAAACGGCGCAGGCCGTGGCCGCGGTTTCCGACGCGGTCGTGATCGGCACAGCGCTGGTCCAATTGCTTGAAACGCGCACGCGCGACAATGTGGCCGCAGCGGCCGGCGAGTTCATCGCCGGGATCCGCAAGGCACTCGACTCCTGAAAGGATCCACCGCATGAGCTGGCTCGAAAAACTGCTGCCGCCAAAGATCCAGCCGAACGAACGCGGCGAGCGCCGCACCGTGCCAGAAGGGCTGTGGATCAAGTGCCCGTCTTGCGAGACGGTGCTCTACAAGACCGATCTCGAGCAGAACGTGTATGTCTGCCCGAAGTGCAGCCACCACCACCGCATCGGTGCGCGGGCCCGGCTCGACGCGTTTCTCGACCCGGAAGGCCGCTACGAGATCGGCCAGGAAGTCCTGCCAGTCGATGCGCTCAAGTTCAAGGACAGCAAGAAGTACCCGGAGCGCCTGAAAGACGCGCTCGAATCCACCGGCGAAACCGATGCGCTCGTCGTGATGGGGGGCTCGGTGCACGCGGTCCCCATCGTGGCCGCGTGTTTTGAATTTGAATTCATGGGGGGCTCGATGGGCTCCGTGGTGGGCGAGCGTTTCGTGCGCGGCGTCGAGTCCGCCATCGAACAGAAGACACCTTTCGTCAGCTTCACCGCGACCGGTGGTGCGCGCATGCAGGAGGGTCTGTTGAGCCTGATGCAGATGGCCAAGACCAATGCCGCGCTGACGCACCTGGCCAAGGCTCGCTTGCCGTACATCAGCGTGCTCACCGATCCGACCATGGGTGGGGTTTCTGCGAGCTTTGCTTTCGTGGGCGATGTGGTCATCGCCGAGCCGAAGGCGCTGATCGGCTTTGCGGGGCCGCGAGTGATCGAAAACACGGTGCGCGAGAAGCTGCCCGAAGGCTTTCAGCGCGCCGAGTTTCTGCTGACGACCGGAGCAATAGACATGATTGTCGACCGGCGCGAGATGCGCGCCACGGTGGCGCGCGCCATCGCCATCCTGCAGCGCCAGAGCGCCGATGCCGTCGTCTGACCCGGCGCTGCCCGCTTCATCCTTGCCCCACACTCTGGCCGACTGGCTGGCGCGCTGCGAACGATTGCACCCGAAAGAGATCGACCTGACGCTCGAGCGCGTGCGCTGCGTGGCCGATCGTCTCGGGCTGGTGTTCGACGCACCGGTGGTGTCGGTGGCCGGAACCAACGGCAAGGGGTCCACCTGCGCGATGCTCGAAGCGATCGCGCTGCAGGCCGGCTACCGCGTCGGCCTGTACTCGAAGCCGCACCTCGTGCATTTCGAAGAGCGCTGCCGCGTCAACGGTGAGCAGGTCAAAGCAGCGGAATTGCTTCCGCATTTCGAAGCAGTGGAGAGCGCGCGCGGCGACGTGAACCTGACCTATTTCGAATTCACCACGCTCGTGATCGTGCGCTTGTTGTCGAAGGCACCGCTCGATCTCGTGATTCTCGAAGTGGGCCTCGGCGGGCGGCTCGATGCTGTCAACGTCGTCGACGCCGATTGCTCGGTGATCACCAGCATCGACATTGACCACACCGAATACCTCGGGTCCACACGAGAAGCCATCGGCTTCGAGAAGGCCGGCATCATGCGCGCCGGCAAGCCGGTGATCGTGAGCGACCCGGTGCCGCCGCAAAGCCTTGTCGATCATGCGCAGGCCATCGGTGCCGACCTCTGGCGCTTCGGACGCGACTTCAACTATTCCGGCGACAAGCTTCAATGGAACTGGGCCGGGCGCACGAAGCGCTTCAATGCGATGGCTTACCCGGCTCTGCGCGGCGCGAACCAGTTGCTCAACGCATCCGGCGCATTGGCCGCGTTCGAGGCGCTGCGCGTGCGGTTGCCGATCACCGCGCAGGCGGCTCGCAACGGGCTCGCGCTGGTCGAGTTGCCGGGTCGCTTCCAGATCGTCGCTGGTCAGCCGACGCTGGTGCTCGACGTGGCGCACAACCCGCACTCCGTCGCCACCCTGGTGCAGAACCTCGACCAGATGGCGTACTTTCCGCGAACCCACGTGGTGCTCGGGGTGATGCGCGACAAAGACATCGACGCCATCCTGAAGCGGCTGGCCCCGGTCGTCGACCACTGGCACTTCACGGACCTGCCAGCACCTCGCGGCGCCAGCGCGCAAGAGCTCTCTCAGCGCCACGCCGCACTGCAGCTCAAAGGGCCGGGCCCGGTGACCGTGGCGTGCCACGCCGACCCGCGTCAGGCACTCGACGCAGCGCTGGGCCAGGCCGACCCCGCTGATAGAATCGTGGTCCTCGGATCATTCCAAACCGTGGGTGGCGTGTTGAAAGACGGCCTGCCCCGGTTGACCGGCAAACACGCCGTCTGAGCGCCCCGCGCCGACGACCAGAAGGGGCGGGCGCGAAGGCGCCAGGGCACTCTGCCGCCACCCGCAATTCTGGAACTCGCACCGCATGGGTCTGCTGTCCAATCTCAGTCGCAAGAAAGACCCGGTCTCGGGCGCAAGCGCGTCGCAGGCGCCCGCTGACGCGGTGCTGCTGGCCCGCACCCGCGCGCGCCAGCGATTGATCGGGGCCGTGGTGCTGGTCGTCATCGGCGTGATCGGCTTTCCGCTCGTGTTCGAGACCCAGCCCCGGCCAATCCCGGTCGACATTCCGATCGTGATCCCCCGCAAGGACAGCGCCCCGCCTTTGGCCATGCCACCAGCGCGTTTGCCGCCAGCAGGCGCGCAGAACGCGCCGACCGAGGCCTCCGCGCCGGCGTTGATCAGCCCGCCCGACGATGTGATTACAGAGACGCGCGAACAGGCCGGCAAGGAAGTCGCTCTGGTGCCTGCGGCGCGGCCACCGTCGGCAGCTGTCGTGGCTGAAAAGGCGGCCTCGAAGCCCGCGGTCAAACCGGCACCGGCCCAGCCTGCGCCGAAGGTCGCCGTTGAGACCAAGCCTCTTTCGAAGGCCGACGACGCCGTGCGTGCCAAGGCGCTGCTCGAAGGTGCGCCGCCTGCCGCGGCCACCGGCGGTCGTTTCGTCCTGCAGGTGGGTGCGTTTGCCGACGCAGCTGCGGCGCGCGAGACTCGCCTGAAGGCCGAGAAGCTCGGCCTGAAAACCTACACCCAGGTTGCCGAAACGCCCGCGGGCAGCCGCATCAGGGTACGCGTCGGGCCGTTCTCCAGCCGCGAAGAAGCCGACAAGGCGCTGGCCAAGGCACGTGGCGCCGGGCTCAGCGGCGTCGTGCTCACGCTTTGACTGTGATCGATGACCGTCGATCTGGGTTGGGTGGACATCGGTCTGCTCTTGTTCATGGCGCTGTCGATCGTCGTCGGGCTGATGCGCGGCGTCGTGTTCGAAGTCCTGTCGCTCGCCGGCTGGGTCGTGGCCTACATCGCTGCGCAGGGGCTCACACCGGTTGTGCAGCCGTACACCTCGATTGGCCAGGCCGGCTCGGCCTTGAATCACGCAGTGGCGTTCGCATCTGTGTTTTTGGTGACGCTGGTGCTGTGGGGTCTGGGCGCCAGGCTGGTGCGCTTGCTCATTCGGGCGACGCCGCTGAGTTCGGTCGACCGTTTGCTCGGCGCAGCCTTCGGGCTCGTGCGCGGCTTGCTCGTGCTGCTGCTGCTGGCGTTGGTGCTCGGTTTCACGCCGGTCGCAAAATGGCCGTCGATGCAGCGCTCGCAGGGCGTGGCCTGGCTGAACATGGTGGTCAAGGAAATCATGCCTTGGCTGCCGATCGAAGTTAAACAACCCTCGTCGGCGTGAAACGCGCGCCGGATTGAACCAAGGCGGAAAGCATGTGCGGCATCGTCGGTGTCATCTCGAAGGCTCCGGTCAACCAGCTGATCTACGACGCGCTGCTGCTCCTGCAGCACCGCGGGCAAGACGCTGCGGGCATCGTCACGATGCAGGGCACCAAGTGCTTCATGCACAAGGCTCGTGGCATGGTGCGCGACGTGTTCCGCACCCGCAACATGCGCGGCCTGCCTGGCACCGTGGGTCTGGGCCAGGTGCGCTACCCGACCGCCGGTAACGCTTACAGCGAAGAAGAAGCGCAGCCGTTCTACGTGAATGCACCGTTTGGCATCGTGCTCGTGCACAACGGCAACCTGACCAATGCGCAGGCGCTCAAACAGGAATTGATCGACG
>JBDTTU010000058.1:0-26865 GCA_039930465.1 Burkholderiales bacterium
GCATCTGCTCGGTGACGGTGAAGTCGGCGATCACGCCGTCTTTCATCGGGCGGATGGCCTCGATGTTGCCCGGCACCTTGCCGAGCATCGCCTTGGCTTCCTTGCCGACGGCCTGGATGGTCTTCTTGCCGTTGGGGCCGCCTTCGTGGCGGATGGCGACGACCGAAGGCTCGTCGAGCACGATGCCCTTGCCACGCACATAGATCAGCGTGTTGGCGGTGCCGAGGTCGATGGCCAGATCGGTCGAGAAGTAGCGACGAAAGGATCCGAACATGGTGTGTGGGTTTTGTCGCCCGGCCCCCTGCGGGCAGTGATGCGTGCGCAGCGGGGCGGAGCGAATGCTGTGTTGGGCGTTGTTGTTGGTCTTCGGCCCGCCGTGTCGGCCAAGCTGAAGCGGCGAAAAATGCGGCCTCGATTCAGGGTCACAAAGCCAATCGGGCGCGTGGCGAACTGCTGTGCTGCGCAGTCCCGAAGGGCGTGTGGATAACCGGGGATAATACCGCAAGCACCGGGCAGAATGACCCATTCACACCCTGTATCCAGCCCTTTACGGCGCCCGACTGCAAGCGCATTTTTCATGGCCCTGACCCCGCAAGACGTGAGCCGCATCGCCCATCTCGCACGGCTCGAACTGAAGAGTTCAGAGCAGGCCGCGATGCTCGCGCAGCTCAACGGTTTTTTCTCGATCGTCGAGCAGATGAGCGCGGTCGACACGAGCGGCGTCGAACCGCTCTACACCCCGCTCTCGGCGGTGCAAGAGGTGAGCTTGCGCCTGCGTGAAGACGTGGTCACCGAACACGCCGATCGCGCACTCAACCAGCGCAGCGCGCCGGCCGTGGAAGACGGCCTGTTCCTCGTGCCTAAGGTCATCGGATGACGCAGGAACTGCACGACATGGGCGTGGCCGAACTCGGCCGTGCGCTGGCCGCGAAGGCCGTTTCCAGCACCGAACTGACGAAACATCTGCTCGCACGGGTTGCGGCTCACGAACATCTTGGTGCGGTGCTTGCCAGCGACCCGGCGCTCGCCTTACAGCAGGCGCAGGCCGCTGACGCGCAGCGCGCCACCGGCCGCAGCGGCGCGCTTCTGGGCGTGCCGCTCGCACACAAAGACATCTTCGTCACCAGCGAGTGGCCGACCACCGCCGGCTCGAAGATGCTGGCCGACTACCGCAGCCCGTTCGACGCGACCGTGGTCGCACGCCTCGGCCTGGCCGAAGGGGGCGCCGGCATGGTCACGCTCGGCAAGCTCAATTGCGACGAGTTCGCGATGGGTTCGAGCAACGAGAACTCGGCCTACCGGCCGGTGCAAAACCCCTGGGACGTGTCGCGCGTGCCGGGCGGCTCGTCGGGCGGCTCGGCCGCCGCGGTGGCGGCGCGTTTGATGCCGGCCGCCACCGGCACCGACACCGGCGGTTCGATCCGCCAGCCAGCCAGCTTCACCGGCGTGACAGGCATCAAGCCGACCTACGGCGTGTGCTCGCGTTACGGCATGATCGCGTTCGCGTCCAGCCTAGACCAGGCCGGGCCGTTCGCGCGCAGCGCCGAAGACTGCGCGCTGCTGCTCAGCGCGATGAGCGGTTTCGACGCCCGAGACGCCACCAGCGCCGAGCGCGCCCCGCAAGACTTTCACGCCGCGATGCTTCACACGCGCGAAGGCGCCAGCGCCGCCCAGCCGCTGAAGGGCCTGCGCATCGGCCTGCCGAAAGAGTTTTTCCCCGCCGCACTCGCCGCCGACGTGAACGGCGCCGTACGCGCCGCATTGGCTGAATTCGAGAAACTCGGCGCCACCCTGGTCGACGTGAGCCTGCCACGCACCGAGTTGTCGATCCCCGTCTACTACATCATCGCGCCGGCCGAAGCCTCGTCGAACCTGAGCCGCTTCGACGGTGTGCGCTATGGCCACCGCGCCGGCCAGTACACCGACCTGCTCGACATGTACAAGAAGAGCCGCAGCGAAGGCTTTGGTCCCGAGGTGAAGCGCCGCATCATGATCGGCACCTACGTGCTGAGCCACGGTTACTACGACGCGTATTACCTGCAGGCGCAAAAGCTGCGCCGCATGATCGCCGACGACTTCCAGGCCTGCTTCCGCCAGTGCGACGTGATCGCCGGGCCCGTCGCGCCCACCGTCGCGTGGAAGCTCGGCGACAAGAGCGACGACCCGGTCGCAAGCTACCTGGCCGACATCTTCACGCTGCCGGCCAGCCTGGCCGGCCTGCCCGGCATGAGCCTGCCGGCCGGTTTTGGAGAGGCGTCCATGCCGGTCGGGCTGCAACTGATCGGCAACTACTTCGACGAGGCCGTGCTGCTGCACGCGGCGCACGCGTTCCAGCAGGCGACCGACTGGCACACCGTCAAGCCGGCCGGGTACTGAAGACCATGAACAAACCCGCCCTGATCCGCGGCTTCGAAGTCGTCATCGGCATCGAAACGCACGCGCAACTTTCCACCCACTCGAAGATCTTCAGCGGCACGAGCACCCAGTTCGGCGCCGCCGCGAACACGCAGGCTTCGGCGGTCGACTTGGCCCTGCCAGGCACGCTGCCGGTGATGAACCGTGGTGCGGTCGAGCGGGCCATTCGTTTCGGGCTGGCGGTGAACGCGAAGATCGCGCCGCTGTCGATCTTCGCGCGCAAGAACTACTTCTACCCCGACCTGCCCAAGGGTTACCAGATCAGCCAGTACGAAACGCCGGTCGTGCAAGGCGGGGTGGTCGAGTTCCTGGTCGGTGACGTGCCGCACAAGGTGAACCTGACGCGCGCCCACCTCGAAGAAGACGCCGGCAAATCGCTGCACGAGGACTACCAGGGCCAGACCGGCATCGACCTGAACCGCGCCGGCACACCGCTGCTCGAGATCGTGACCGAGCCCGACATGCGCTCCAGCGCCGAGGCGGTGGAATACGCGAAGACGCTGCATCAGCTGGTGCGCTGGATCGGCATCTGCGACGGCAACATGCAGGAAGGGTCGTTCCGCTGCGACGCCAACGTGTCGGTGCGCAAGCCCGGCGCGCCCTACGGCACACGCCGCGAGATCAAGAACCTGAACAGCTTCAAGTTCATGCAGCAGGCGATCGACTTTGAGGTGCAGTGGCAGATCGACCTGCTCGAAGACGGCGGCACTGTGCAGCAGGCGACCGTGCTGTTCGACCCGGCAAGCGGCGAAACGCGCGCGATGCGCAGCAAGGAAGACGCTCACGATTACCGTTATTTCCCCGACCCCGACCTTCCGCCGCTGGCGATCGGCGCCGACTGGATCGAACGCGTTCGGGGTGAGATGCCGGAGCTGCCCGACGTCATGGCGGCTCGCTTCCAAAGCGAGTACGGACTGCCGGCCTACGATGCGGTGGCCATGACGCAAAGCCAGGCCTTTGCCGCGTACTTCGAGACCGCGGCCAAAGCCAGCGGGCAGCACAAGCTGGTGGCGAACTGGCTGATGGGCGAAGTGTCGTCACGGCTCAACGCCGAAGAAATTGATCTCGTTGGTTGCCCGGTGCCACCCGACACACTCGCACAGCTTGTGACGCTGATTGCGGAAGGGGTCATTAGCAACAAGACGGCGAAGGACACCTTGTTCCCGACACTTTGGTCTCTGGGAAAACAAGTCGTCGCGGGGGTAGGTACCTTGACGTTTCCAACAGGTGTTCAAGAGAGCGTCGAATCCATCGTCATCAGGCTGGACCTCAAACAGCTCGGCGACACCGGTGAACTCGACCGCATCATCGACGAGGTACTCGCCGCGAACCCGAAGTCGGTTGAGGAATTCCGCGCCGGCAAAGAGAAGGCTTTCAACGCGCTCGTGGGTCAGGCCATGAAAGCCACCAAGGGCAAGGGCAACCCGACCCAGGTGAACGAGCTGCTGAAGAAGAAGCTCGGCTGACCGCAGCCGGGCTGCCTTGTATAGCGATGCGGCCGGCTACTTCGCCGCCGAGCCGGCGTCGCCCACTGGCAGCGGCCCGAGCGAGCCGGCCGGCGCGCCGCGCCAGAGCTTCTTCAAACGCTCGAGTTCGGCGTCGTAGAGCCTGTTGATGCGCGTGACTTCAAGCTGCTGGTTCTGGATCAGCGAGCGTTGCGCTTCGGCCGTCGTTTCGTTGCCTTCGATCTGCGCGCGCAAGGTGGCCGGCATGGTCTTGGCGTTGTAGAACTCGGCTTCGTCCGTCAGCGGTTTGCGCGCCTTGGCCAGCAATTCGAGCCGCGCTTCCGAAGCCTTCACAGCGCCGCGCATGCCGTCGAGTGCGGCGTTGCGCGCCTTGCGGTGTGCCGCTTCGTCCGGGAAGCGGGCGATCAGGTTGCGGTCACGGCGCACCGCGTCTTGCTGCGCCGCGAAAGCGGCGGCAGCATCGCGGTCGCGCGCTTCTTTTTCAGCGCGCTCGTCGGAGGTGAGCGTGGGGCCCAACACGTTTCGCACCGAACCATCGGCGTTCAGCACACGCTGCTCGCGCGCGCTGCACTCGGCAATCGGGCGGTCGGAGGTGAGCTTCTTGCCGTTCGAATCGGTGCAGGTGTAGATGGAACTTCGCCCATCCCTTTGCGCCCAGGCGGCGTGGCCGGGCAGCAGCAGCGTGGCGCAGCACAACGCCAGCGGCACCAGCCCCTGTATCAGCCCCGGTACCCTCGCCTCGAACTCACACTGCTTCATTCAAACTCCATACCTTTCGCGGTAAGCCGCCACGCGCCCGAAGTGCGCGCTCAGGGCCGGGTCGGCACTCGCCTGCAGAACCTGCAGCAGATCGGCCAGCGTGGCGATCGCAACCACCTGCAGGCCGAGCTTGCGCTCCACGAACTGCACTGCCGACATCTGCGCACCCTCGCCTTCGTCAGTCGCCTTTTCCTGCCGGTCGAGCGCGATGCTCACAGCGTGCGGCGTGCCGCCGGCGGCCGAGATCATCGCGATCGACTCGCGCACCGAGGTGCCAGCCGAGATCACATCATCGATGATGAGAACGCGCCCGGCCACCCCGGCGCCGACCAGCGTACCGCCTTCGCCGTGATCTTTTGCTTCTTTGCGGTTGTAGGCGAAGGGCGTGTTGTGCCCGAGCCGCGCCAGCTCGACCGCCACGGTGGCCGCCAGCGTGATGCCCTTGTAGGCCGGGCCGAACAGCATGTCGAAGGCCAGGCCGCTCTCGGCGCGCGCCTGCAGCAAACGCCGCGCATAGAATTCTGCGAGGCGGCCGAGCTTGGCGCCGTCGTCGAACAGGCCGGCATTGAAGAAGTAGGGCGACAGCCGCCCGGCCTTGGTCTTGAACTCACCAAACCGCAACACGCCGGCCTCGACCGCGAACTTCACGAAGTCTTGCGCGAGGGCGGGGTTCGGCGCGGCTTGGCTCATCTGGAGAAGTCCTGCTCGTGTTCCGTCTTGTTTCGTTGAATCTGAACGGCATCCGCTCTGCGGCGACGAAGGGCTTCGAGGCCTGGGCCGAAGGCTTGGCCGCCGATTGTATGGGCGTGCAGGAGATCAAGGCCCAGGCCGACACGGTGGTGGGCCGCTTCGACACCGTGGCCGGCATGAAGGGGCATTTTCACTACGCCGACAAGAAGGGCTATTCCGGCGTGGGCCTGTATTCGCGCAAGACGCCGAGCGCGGTCATCCTCGGCATCGGCAACCCGGAGTTCGACGCGGAAGGGCGCTACGTGGAAGCGCGCTTCGACACGGCGGAGCGCAAGCTCAGCATCATCAGCTGCTACTTTCCGAGCGGCTCGAGCGGCGAAGAGCGCCAGCTGGCCAAGTTCCGCTTCCTCGCGCTGATGGCGCCGCGCCTCATCGCGCTGGCGGCCGAGCGTGAACTCATATTGGTGGGCGACATCAACATCGCGCACAAGGAAATCGACCTGAAGAACTGGCGCGGCAACCAGAAGAACAGCGGCTTCCTGCCCGAAGAGCGCGCCTGGATGACGAACCTGCTCGACCAGATCGGCCTCGTCGACGTGTTCCGCACGCTCAACCCGCACCCCGAGCAATACACCTGGTGGAGCAACCGGGGCCAGGCCTACGCGAAGAACGTGGGCTGGCGGCTCGACTACCACCTGGCCACAAAGAAGACCGCGGCGAAGGCGAAGGCCGAGCACATCTACCTCGAGCAGCGCTTCAGCGACCACGCGCCGCTTGTGATCGACTACGACTTCACGCTCTGAAACCAGGAACGGACACAGAACCATGGCACTCGAAACGATCGAGATAGAAACCGGCCCCAACCCCACGGCCAGCATCATCATCCTGCATGGCCTGGGCGCCGACGGTCATGACTTCGTGCCGGTGGCCGAAGAGTTCGACTTGAGCAGTGTGGGCCCGGTGCGCTTCATCTTCCCGCACGGCCCGACGCGGCCCGTGACGATCAACGGCGGCCACGTGATGCGGGCCTGGTACGACATTCTCGGCGCCGACATCGGCGCCGCCGGCCGCTCGCTGGAAGACGAAGCCGGGTTGCGCGAATCGCAGGCGCTGGTCGAAGCATTGATCGCTGGCGAAACGGCGCGCGGCATCAAGAGTTCGCGCATCGTACTGGCCGGCTTTTCGCAAGGATGTGCGATGACCTTCATGGCCGGGCTGCGCCACAAGGAACGGCTGGCCGGCCTGCTCGGCATGTCGGGCTATTTGCCGCTGGCCGACAAGACCACGGCCGAGCGCAGCGCGGCCAATGCCGGCGTGCCGATCTTCCAGGCCCACGGCACGGCCGACCCGGTGATACCGGTCGGGCGCGCCACCGCCTCGCGCGACACGCTGCTGGCGCTCGGCTATCCCGTAGAGTGGCACGCGTACCCGATGCCGCACTCGGTGTGCGCGCCGGAGATTGCCGACATGAACCGGTGGCTGTTGAAGGTGCTGGGCTGAGTGCCGAAGCGAACGTGGCTCACCACGCAGCCGGTGGCGGCTTGACGATCGTGATGCGGCCTGACACCACCACGATGTAGCCGCCGACCGACAGGTCCTTGAAGATGCGGCTCACCATTTCACGCGACGAGCCCACGCGCTCGGCGATGTCCTGCTGAGTGAGCCGCTCGGCGACCACACGCACGACACCCTGCGGCACCGACAGCTCGTGCAGCAAGCGCACGACGCGGCCGTACACGTCTTGCAGCGCCAGGCTCTTGACGCTGTCGGTCGCCTGGCGCACGCGCCAGATCAGCTTCTGGATCAGGTGCATCGCGAAGTCGGGCTGCGCGGCCACGAACTGGCGCAGGTTGGCACCCGTGACCACCGAGCAGGTGGTGGGCTCAAGCGTCATCACCGAAGCGCTGCGCACACCGCCGTCGAGCGCGAGCTCGCCCACGTATTCGCCCGGCCCGTGCGTGATGATCGTGACCTCGCGGCCCGCGGCATTGGCCGAGTACACCTTCACCCGGCCGCTGAGGATGATGTAGAGCGAATCGGCCACGTCGCCTTCACTGATGATCACCGTGTGCGCCGCGTAGCGCTTCACACCACCCTGCGCCGCGATGCCACGCAGCAGGTCGTTGTGCAAGGCGGCGGGCAAGTGGGGCGGGGGCTGCATGCGGCCATTGTGGCGCGGCGGCGCGCTCCACGCTGCGCAGCCACAGCCGGGGCGATCGCGTCACCCTCGAAGGGACGAATGTGAATAAGTCACATCGCCCCGGCGCGGTATTCACTGCGAGAAACATCCTGCAATACCTACGCTTGCACCACCGGTTCGGCCGACTCGCCGACCGGTGATTCAACGGAGAGAAACCATGTTCGACTTGTCTCTTGAAGTGGCCCGCCCGGCCCAAACCAGCGCAGCAACGAGTACCGGTTCGGCAAGCACGGCGCAGCGCTACGTCGGCCCCGAGCGGCGCCAGATGGCTGGCCAGAGCGGCACACGCTTGCCCCACTGGTTGGCCGCCACCTTCGACGAAATTGACTACGGCATGCTGCTGCTGAGCGACGCCGCCCACGTGGTGCACGTGAACCACGCGGCGCGCGCCGAACTCGATGGCCGGCATCCCTTGCAACTGCTCGGCCGCGAGCTCCGTGCAAGACGGTCGCAAGACGTGGCGCCGCTGCACGAGGCGTTGCGCGCGGCTGGGCAGCGTGGCTTGCGCAAGCTGCTGACGCTGGGGGAAGGTGGCGAGCGGCTGAGCATATCTGTGGTGCCGCTCGCGAACGCTTCAGCGCCCGCAGGCGGTGACAGTGGCGAGACGATGACGCTTGTGATTCTGGGCAAGCGCCATGTGTGCGAAGCGCTGTCGGTACAAGGCTTCGCGCGCAGCCATGGGCTGACGACAGCGGAGACGCGCGTGCTGGTGGCGCTGTGCGAAGGCACGCCGCCGGGGGAAGTGGCCGCGCAGGTTGGTGTGGCGATCTCTACGGTGCGGACTCAGATCGGGAACATTCGGCAGAAGACCGGGGCAGAGAGCATTCGCGATCTGGTGCGGCAGGTGGCGGTGCTGCCGCCGTTGATGGGGGTGTTGCGGGGAGCGCGCGGAAGCGAGCAGGGGCAGTTGATGGGTGCGTGACGCACCGGTCGCTCACTCACGCACAAACCCCAACCAAGTTGGGTGAAAGAATGACTCGGAGCGTTCGCATCACCTTCTTGGCAAACAGGCCCAGTCTCCTTAGACCGCTCTTTCCGAGGCGGCCGTGACAGATACCAGCCGAGCGGCGCCAGCGATCCGTTGTCGGTTTGGTCAATGCGCGGTCGGCACGCATCATCAGTTCACGGGATGGCGCGAAGTCATTGCGCCGTTAACGTGGTCAGTCGCACGTCTGCCAAATCAAACGACGGGAAGGAATCACATGCGAGCGAACGTCCACAGCATCGAACTCGGCGGCGTCACGAACCTGGCCGTCCTCGCGCCGATCAAGGCCGGTTTTGTCCCCGGTTTCGAAACCATCACCTACCTTGAGCGCTTGCGGCGCCTGCTCAGCGCGCTACATGCGGCCCGGCAGAACGTGCGCGAGTCCGAATTGAACAAGCCGGTGTTTGCTGACCCGATTGGGCGCGCCGGCATCATTCGCGACTTCCGTTACGCGATCGTGCCGCCCGACCCGGTGACCACATCCGCTGGCGAGCCCGGCATCTCGCGACTGTCGCTGAATGTCAGCTTCGACGGTGGCTGGGAGCCCTACATGCGCGTGATCTACCGCGACATCGGCGCCCTCCTGGACGCGCTGTTTTGCCATTGCGAGCGCTACCCCGGTTCGCACAAGGCGACGTTCGATGAATATTGCCGCTGGGTTCGCGACCGCGAGATTGACGCTGGCCTCTACTACACCGACTCATCGATGAGCGTGGCCGACCAGCGCTACCTCGCCGAAGTTGAAAGGCTGCAGCACGACACACCTCACCCCGAAAGAGCCGATGAGGCCATTGCCAAGTTCGCGCTGGAGACCGAGACACAAAGGACAGCTCGGGCCATCAAAGCCATGCTGGCGAATCCGGTGTCGACGCTGGCGCTGCCGCTGCGAACGCTCAAGGGCCTGTACCGACTCGCGCCGTTCTTTCCGAACAATGGCGACGACGACGGTGACCACGGTGTGCTGGTTCGCTTCGCGCAGTTGGTGCTGAAGGAGTTTAAAGAAGTGATCGGCAGGCCGGAGCTAAGGAACTCACCTCTCTGGCGTTCGGTCGCCGCCGCTCTGGTCGCCGAACTGGACTGGTTTGCCAGCCCGCAAGCCACGCCATTGCATGAACCCCGGCTGACCTATTCGCCAACCGAGCTGCAGGACATGATCCTCAGCCGCAACGACCCAGTCACGCACGGCTGCGTGGTGATGCTCGCCGTGAGCAACCTCGAGAACGCCTCTAGCTACTTGGGAAAGCTGGCCGGGTTCTGCGAGAAGCCGACAGAAGCTGCCGCTATTCGCCACCATGTCGCATTCACGCATGCCGGCCTGATGGCGCTCGGTATCGCCGAGGAGCGCTTGGACGTGTTGCCGCAAGAGTTCGCCGAGGGCATGGAAGCGCGCTGCGGGCTGCTTGGCGACGTGCGCGGCAACCACCCGGACCGGTGGCAGCGCCCGCTGCGCCATCCCGACACGAAGTCCGGCGAGCGCATCGACCTGACTGCAGTGCATGTGGTCGTCGTGCTTCGCTTGATCGACAAAGAAAACCCAGGCTGGACGCTGCCCCAAGCGCTGACGCTGGCGGTCGAAGCATTGCAAGCAGACAGCACGGGATTGACCGTGCTGGCAGTGCAGCCGACCAGAAGCTACCGCGACGCCGAGGGGCGCACACGGGAGCACTTCGGGTTTGTCGACGGCATCAGCCAGCCCAAGGCGGTGGAGAAAGGGGAGCCGGCCCCTCGCGGCGACGAAGTCAGCCTCGGCGAGTTGCTGCTTGGCTACCGCAACGACCGTGACAGTCGCCCATTCCCCAAGGAGCCCGACGATCTGCTCGACAACGGCAGCTTTCTCGTGATGCGCAAATTGCGCCAGCGCGTCGACCACTTGAGCGCAGCACTGGGGCAGCCGCAATCGAATACCGATGTCTTGACCAAGATGATGGGCCGGCGTGAGGACGGCACGCCGCTGGTGCCGTTTCCCGCCGGTCAGCCCAACGAATTCAACTACGACGCGGACCGCGAAGGCGCAGCGTGCCCGTTCCATTCGCACGTTCGCCGCGCCAACCCGCGCGACGGACGCGAGTACATGCCGCGCATCCTGCGCCGCGGCATGTCTTACGGCCCTAGAACGGTTGATGGCGGACTTGAGGCCGAACGTGGCGTCGTCTTCATGGCCTATTGCGCCAGCATTGCCGAGCAGTTCGAGACCATCCAGCGCTGGATCGCCGGTGGCAACAGCAGCGGTGTTTCGTCATCCCAAGCCGACCCTTTCATGACTGTTCCGCAAGTCGGCGAACGCCGCACCTTTCGCTACCTCGACGCAGCAGGCAAAGTCGCGAGGGTCGACCTCGGCGACAAGCCTTTCGTCGAACTCGAATGGGGGCTGTACCTGTTCGTGCCGTCGTTGAAGGCGCTGCGCTCTTTGACTCAGTTCCGCGAGAAACCCGAGGCGCCGTATTTACCACCGCACAAGACCGCCCCCGCCGATCCCTTGCAGCACTGGCGCGAGCGCCTCGAAGACACTGACCGTTCCAAGGCCGCATGGAATGCTGTGCGCCTGGAGCACTCCGGCCGCTTGAAAGCGCCGCCTTACGGCACGCTGGTAGGCACCTTGGATGGCGTGCTCACGGTGCTGCGGGACGGCGGCGCGAAGTACTCCGTACAGGGCTACGGCAAGCGCATGGCCGCTTCGATTGGACTCAATCACCTGGGCATGGATCGCGGCGGCGCCCGCAAGAAGCAGGCCCCGCCAGTGAACGCCGCCATCGAAGCCATTGGCGAAAGGCAGGCCTTCGAAGCTGCCACGCCCCTCGTTGCCGCGGTACTGAAGCGGTTCGATATGCTGAAACAACCCGATCCCACCGGCCCTGCGAGGGTGCCGATCGACCTGGTCTCGCTCAGCGAAAGTGTGCTGGCGGGGCTGTGCACGAAGTGGGTCGGCTTGCCCGAAAAGGATGAAGCGATCCCCCACGGCCAGGAGTTGATGGTTCGCGGCGGGCGCGTCGACAAGGCCGACGGCCTACCGCGATGCCCCGGCCACCTGCTCACAGCGTCGCGCTTCATCTTTGCCCCACACCCCCGACCCAACGTGGATCGGGACGGCCCGCCGCAGGGCAAAGCGGTGTTGGTTGCGGTCGAGGCGTTGTTGGCGTCGGGCCGCCCGCTCGGCACGCTGGCCATCACAATTCGTGATGAACTGACAAACGTTGTCCCTGCGTCCGAACTCCAGGATGTAGTTGCGCGCAACATCGCCGGTGTGCTACTTGGCTTCCCGCCCACGGTCCACGGCAACTTCCTGCAGACGATGAAGGCCTTGATCGAGAAGGAGGAACAGCCACTGCCGGAGGGCGAACCGAAGCAGGAAACTCTTTGGGATTTTCAGCAGCGACTGGCCAACGTCCCGGCCGAAGTCACCGATCGGTACGAGCGTGCGAAGCAGGCGCTGCGCAAGCCGCTGCTGGCGACGATGCGCAAGAAGCCGGTGCCGGAGATGTTGTGGCGCTGCCCGGTCGTCAAGGGCGCAGTGGTGCACGACGAGAGCCAGCGCGTGGTGCTTGGCATCGCCTCGGCGTTGACCGAGGCCGGGGCCCCGGATGAACTGATGTTTGGTGGCAGCCGCGACAGCAAGAGCGGATACAAGACCGAGCACGCCTGCCCCGGCTACGGCATGGGCGTTGGTGTGTTGCTCGCTCTGCTCGCCGGTCTGCTCGAAGCCGGCACGCTGCGGCCGACCGGCTCGCCGGTGCTGCTGATGCTCACGCCGCGCGGGAGCTGAGCAATGAGCGCAGCCGCGCCGCTGCGTCGAAGTGCCAGGCCATGCCCATGCCGCCAAATGCGTCCATCGCCTGGTCGAGCAGCGCGGCAGCTCGCGCGGCCTCGTCGTGCAACACCGCGATCTCGGCGTCGCACAACTGCGTCACGGCACACTCGTGCGCCGAGTCGCGTTCGCGAGCCGTCTTCAGCGCCAGCGCGATGTAGCCGCGCGCGGCTTCGGGGCGCTGCACAGCGGCGTCGCGGGCCAACGCGCGGTAGCTCATCGCCACGCCGATCAGGTCGCGCTGGCGCCCGCGCTGCAGCGCCAACGCGGCATGGTGCCGCGCCTCGCGCCGACGACCGACAAGAGTCAGCCCCTCGGCCAGCCAGCCATGGTTGAGCGAGCGGAACAAGCCGCTTTCACGCGGTTCGAGCCAGGCCGTGGCCTCGACGATCGTTTGCAGTGATTCGGGTCGCCGGTCGAGCATCCAGCTCGCGTAGCCACCCATCGCGCGCGCGATCGACAACTGCGACAGGCAATGGGTGGTTTCGGCGATGCGCCCGGACTCGGCGGCCGCGTCGCGCGCATCGGCCCAGCGTCCCTGCCACAGCAGCACGGCGCTGCGCCAGCCGTGGGTGGTGGCGCCGATTTCATGGGTCACGCCGACGATGCAACCGAGCGCTTCGTCGAAACACTCATGCGCTTGTGCGAACAGGCCACGATCACCGAGCACATAGGCGCGGCAAACCAGTGAATAGGCCAGACCGACGTTGGTGTGCTGACTGCTGCGGTGCACCCGCTTGACGGCGATCGCGCGGTCCAGAAGTTCGAGCGCTCGCTCGTACTGGCCGGCGGCGGTATGGGCTTCACCCAACGCAGCGACGATCTGAATGACCAACGGCTCGTCGCCGGCCCCCTCGGCCTCGGCAAGGGCGCGCTCGCCGTGCGCGATGGCTTTGCGCGCGTCGCCGAGGGAGTAGCTGATGTAGCCGAGCCAGTGGCGCGTGCGCGCAACGGTCGCGGCGTTGCCATACTGTTCGGCCAGCTGCACCGCGCGCTCGGACAGCGCCAGCTCGTTGCGTGAGGGGTCGAAGACGCAGACCCGGCCGAGACGCTGGACGATGGCAACCCAGCGCAGCGCGCCTTCGGCCGAGAGCCTCAGCCTGTCAAGCGCGGCCAGCGCGACATGGTACTGGGCCCTGGCGCGGTCCAGCGCGGAGGCGGCCAGCGCCTTGTCGCCGGCCAGTTCGGCGTAGTGCGCTGCCTGCGCAGCATCGCCTCCTGCGTCGAAGTGGTACGCCAAAGCTTCGAGAGCCTCGTCCTGCGCCGCGGCGGCGCTCTGTCGTTGCAGGGCCTCGGCGACGCGCAGATGCAAGCGCTGCCGCGCATGCAGGCCGACCGAATCGTAGATGACGTCGCGCGTGATGCCGTGTTTGAAGCGCAGCGTGCCGGCACGTTCACCGGGGAAGATGAAGTCCTGCTCGGCGAGTCCGCGCAACAGCGGGCTGTCTTGGGACTGGCCAGTGATGCGCTCGAGCAGCCAGCCCGGAATGACATTGCCGATCACGGCAGCCGCGCGCACGAGTTCGGCCTGCGCCGGCGGCAGGTGCTGCACACGCGACTCGACCAGGTGGCTCAGCCAGCCGGCGCCGCCATGCAGACGGCCGAGACGGCGCCCGCTTCCGCTGCGCGCCGCCGAATGACAAAGCTCCTCAATGAACAGCGGGTTGCCGCCGGCGTGGTGAACGATCTCGGCGGCGACGAAGGGGTCGGCGCCGGGCAGCCGGGCGGAGATGGCTTGCGCCGCTTCGGCGTTGCTCAGCGGCGCCAGTTCGATTGTCTGGGTCGCGGTGGGCAGCGCGTCGCTGAGGCCCGTGCCGCGCATGGAATGCACGATGAGCAGTCGGCAGGAGGTGAGCCGGCGCAGTGCCGTCAGCACTTGGTTCGACGCATCGTCGGCCCACTGCCAGTCATCGACAAACAGCACCAGCGGCTGCTTCTCGGCCACGCGGGCGAACAGGGCGCCCAAGTCGTCGACCGTCTCGGGTTGCACGTCGCCGGCGAGCGATTGCAGCATGTGCCGGAATGGTTGCAATGGCTCGGCACCGAGATCGCTGTCGCAATACCCGCGAAGCACGCGGCAGCCATTCTGTGTCGCCCGGCTCAGGAGTTGCTCCAGCAGGCGCGTCTTGCCCACCCCGGCTGCGCCGGTGACGGCCACCGAGCGCGGCTTCCCGGCGATTGCCTCGGCCAGCCGCTGTTCGAGCATTTCGAGCTCGGCCCGGCGGCCGACGAACGGCGCCTGACCCTGTCGGGCGCTGGCCTCGAATCGCGCCGCAGGGCCGGCGCGAGCGTCGATGCGGTAGACCAGGATCGGCGCCTCGCGCCCCTTCACCTGCAGCGGCCGTGGCTCGCCAGTGCTGAAGAATCGGCTCGCCGGACCCAGCGTTTCTTCGCTGACAAGAATCTCGTTCGGCGCGGCAGCGTCAGACAAACGTGACGCGATGTTCGGCACCGGCCCGAGCAACTCGAAGCGGCCACGCTCGATATCGCCGGTGTTGATCAGCACCAGTCCGGAATGGATGCCCGTGTGCAGGCTCAACGAATGTCCCGCGGGCAGCTCGGGTTGCAGTTCGCGGACTCGCTGGTGCAGGTCCAGCGCGGCATCGACAGCGCGTCGCCCATCGTCTTCGCGTGTCAACGGGTGGCCGAACATCGCGAGCAGCCCATCGCCCTGCACCCGCACCACCATGCCGCCGTGTCGAGGAATTTTGTCCTGGTAGGCACGACGCAATACGGCGAGCAGCGCCGCGTAGTGTTCAGCCTCCATCGCACCGGCAAGCTCGGTCGAATGCGAGAGATCGGCGAACAGAAGAGTGACATAGCACCGACCAGGGTCGGCCAGCTCCGTCGCATGATGCGGCGCGTCACTCATCGGTGCTCCCATCCCGTTGCCTGCGCGGTGCAGTCGATTCTTTAGGTTTGCAAGAGGTATGTTAGCGCCGCGCCGAAATTCAGAAGGGCGCCAGACCCATGCCAATCGTCAAGCGCAATGCCCGTATATGCCGCCCGCGAAGCGACTGCGCCCAAAGCAACCAAGCGGTCCCTGGTGCCTTCTCAATCCGGCTTGCGCCGGGCCGTTTCATCAATGCCGATGATGCAGCGACTTCTCGTACCTCCTACCGTTCGCCACATCGGCACTGTTGTGCAGCTGCGCAGCCCCGGAGGTTCAAATGCAGCAGTATTCACCGGCGCGCCAAAGGCGTTGGTTCGTCTCAATCGTCATTCTTGCAATGCTCGCCACGTTGGCGATCGCCTCGGGGCGTGACCATAGACCCACGCGCACTCTTGTCCCGACGCCGAGTGCTGCACCCGCCAGCGCTACCACCGGCTTCGCCCCAGACGCCGAACCGCAACCCCGTTGCGACCACTACAGCCGCATTTGCGAACACGGGCTGAACTGAACTCCACGAGCGCGACTTCGTGAACCTTTCCCGCCAGGCCGTCAATCGGACTTCGATTGCAGCGGTCCGTGGCGCGGCCTCTCGCTTCATCCCAAATCTGATGGAGGAGACTCCCCAAGCGCGCTTCCATCGCTTCTTCATGCCGCCCGTCGGGCCGCGTGGTCGTGCTGCACTACACGCCGCGCGGTGATCCGGCCTGGTGGTTTGCGGCGGGTTGCGCACTGCGTTGAGCCAACGTCGGCTCGCGCTCGCTTGCTTCGTCGCCGACCCGCCACATCGCGTCGATGCGCGCCCCTTTTCCTAAGTTCCGCCCCGCCACTCAGTTCGTGGTGCGCGGCTGCGCGCCCGCCGCCCGCGCCACGGGCGGCGCAAACCGCTGCCCCGGCTTCTCCGCCCGCGCATACAAACCCGCCACCTTAGGCAGGTTCTTCTCGATGTCGTGAATGCGGGTCGGCCCCGACGGGTGCGTGCTCATGAACTGCGGCGGCGCATTCTTGTTGGCGGCAGCCATCTTCTGCCACAGCGTCACGCCGGCGTGCGGGTCGTAGCCGGCGCGGGCGGCGAGTTCGATGCCGATGAGGTCGGCTTCGGACTCGTCTTCACGGCCGAACTTGAGCGTGAGCAATTGGCCGCCCGCGCCGGCGGCCATGCGGCCGAGGTTGCCCAGGCCGAAGATCGCCGCACCCACCTCGATCGCGCCGCGCGTGGCCAGGGTCTTGCCCATGCGCTCGCGCGCGTGCTCGCGCAACGCGTGCGCCATCTCGTGGCCCATGATCATCGCGACCTCGTCGTCGCTGAGCTGGAGCTTTTCGAGAATGCCGTAGTAGTAGGCGATCTTGCCGCCCGGCATGCAAAAAGCGTTGATCTGGCTGCTGCCGATCAGGTTGACCTCCCACTTCCACTGCCGCGCGCGTTCGTTCCACTCGTAGGTGTGCGGAATGAGTCGCTGCGCGATGGCGCGCAGGCGAACGAGTTGTGGGTGGCTATCGGGCGCGAGCGCTTTCTGCTGCGCGTACTGGCGCTGCATCTGCACGTACTGCTGCACCGCGGCCTGCTCCACCTGCTCGGCCGAAACGGCACCGGCGAAGATCGACTTCTTGCCCACGTCCACACCTTCGCGCGCGGGCGCCGGCAGCGCCGCGCCGGCGCCCGCGGCGAGCAGCGCGCCGGTGAACAGCCGGCGCCCCGGCATGAACGCGCAGGCGGCACAGTGATGGTGGCCTAGGGCGGGGCGGTAAGGCGGTGTGTTGTGGCGGGTCATCGTCGGCTCTGATCGCGCAGCGGGTTCGGCGTTCCCTGCCGGCGCTCAGCGCGCCTCGGCGTCGTTCAGCATGCGCCGCACCTGCGGCAGCAGCAGGTAGGCCGGAAAGCTGAGCCAGAAGGTCAGGAAGAAGTAGGCCGAGTAGCCCATCTCCTGCGCGCCGATGCCGCCGGCCCAGCCGGCCACGGCGCGGCTGAAGGCGAAGATGCTGGAAAGGATCGCGTACTCGGTCGTCGCCTTCGCGCGGCTCGTGATGGCCATCAGGAACGCGAGGAACGCGCCGGTGCCCAGCCCGCCGGTAAAGCTCTCGACAGCGCTGGCGCTGTAGACGATCAGCTGGTGCGCCATCGCGATGTCGCTGCCTTGCGCGGCGCGTGGCACGGCGTAGGCGGCGAAGGCGTAGACGAGGTTCGACACGGCCTGCCAGACGCCCAGCACCCACAGGCCCCTGAAGATGCCGCGTGTGTCCACATACCAGCCGCCGAGCAGGCCGCCGGCGATCGACAGAACCAGGCCGAGCTGCACGCTGACCAAGCCGATCTGCTGGTTGGTGAAGCCGGCGTCGACCCAGAACGGCTTGACCATGAAGCCCATCGACGCGTCGCCGAGCTTGAACAGCAGGATGAAGACCAGGATCGCGATCATCCCCGGCCGCGACAGCAGCTCGACCCAGGCGCCGAACACCGGCCCTTCGCGCATCAGCTGCGCGCGCGGGTGGTTGGCGGCGGTGACCATCAGCGCCGCGCCGAGGAACATCAAACCGACCGGAATCGCGCCCTTGAACCACCAGGTCTTGTTCCATTCGGCCACCATGCCCCAACCCGCCACCTTGGCGACGGGCGCGAGCGCGGGCCAGAGCAGGCCGAGCAGCACGAGCGCCAGAGCCGCGATCCACAAAGGCTGGTCGCGCAGCAGGCGGAATTCGGTCGCCAGCGTGCCGGGTGTCGACAGCCGCGCGCCTTCGGGCGGGGCGAACAGCGCCATCAGCGCATTGCACGCGAACACCGCCCCACCGACGACGTAGGCCGCGCCCCAGCCGAGCCAGCCCGACATGATCAACACGACACCCGCGAAGATCATGCCGACGCGGTAGAAGCCGATCCGGAAGCCGTTGGCCATGCCGTATTCGCGCCGGTCGAGCAGCTCGATGGTGTAGCCGTCGGTGGCGATGTCGTTGGTCGCCGAGAACACCGTGAACAGGCCGATCGCGACCCACACCCAGGGCCCGAACACGTTGGCCGAGCCGGTCGCGAAATACCACATCACACAGGCCATGCCGGCGTTGGCGCCACTGACCCACCAGCGGTGGTGGCGGGCCCAGTCGATCGCCGGCGCCCACAGGAACTTCACGGTCCAGGCCAGGCCGAGCAGGCTGAGCAGGCCGATGTCGGCCAGGTTCACGCCCTGCTGGCGAAAGTAGACCGGGAAGATGTCGAAGAACACCCCGAGCGGCAGGCCTTCGCTGAAGTACAGCAAGGCCACCCAGAAGAGCTTGCGTTTGTAGACGGGGGTGGCCGAAGGCAATGCGCCGGGGGCGGGCGCCCCGGGGGTGGGAGAGGTCATGGCCGCATTCTAGGGACGGGGGCGCTGCGCGCGGCCCGCCGCGGCGGCGTCACTGTGCCGGCGGCCCCTGTTGGTAGATCGCTTCGGCCAGCGCCAGCAGTTTCTCTTTGGGCAGCGCGCCGACCAGCGCATAACCGCATGCACCGCCTTCGGCACTCTCACCTTCGACCCAGTAGAACAGGCCGAGCTCACCCTGGCGCTCGTAGCGGAATGCGGCCGGCGTGCTGCTGTCGGGCTTGCGCAGGTAGACCGTCACGCGCAGCGGCTTGCCGTCGGCGCCTGTTGCGCCGGTGTCGGGCAGCGCCTGGTACATCAGTTGCGCGCTCGGCCCGGCCGCGTCGGGCAAGAGCCGGCCGCCGACGAGCTCGAACCCCTGCGCGCGCAGGTCGAAGAGTTTCACCGGCACCGCGAGGCGCCGGGTGAGCCAGCGGCTCAGGTGCTCTTCCTGCGCTTTCACTTCCACCGCGTGGCGCACCTCGGGCACGTAGACCGTGTGCGCCACCGCAGCGCGGTGCACCCATGCCGGCTCGCCGGAGCGGGCCAGTAGCGGCAGCTCGGGTTGCAGCCGCCACATCATGCCGGCGCCCACGGCAGCGCCGAGCACGAACACGGCGAACGCGGCGGCCCACCGCTGCCAGCTCAGGCCAGGCAAGGTGTCGGGTGACTTGCGCCAGGCCACCTGGGCCAGCGCCTGCGGCACCGGCTCGGACAAGACCGCGTCGAGCCGCATTCGCAGCGCTTCGGCGTCGGCGGCCCACAGGCGCACGCGGGCCGCGTCTTCCGGGTGCTCGCGCAGCCAGGCTTCCACTTCGGCGCGTTGCTCGGGCGGCAACTCGTCGTCGAGCCAGGCGCTCAGCAGGGTGTCGTCGGGGGCGTTCATGGCGAGGCTCGGTTCGGTCAGCTCACGCGGCGCAGCGTGTGCGCGGCAGCGGCATGGGTGGGTCGGCGGCCGTCGAGCAGCGCGCGCAAGGCAGCGCGGCCGCGCGAGATGCGCGACATCACGGTGCCGATCGGGATGCGCAGCAGCTCGGCGCACTCGGCGTACGAGAGCTGTTCGAGGGTGACCAGCAACAGCGGTTCGCGCTGGTCGAGCGGCAGTTGCTTGAGGGCTGCGACCAGGTCGAGCCGCAGGCCGATGTCGGGGCCGGTGGTGGCATGGAGCTCGTCGATCGCATCGACGCCGTCGCGCGGCTCCACCAGCGTCATGCGGGCGCTGCGGCGGCGCTCGTCCATGTGGGCGTTGTGCGCGATGCTGATGGCCCACACGAGGATGTCGCGGCGCTGGTCGAACTGGTGCCAGTGCGCGAGTGCACGCTCCAGCGCGGTTTGCACCAGATCGTCGGCGGTGCTGCTGTCGAACACCAGCGAACGTGCGTAGCGACGCAAGCGCGGGATGGCAGCGAGAAGTTGCTGACGAAAGGCGGTCGGGGCGTCCACGGTCGTGTCTACGTTCGGGGGCCCAAGCTTATTCCGCGGCGCGGCGTCGGCCAGTGTAGGCCCGCAGCAGCGCTTCGCGCGATCCCCGACAATTGCTGGCATGACGCCACCCAAAAGCGCCCTTTCCCCAAGCTTCTCGCTGCCCGAGTTCCGCGCCGCGCTCGGCATGTTCGCCACCGGCGTGACCATCGTGACCGCGCGCGGGCCGGGCGGTGAACCGGTCGGCCTGACCGCCAACTCTTTCAACTCGGTCTCGATAACACCGCCGCTGGTGCTCTGGAGCCTGGCGCGCAGCGCCGGCTCGATGCCGGCGTTCGAACGCGGTTCGCACTACGCCATCAACATCCTCGCCGCCGAACAGCACGCGCTGGCCGAGCGCTTCGCGAGCAAGGCCATCGACCGCTTCAAGGGCTTGGCGTTCCGCGAAGGCGCCGGCGGCGCGCCCATCATCGAAGGCGCGGCGGCGGTGTTCGAGTGTTTCAACCGCAGCCGCTACGAAGAAGGCGACCACGTGATCTTCGTCGGCGAGGTCGAACGCTGCGAGCGCCGCGAAGGCGCGCAGCCGCTGATCTTCCACGGCGGGCGCTACTTCACCGAGCTGCCGCTCTGACGGAACGGCCGGCGATGGCGCTGTCGATCCCGGTGGTCTGGTCGCTCTCGACCGCGCACCTTGCGATCGAGGTCGCGGCCACCGCTGCATTCGCGCTCTCGGGCGTGATCGTCGCGGCGCGGCGCCAGCTTGACGCCGTGGGCGTCTGCGTCGTGGCCGGGCTCGCGGCGTTCGGCGGCGGCACGGTGCGCGACGTGCTGCTCGACCGGCGCCCGTTCTTCTGGGTCGAACACCACGGCTACGTGTGGGCGGTGCTGCTGCTCTGCATCGCCTCGATGGTGTTCCTGCGCACGCGCCACTTCCAGCCCACCGAACAGGCGATGCAGTGGCCCGACGCGCTCGGCCTCGGCCTGTTCACCGCCAGCGGCACGCAGATCGCGCTGGCGGCGCAGATGCCGGCCCTGGTGGCGGTGTTGATGGGCCTGGTGACGGCCGTGTTCGGCGGGGTGCTGCGCGACATCGTCTGCAACCAGATTCCGGCCGCGTTCCGCGACCACCGCCCGTATGCCGTGTGTGCCTTCGCTGGCGGCTGGGTGGTCGTGGGCAGCACCGCATTGCAGTGGCCCGAATGGGCCACGCTGACGGCTGGCGCCGCCTGCGCAACACTGCTGCGAACGCTGGCGCTGTGGCGCGACTGGCGGCTGCCGGTCTGGCGCCACGACGACGACACGGCCAACGACCCGCACTGAAGCGGCAGACTGGGGCCAGCGCCGGATGTCCCAGGACGTCAAGCCCTGTTGCGCGCCGCCGCGAACGCCACGAACCAGGCCACGCAGTCGGCATTCGCCATCGCATCGAGCTTGAAGACCTGATCGGCCGGCGTTCCCATCAGCAGTTTCTTCAACGGCAGCTCCATCTTCTTGCCCGACAGCGTGCGCGGCACGGCGCTCACCTGGAAGATCTCGTTCGGCACATGGCGCGCCGACAGCGCCGTCTTGATGTTTTCCTTGAGCCGCTTCGTCAATGCGGCATCGAGCAGCAATCCGTCGCGCAACACGACGAAGAGTGGCATGTAACTTTCGCGGCCCAGGTATTCGAGGTCGACGACCAGGCTGTCGAGCACCTCGGGCAGCACCTCGACCGCGCTGTAGAGCTCGGCCGTGCCCATGCGGATGCCGTGGCGGTTGATGGTCGCGTCGCTGCGGCCGTAGATGATCGCGCCTCCGCGTGGCGTGATGCGGATCCAGTCGCCATGCCGCCAGACGCCGGGGTACATGTCGAAGTAACTGTCGTGGTAACGCTGGTTGTTCGCGTCGTTCCAGAACCGCAGCGGCATCGACGGCATCGGTTTCACACAGACCAGCTCGCCGACTTCATCGGCGAGCGGCTGCCCCGCTTCGTTCCAGGCCTCGATCGCCGCGCCGAGGCAGCGCACTTGCATCTCACCGACCACCACCGGCAGCGTCGGCAAACCGCCGACGAACAGGCCCGCGGTGTCGGTGCCACCCTAGATCGCGGTGAGCCAGATGGGCTGGCCGCCCGTCTTCGGCATCTGCTCGTAGACCCATTGGTACGACTCGACCGCGAGCGGCGAGCCGGTCGAGCCGATCGCGCGCAGTTTCGACAGGTCGGCCACCTTCGCTGGCTCGACCCCGGCCTTCAGGCAGTTCGCATAGAACGCCGCGCCCGCGCCGAAGAAGGTGGCGCCCGCCGCCGCGGCGAAACGCCACAGCGTGGACAGGCCGCTCATGCCGATGCGCCCGCCAGGGTTGCCGTCATAAATGCAGACCGTGGTGCCGCCGAGCAAGACGCCGACCTGCGAGTTCCACATGATCCAGCCGGTGGCGCTGTACCAGTGGTAACGGTCGCCGGTGTCGACGCTCGCACCGAGATTGTTGTGAAGCGCATTGGCCTTCAGCGCTTCGATCATCACGCCGCCATGGCCGTGAACGATCGGTTTGGGCAAGCCGGTGGTGCCGCTCGAATACACGACCCACAGCGGGTGGTCGAACGGCAGCCAGGTTGGCGCGAAGAGTTCGTCGCGCGACGTGAGCTCGGTGAAGTCGTGCAGCCTGTCTCGCGGCAGCACGAGGCCCGCCGTGGCGTTCAGCGCGGTGTCCAAATACCGCAGCAGCACCAGGTCGTGCACGCTCGGTAGCTCGGCCAGCAAGCCGCGCAACAGGTCGAGCCGGTTGTGAACCACGCCGCCGTAGGTGTAGCCGTCGCACGCGATCAGCACCTTGGGCTCGATCTGGCGAAAGCGGTCGAGCACCGCCACCGGGCCCATGTCGGGCGAGCACACCGACCAGACCGCACCCAGCGACGCGCAGGCCAAAAAGGCGATCACCGTCTGCGGGATGTTGGGCAGGATCGCGCAGACCCGGTCGCCCGGCTGCACGCCCATTCCCTTCAGCGCCGCGGCGAGCGAAGCGACCTGGCGGCGCAGCTCGGGCCAGCCGATCTCGAGCAGCTCGCCACGTTCGAGCATCGCTTCGTTGGCGAACACGATCGCCGGGTGGCCGGCCGCATGGGCGGCGTCGGCATGGCTGAACAGATGCTGCGCGTAGTTGACCTGCGCGCCGGGGAACCAGCGCGCACCAGGCATTCCTTCTTCGGCGAGCACGGTCTCGTACGGCGTGGGCGACTGCATCCCGAAGTGGTCCCAGATGCTGGCCCAGAACGTGGGCAGGTCGCTCACCGACCAGCGCCAGAGCGCGTCGTAGCCCTCGGTTGTCGAGGCATCGAAGTGCAGGCTGCGTTCCTGTGCGAGCCAGCGCAGGTAGCGGGTGATGCGGGGTTCGGGGGTGTGGGTGGCGGCCATCGATTTCGCTCCGATGCGGGGGTCAGTCGTCGACCCTGGCGGCGCGCAGCGCCATGTCCACGTCCATGTACGCCCACTGTTCGAGCCAGAACAGCGGCCGGCGGTAGCCGATCAGCCACGGCTGCGTCAGGTCGACATAGATGCGGTGCGTGTGGTACTTGTACGGCGCGTAGGCCACGACGAGCTTGACCACCTCGTTGAACAGGCCGAGCCGCTCCGGGCCGTCGGGAAGCTCGTTCATGCGCTGGTAGATCGCGTCGATTGCCGGCAGCTTGAAGCGCGCGAAATTCTGGGCTCCCGACTGCGGCCCGTAGACCCGCGCCAGCCCGCCGAAGCCGTCGGGCGAGGCGGCCGAGCTGGCCAGCGACCACACCATCAGCTTGCCGGCGCGCCCGGCCTTCAGGTTCTCGGCGAACTGCTGGATGCGCAGCTTCGACCTGATGCCGATCAGCCCCAGGCTCTTGCGCTTCTGGTCGTCGAGCTGGCGCTGCAGCTCGTCGGCCTGGGTCGCGATCTCGAGCACCATCGGCGAACCATCGGGGGTTTCGCGCCAGCCGTCACCGTCGCGATCCTTGTAGCCGTAGATGTCGAGCAGCGCGTTGGCCCGCGCCGGGTTGAAATCGCTGTTGATGGTCTTGAGCTTCGGGTCGTAGCCGTAGGTGTTGGGCACGACCGGGCCTTGCGCCGGAATCGCCTGGCCGTTGCGCACCAGGCGGATCTCGGCGTTCACGTCGTAGGCCAGGCTGATCGCGCGGCGCAGTGCCACTTTCTCGGGCGCGAGGCCGCCGACCAGCGGGTCGTCCATGTTGAAGTAGGTGAAGCCGACGTCGGCATTGACGATGCTGTGCGCGGCGATGCCCTTCTTCACAAGGTTGGGCGCGAGCTTGGCGTTCGGCACGGCGGCCTTGGCGAGATCGGGCGGCACCGGGTCGATCAGGTCGATCTGGCCGTTCAGGAACGCGAGCCAGCGCGGCTGGCTCTGTTCGATCACGCTCAGCTCGACCCGGTCGACCATCGGGATGCGCCGGCCCCTGAAACGCGCCAGCAAGGCCTGGCCTTCGGCGTCGTCGGCGTTGGGCTCGGCGTCGTAGTAGCGCTCACGGTAGCTGAGGTTGCGCTCCAGCGCGATCAACGAGCTGCGTCGCCACTGCACGAGCTTGAACGGGCCGGTGCCCACCGGGTGCGCCATCAGGTCATCGTGATAGCGCTCGACGACCTCGCGCGCGACAGCGCCGAAGTTGCTGCTGTCGGCCAGCCCGTTGACGAAGCGCGGGCGCGAAAACGCGAGCGAGAAGCGCAGGGTGTAGCGGTCGAGCGCCTTCACGCCCTCGACCTCGCGGTCGTAGTCGAACCCGCGCTTGCCCTTGATCGCCGCCTGGCGCACCTCGTCGAGCCCGAGCACGCCGTCTTCGCCGAGGCCGTTGTAGATCGGGCTCTTCAGGGCCGGGTCGAAAAAGCGCTTGAACGAATAGACGAAGTCCTGCGCCACGAGCTCGCGGCGCCGTCCACCGAAGGCCGCGTCGTCGGCAAAGTAGATGCCGGGCCGGACCTTGATCGTCCACACCTTGAAGTCGGCCGACGCCTCGGGCATGCCTTCGGCCACGAGCGGCTTGAGCTTGTAAGGCCGCGCCAGGTGATCGTAGGTGTACAGGCCCTCGAAGATGTGTGCGGTGACCTGGCGCGAATACAGGTCGTTGATCTGCGCCGGGTCGAAGCCGGTCTCGGAAGTGCGCAGGGCCAGACGCAGCACTTTCTGCGGCGCCGCATCGGCCGCGTTCGCGCCCGGCAGCACGAGCGCGCCCAGCAGCGCCGCCAGGCCGATGCGGCTGCTCAGCTTCATCGTGGTGGCCGCAGCGAGTCGTCGATGTCGACGTAGTGCCAGAACTCCGGCCAGAACACGGGGTGGCGGTAGCCAATCAGCTGCGGGTAGCTCATGTCGGTCGACAGCCGGTAAAGCTTGAACTTGTAGGGCATGAACGCGAGCGCGATCTTCTGCGCCTGCTCGAACAGCGCCGTGCGCTCGGGGCCGTCGGCAATCGCCTGCAGGCGGTCGTAGAGCTTGTCGAATTCCGGCATCTTGAAACGCGCCATATTCTGGCCGCCGAACTCGCGGCTGTCGTAGCGTGCGAGGGCGCCGATGGCGTCGGGTGCGTCGGCCGAAGCGCCGAGCGACCACATCGCCAGTTTGCCGGCGCGTGCCGACTTCAGGTTCTCGGGCCACTGCGCGATCTTCGATTCGGTGCGGATGCCGAGCGCCTTCATGTTCTTGCTCATGATCTCCATGATCTTGCGCCGGCGCTGGTCGGCTTCGGTCGCGATATTGAGCACCAGCGGCGAGCCGTCGGGCATGTCGCGCCAGCCGTCGCCGTTTTTGTCGACGTAGCCGTAGAGGTCGAGCAGCGCCTTGGCGCGGGGCGGGTCGTAGTCGCCGAACTCGCTTTTGAAGTGGGTGTCGAAGGCCGAGGTGAAGGGCAGCAATGCCGACTGCGCCACCACGCCCTGGCCGTTGTAGGCGTAGGCGATCTCGTTGGCGGTGTCCATGCCCAGCCCGACCGCGCGGCGCAGCGCCACCTTCTCGGCCGTGTAGCCGCCGACGGTGGCGTCTTCCATGTTGAAGATCAGGTAGTTGCTGGCTGGCTCCACGACCTGGTAGGCGCGCAGGCCGCGCTTGGCCAGGTTCGGCGCCACCTTGCCACCCGGCACCGCCTGGTTCACGAACTGGTAGCCGATGCGGTAGGCCAGGTCGGCCTCGCCATTGACGAACGACAGCCAGCGTGGCTGCTCTTCTTCGATCACCGAGATCTCGACTCGATCAACCATCGGCAGGCGCCGGCCCTTGAAGTGTGCGAGCAGCGCCTGGCCTTCGGCGTCGTCGGCGGCGGGTTCGGCGTCATAGAACATCTCGCGAAAATCAGGGTTGCGCTCGAACGCGATGAACGAGCTGCGCCGCCACTGCACCAGCTTGAACGGGCCGGTGCCGACCGGGTGCTCTTCGGCCTTCTCGCCATAAAACTCGATCACCTCGCGCGCCACGGCGCCCAGGATGTCGCTGTTGGCCAGCGATTCGATGTAGCGCGGGCGCGGGTCTTCGAGTTTGATCTGCAGCGTGTAGCGGTCGAGCGCACGCAGGCCTTCGATTTCGCGGCTGTAGTCGAAGGGCTGCTTCTTGTCGAGCCCGGATTGGCGCAATTCGTTCAGCCCGAGCATCTTGTCGGTCTCGATCGCAGACCACACCGGGCTCTTGTTGGCCGGGTCGGCCAGGCGCTTGAACGAGTAGACGTAGTCGGCCGCCACCAGCTCGCGGCGTCTGCCCTTGAACGCCGGATCGTCGGCGAAAAAGATGCCGGGCTTGACCTTGACCGTCCAGGTGCGGAAGTCGCTTGATGCCTGCGGCATGCCGTCGGCGGTGAGCGGCTTGATCTTGATCGGCCGCGCCAGGTAGTCGTACTTGTAGAGGCCTTCGAAGATGTGCGGCGTGAGCGTGCGCGAATACAGGTCGTTCACCTTGGCCGGGT